>NZ_CP069303.1:2119090-2421818 GCF_016839145.1 Shinella sp. PSBB067 | reverse complement strand
CTGCACGACAAGACCCCGTACGGTCAGGGTCTTGCCGACGAAACCAAGAAGTCGGCCAACGAAGCCGGCGTCACGGAAGCCATCTATGAAGGCGTCAATGTCGGCGACAAGGACTTCTCGGCCCTGATCGCCAAGATGAAGGAAGCCGGCGTGTCCGTCGTCTACTGGGGCGGCCTGCACACCGAATTCGGCCTCATCGAGCGCCAGGCCGCCGACCAGGGCCTGAAGGCGACCTTCATCTCGGGTGACGGCATCGTCTCGAACGAACTGGCTTCGATTGCCGGCGACGCCGTCGACGGCACGCTGATGACCTTCGCTCCGGACCCGCGCAAGAACCCGGCCGCCAAGGAACTCGTCGAGAAGTTCCGCGCTGCCGGCTTCGAGCCGGAAGCCTACACGCTGTACTCCTACGCTGCCCTCCAGGTCATCGCCGAAGCTGCCAAGGCTGCCGGCGGCATCGACCCGCAGGCTGTTGCCGAAGCCCTCAAGTCGAAGGGTCCGTTCCAGACGGCCATCGGCGAACTCGGCTTCGACGAAAAGGGCGACATCACCCGCCCGGACTACGTCATGTACACCTGGAAGAAGGGTGACGACGGCAAGTACACCTACTTCGAGAACGAGTAATCGTCCTGACGGAACGGGCGGCGCATGCGCGTCGCCCGGCCGCCTTGCTTCAGCCCGGCCCCGCGCCGGGCTTTTTCGTGGGAGCCGTCGCTTGCGCCGCCGGCTGCCATGGTGGAACCTGCCTGCCGAAAAGGCCCGGGGATCGCATTCGCACATGACCGTACCGACACAGGAACCGGCCGTTATGCAAGGCCGCCCGCAACGGGCACGCGGGGAGGGAAGGCTGGCCACGAAAGCCTCCGCCGCCGGCACGCGGCTGGACGTGTTCTATCAGGAGGGCTGCGCCAAGATTCGCCTGCCCAGGACGTTCGACGGCACGATGGAGGCGGTGCTCATCAACACCGCCGGCGGCCTGACGGGCGGCGACCGCATCGACTGGCGGCTGGACGCGGCGGCCGGAACGCACCTGACGGCAACGACGCAGGCCTGCGAGCGGATCTACAAGGCGAGCGCCGCCACCGCCGCCGTCGAAACGCGCATTGCGGTGGGGGCAGCGGCGCGCGTGGACTGGCTGCCGCAGGAGACCATTCTCTTCGACCGTTCCTCGCTCACACGCCGGCTGGAGGTGGACCTTGCCGGGAACGCGGCGTTCCTTGCCGTGGAGGCCGTCCTGCTCGGCCGCAAGGCGATGGGCGAGGAGGTTACCGCCGGCTTCTTCCGCGACCGCTGGCGCATCCGCCGGGCGGGCAGGCTGATCCATGCGGAAGAGGCGCGGCTGGAGGGGGAGGTGGCTCGCCTTGCGGGAGAACGGGCAGTGCTTGCCGGCGCGCGGGCCTTTGCCACCGTGCTCTTTTGCGGCGCCGCGGCCGATGCGCAACTGGAGCCTTTGCGCCGGCTCCTGGACGGCGCGCAGGGCGGCGTCAGCCAGTGGCAGGGCAAGCTCGTCGCCCGCCTTGTCGCGGACGACGGCCTGGCGCTCAGAAAAATACTCGTTCCCGTCATTTCGCACTTGCGTAATGGCGCGGGCGTGCCGAAAGTCTGGAGTCTCTAGAGCGTTTCCGCGCTGCTCCGAATCGCGAGACCGCTCCAGTCTTTTGTTTTCGCAATTCCCGACGCAAGACCGCACGCATTTCCGGCGGACTTGCTCCTGGAGACGAACCATGGATCGCCGATGAACCTGACCCCACGCGAAAAGGACAAACTGCTTATCGCCATGGCGGCGATCGTGGCGCGCAGGCGTCTGGAGCGCGGCGTGAAGCTCAATCATCCCGAAGCGATCGCGCTGATCACCGATTTCGTCGTCGAGGGCGCGCGCGACGGCCGCCCCGTCGCCGAATTGATGGAGGCCGGCGCGCATGTGCTGACCCGCGACCAGGTGATGGACGGCATTGCCGAGATGATCCACGACATCCAGGTCGAAGCCACCTTTCCCGACGGTACCAAGCTGGTGACCGTCCACGAGCCGATAAGGTAGCACCATGCTGGAGCTCAGGCCGAACTGCGAATGCTGCGACCGCGACCTTCCGCCGGAAAGCCCGGACGCGATGATCTGCACCTTCGAATGCACGTTCTGCGCGGATTGCGTGGCGGGCATCCTCGGCGGCGCCTGTCCGAATTGCGGCGGCGAGTTCGTGCGACGGCCGGTTCGGCCGGCGGCGCTGCTCGGGAAACATCCGGCATCCACCCGGCGGGTCCTCAAGGCCGAAGGCTGCGGACCGTCGAAAGCTGCGTGAGGAAGAGCATGATACCGGGCGAAATCATTGCCGCCGAAGGCGAGATCGAACTCAATGCCGGCCTGCCGGTCACGACGCTCGATGTTTCCAATACCGGCGACCGGCCGATCCAGGTCGGCAGCCACTATCATTTCTACGAGACCAATCCCGGCCTGTCCTTCGATCGCGAGAAGACGCGGGGCCTGCGGCTCGACATTCCCGCCGGCACCGCCGTCCGCTTCGAACCGGGCCAGACGCGCAGCGTCCATCTCGTTCCCTTCGCCGGCAAGCGGGAAATCTACGGGTTCCGCCAGGGCGTGATGGGGAAGCTCTGACATGTGCGCCCGCGTCCTTACGGCCGCCGCCCTTCGTCCGTCGGGGAGGGCGTTCGCCGCGATGGGCGAGGGCAGGGCCGGATTGCAGGCCGTCCCCGGACGGGAAAACTGAGGGAGCGCCGGTGCCGCGCAGGATCGTCATCGTGGGAAACGGCAGCATTGCGCAGGGTGTCGCAGAAACGATCGACGCCGCCGATCTCGTGATCCGCTTCAACGGCTGCCGCTCGGCCGGACCCGGCGGCCTCAAGACCGATGTCGTTGCCGTCTGCAACACCGGCCGCCCGGCGCTGGACATGCTCGCCGGCGGGCGCTGGAAGGCGAGCGCCACCGTGCGGCAGGCGCGTGAAATCTGGTGCGTGCGCTCCCCGGACGTCTTTGCGGCGCTGCGCGCCCCGCTTGCCGAAAGCCATCCCGACCTCGACGATTTCTGCGACGACTACACCACCGGTTTCGAGACCTTCGCACAGGCGACGGGCCGGCGGCTGGCGATCGTCCCGGCCGCCGTGCACCATGGGCTCGACGCCGCGCTCGCCGCGTTCGATCCGCCGCCCTATGTGGTGCCGAGCTCCGGGCTGATCGTCATCGCCCATGTGCTCGACAATCTCGCCGAAGCCGGTGACCGCGTCCTCCTCGCCGGCTTCGGCCATGCTGGCTGGCAGTGGCATCCCTTCGCCGCCGAGCGGCGCTGGGTGGATGCCCGCATCGCCGCCGGTCATCTCGACCGCCTCGATCCTCCTTCCGCCTCCCGGAGAAGCTGACCATGTCCTACAGAATGTCCCGCGCCGCCTATGCCGGCATGTTCGGCCCCACCACCGGCGACAGGGTGCGCCTTGCCGATACGGAGCTCTTCGCCGAGGTGGAGAAGGACTTCACCACCTATGGCGACGAGGTGAAGTTCGGCGGCGGCAAGGTCATCCGCGACGGCATGGGGCAGAGCCAGGCAACGCGGGCGGAGGGCGCCGTCGATACCGTCATCACCAATGCGCTGATCATCGACCATGCCGGCATCTTCAAGGCCGATGTCGGGCTGAAGGACGGGCGCATCGCCGCGCTCGGCAAGGCCGGGAACCCGGATACGCAGCCGGGCGTCACCATCGTCGTCGGGCCCTCGACGGAGGTGATCGCCGGCGAAGGCAAGATCCTGACGGCGGGCGGCATGGATGCGCATATCCACTATATCTGCCCGCAGCAGATCGAGGAGGCGCTGGCAAGCGGCATCACCATGATGCTCGGCGGCGGCTCCGGCCCGGCGCACGGCACGCTCGCCACCACCTGCACGGGCGCCTGGCACATCGAGCGCATGATCGAGAGCTTCGACGCCTTCCCGATGAACCTGGCGCTCGCCGGCAAGGGCAATGCCTCGCTGCCGGCGCCGCTCGAGGAAATGGTGAAGGCGGGGGCCTCCTCGCTGAAGCTGCACGAGGATTGGGGCACGACACCGGGCGCCATCGACTGCTGCCTGTCGGTCGCGGACGAGTACGACGTGCAGGTGATGATCCATACGGACACGCTCAACGAGAGCGGCTTCGTGGAGGATACGATGGCGGCCATCCGGGGCCGGACGATCCACGCCTTCCATACGGAAGGGGCCGGCGGCGGCCATGCGCCCGACATCATCAAGGTCTGCGGCCACGCCAACGTCATCCCCTCGTCGACCAATCCGACGCGGCCCTATACGGTCAACACCATCGCCGAGCATCTCGACATGCTGATGGTCTGCCACCACCTGTCGCCGTCGATCCCGGAGGACATCGCCTTTGCCGAAAGCCGCATCCGCAAGGAGACCATCGCGGCGGAGGACATCCTGCACGATATCGGCGCCTTCTCCATCATCTCCTCCGACAGCCAGGCCATGGGCCGCGTCGGGGAGGTGGCGATCCGCACCTGGCAGACGGCCGACAAGATGAAGCGCCAGCGCGGCCGGCTTGCCGGCGAGACGGGCGACAACGACAACCTGCGCATCCGCCGCTACATCGCCAAATACACGATCAATCCCGCCATCGCGCACGGCCTCAGCCACGAGATCGGTTCCGTGGAGGCCGGCAAGCGGGCGGATCTCGTGTTGTGGAACCCGGCCTTCTTCGGCGTGAAGCCGGACATGGTGCTGATCGGCGGTTCGATCGCCATGGCGCCCATGGGCGATCCCAATGCGTCGATCCCGACGCCGCAGCCGGTGCATTACCGGCCGATGTTCGGTGCCTTCGGCAAGATGCGCACGAATTCCTCCGTCACCTTCGTCTCCCAGGCCGCCATCGACCTCGGCCTGCGCGAACGGCTCGGCGTCGCCAAGCAACTGCTCGCAGTCCGCAATACCCGCGCCATTTCCAAGGCCTCGATGATCCTCAACGACCTGACGCCGCATGTCGAGGTGGACCCGGAGACCTACGAGGTGCGGGCGGACGGCGAACTGCTGACCTGTGAGCCCGCAACGGTGCTTCCGATGGCGCAGCGCTACTTCCTCTTCTGAGGCCGGCCGTTCCCGAACGGGATGGTTAAAGTTCTACCGAATGCATTAGACATCCCTGAAGGCGCGCCCTGTAGAATCTCTTCGTGCACCATGGAGAGATTTATGCGCGGCAGGCTGGCCCTCTGGCTGAGGGCACAGATCGAACTCGGCGTCTTCGAGACGAAGGCCGACATTTCGGCTTTCGTGCTGAACACCGTTCTGGTGGCGACGGCGCTTGCGACCGCGACCTATCTCATCGCCGCCACGGTCCTCGCCTATTTCGACCTGCTGCCCTATTCCCTCAGCTCCGCCATCAGCTTCGGCGGGTCGACGACGCTGGTGATCGCGGCGAGCGTGACCGCGCTGCTTGCCTGGGTGATCGGCATGGCGATCCATGAACTCTCGCTCTCGCGCGCCGAATTCGAGCGGCGGAGCCGGCTGGATCCCTTGTCCGGCCTCTTCAACCGGCGGGCCTTCACCGAGGCGTTCTCGCAAACGGCGGAGAACGGCTTCTTCGTGCTGTTCGACATAGATCGCTTCAAGGCGGTCAACGACGGCCATGGCCATGCGGCCGGCGATGCGACGATCGCCGCGGTTTCGCAGGAACTGCGCCGGGTCTTCCTGCCGGCGCATCTCGTCGGCCGCTTCGGCGGCGAGGAGTTCACCGCCTTCATCCGCAGCGAGGACCGCGGAGATTGCTGGCTGCTGGTGGAGGAGGCACGCCGCTCCGTCGCCGCGCGGCGGATCGAGGCGGGCGAGGGATCGATCGCCGTCACCCTGTCCGCCGGCATCGCCGACCGGCGGGACGGGCGGTCCCTGGAGGCCGTCTTCGAGGCGGCGGACAGGGCGCTCTATCTCGCCAAGTCGCTTGGCCGCGACCGGGCCATCCACGAGGACGAGGGCGAGGAACTGCTTGTGCCGAGCCGAAAGGTGGCGGGCGGGCGCCGGCGTTGAGGCCGACCGGCGGCAAATGATGCGGTGCAGCGTATCTGCGGTTCCCTTGGCCGGGCAAACATGCTTTTCTCGGCAAATACACATCGACTCCCGAGGTCCCTCCTTGCCCTATCGCTGCACCACAATCCTGCCGCACGGCACCGGCGGAGACCGCACGCCCATCGACGTCGTGGTGCTGGCGCACGACCAGCGGCATGTGCGCCGCAAGCTGCTGCACATGAAGCATGACGACGTGGTCATGCTCGACCTCAAGGAGCCGGTGCAGCTTGGCCAGGGCGATCTCCTGCTGACGGAGACGGGCGAGACCATCGAGGTGATCGCGGCGGAGGAGGCGCTTTACGAGGTGACGCCCAAGAACCGGCTGCATCTCGTGGAACTTGCCTGGCATCTCGGCAATCGCCACCTGCCGGCGCAGATCGAGGGGGAGCGGATCCTCATCCTTCGCGACCATGTCATCCGCGACATGCTGACGGGGCTCGGCGCAGGCGTGCGCGAGATTTCCGAACCGTTCCATCCGCTGCGCGGCGCCTATCACGGCAACGGACATCATCATCACGGCCATGGCTGATACCGTAGCGCTCGTCCGGCTGATGACGTGGCTTTCGCCGGCCTTCCCGGTCGGCGCCTTCTCCTATTCCGGCGGACTGGAGCAGGCGGTGGCCGATGGCGACGTGGGCGATGCGCAGACGTTGCGCGGCTGGCTCCTCAGCCTGCTGGCCCATGGCACCCTGTGGAACGATGCCGTGCTGCTGGCCGCCGCGCACCGCGCCTTTGACGATGCGGAACGGCTTGCGGAGATGGTGGCGCTGGCCGAGGCGTTGTCCGGCTCGGCGGAGCGGCACCTCGAAACCATGCTGCAGGGCGGGGCCTTCCTGACCGCCGCAGCGAGTTGGCCGCATCCGGTTCTGGACGCGCTGGGGGACGCGGCGGCCTATCCGGTCGCGGTCGGCGCGGTTTCGGCCGCGCATGGTATCGGCGCGGAGGCGGCGCTTGCCGCCTTCCTCCATGCCGTCGCCTCGAACCTCGTGTCGGTCGCCATCCGTTGCGGCGTAATAGGCCAGAAGAACGCCGTGTCGGTGCTGGCCGGGCTGGAGGAGGAGATCATCGCCCTTGCCGCAGCGGCGGCGGGCTCCACGCTCGATGATGACCTCGGCTCCGCGACGATCCGCGCGGATATCGCCAGCCTGCGGCACGAGACGCTGCCGACGCGGCTGTTCCGCTCATGAACGCGCTTGCTGCCGCGCCCGTCCCGGCGCAGACACGAATGAAGGGGGTGGCGGCGTTCCCGGCCGGCCGCTCCGTATCCTCCGGAGGTTCACCATGACATCGAAGAACGGTCCCCTGCGCGTCGGCATCGGCGGTCCCGTCGGCTCGGGCAAGACGGCACTCACCGAAAAGCTCTGCAAGGCGATGCGTGAAAGCTATTCCGTCGCCGTCGTCACCAACGACATCTATACCAAGGAGGATGCGGAGGCGCTGGTGCGCATGCAGGCGCTCTCCTCCGACCGCATCGTCGGCGTGGAGACGGGCGGCTGCCCGCATACGGCGATCCGCGAGGATGCCTCGATCAACCTCCAGGCCATCGCCGATCTCAACCGGCGTTTTCCCGATCTCGACGTGGTCTTCATCGAATCGGGCGGCGACAATCTGGCGGCGACCTTCTCGCCCGATCTGGCGGACCTGACGATCTACGTGATCTCCGTCTGCCAGGGGGAGGAAATCCCGCGCAAGGGCGGGCCGGGGATCACGCGTTCGGACCTTCTCGTCATCAACAAGAAGGACCTTGCCCCGCATGTCGGGGCCGATCTCGATGTGATGGAACAGGATGCGGAGCGCATGCGCGCGGCACGGCCCTTCGTGTTCTCGGACATGAAGCGCGGCGAGGGCGTCGAGCGGATCGTCGATTTCCTGCGGGTTCAGGGCGGGCTGTGATCAGACCCGCCGCAATGCCTCGGGGTCGCCGATATGGACGAGGCGGCCGCGCACGCTGACGCCGTGGCCCCGCAGCAGCGAGAAAGCGCGCGAGAGGGCTTCCGGCGCAAGGCCGAGCTTTCCGGCGAGCAGGCTCTTCTGGTAGGGCAGGCGGAAGCTGGACGCCCTGCCGTCCGCCGTGCAATGGGAGAGCAGGTAGCGGGCGACCCGTTGCGGCGCCGTGTGCAGCCGGTCATCGGCCAGGCTGCCGAAGACCCTGGAAAGCTGGCCCGAGAGCGCGGTGGCAAGCGCGACGGCGAGGTCCGACCGGCGGGCGGCGATGTCGCGCACGCGCTTGAGGTCGAAACGGGCGATCAGCGAAGGTTCCGCCGCCTGTGCCGTGGCGGGATAACGGCCGCCGTCGAGCACGACGCTCGCGCCGATCAGGTCGCCGGGACCGTAGAGTTCCACATCGGCTTCGCGGCCGTCGGGATCGAGCTTGTAGACGCGGACATAGCCCGAGAGAACGCAGTGCAGCATGTCGGCAGGCTCGCCCTCGCGGAACAGCATCTGGCGCGCCGGCAGGTTGCCGATGACCGCGATCTCCATCATCGCCGTGACGCTCTCCACGCCGAGCATGGAAAGAAGGCCCGAGTTCAGCAGGGTTTCGCGTTCCCGTGCGCCGGGTTTCATCAGCCTGTTCATCGATCTCACTCCGTGCTCCCGCAGGCATCTTTGGGTCTTCGATGGGAGAAAGATAGTCGAGGTCGGGCAAGCCTTACTTGATTTCGATCAATGAACTATCAAACGGCCGGCCCGGTGCATGCCGGACCGGCCGTTCGTGCAGTAAAGGCGACTTATTCGGCGGCAAGCGGCGAATGATGCACCACGCTGAAGGGTTTGCGCTCGCCGTTCTTCTTTTCGAGCGTCTCGATCCGCTTCTCCAGATCGCTGACGTCGCGCGCGGTCTGGTCGGCAAGCCGGGTGAGGGCTTCCGGTTCCATGGCCAGCAGTTCCTCGTCCTTCTTGCCGACGAAGCGGCCGAACAGCCAGCCGAGGAAGCGCGAAAGGTCGTCCATGATGAGGAAGAAGGACGGCACGACGACCAGCGAAAGCACCGTCGAGACGATGATGCCGCCGATCACCGCGATCGCCATGGGCGAGCGGAACGAGCCGCCTTCGCCGACACCGAGCGCGGAGGGCAGCATGCCCGCCGACATGGCGATGGAGGTCATGACGATCGGGCGGGCGCGCTTGCGGCCGGCCTCGATCATGGCGTGCACGCGCTCCATGCCGTGGTGCATCATCTCGATGGCGAAGTCGACGAGCAGGATCGCGTTCTTCGTCACGATGCCCATCAGCATGAGGATGCCGATGAGGACGGGCATGGAGAGCGCGTTCTGCGTCAGGATCAGGCCCGCCGCCACGCCGCCGATGGCGAGCGGCAGCGAGAGCAGGATCGTGAAGGGCTGGATCACGTCCTTGAAGAGCAGGATCAGCACCATCAGCACGAGCAGGACGCCGAGCAGCATGGCATTGGCGAAGGACTGCTGCATCTCGCCCTGGATTTCCGCGTCGCCGCTTTCCGCGAACTGCACGGTCGGCGGCATGTCGATGCCGGAGGCGATCTCCTTGAAGCGGGCCGTCGCCGTGTCGAGCGCAACGCCCTGCTGGAGGTCGGAGCCGATCGAGACGACGCGGTTGCGGTTGTGCCGCTTCACCGCGCTCGGGCCTTCGGAATAGGAGATGTCCGCGACGGAGGAGAGCGGCACGAACTGGCCGCCCGCCGTCTGGATCTTGAGGTTGCGGATGGCGGCTAGGTCGGTGCGGAAGCTGCGGTCGACCTTTACGCGGATGGGGATGAGGCGGTCGTCGAGCGAGACCTTGCTGAGCTGGGAATCGATGTCGCCGATGGTGGCGACGCGCACGACTTCCGAGATCTGCGCCGTCGTGATGCCGAGGCGGGCCATCTGGTCGTCGCGCGGGCGGATCTGCAGTTCGGGCCGCGGCAGCGAGCCTTCCGAGCTGACATTCGCCAGCAGCGGATCGGCGCGCAGCTTCGATTCCAGAACGGCGACGGTGTCGTTGAGGTCCGCCTCGTTGTCGGAGAGCAGGTTGAACGCGAGGTCCCGCTCGCCGCGGTCGTTGAGCTTGATGATGCGCACGTCCGGAATGTCGCGCAGGGTCGCGAAGAGTTCCTTCTCGATGTCCCATTGCGGGCGCAGGCGGCCCTTGGCCTCCATCTTCGGCAGGTGCGGGCCGATCAGCGGGATACGGCCGATGACGTCGTTCACCAGCCTGTGGGCAAGCGAATGCTCCAGCTTGTCGAGGATGACCGTCACCGAGGCGCGGCGCAGTTCGATGTCGCCCTTCGGCGAGGAGCCGCCGAGCACGAAGACGCTCTCGACACCGTCGATGTTCTTGATCCGATCGTAGATCTGCGTGGTGGTGCGGTCGGTGTCGTCAAGCATCGCATCGGGCGGCAGCTCGACGGACAGCACGACGCGCGAGGCGTCGTCCGGCGGCAGGAAGCTGCCCGGCACGGTGAAGAGCAGGCCGACGGAAGCAATCAGGAAGACGATGGCGGCGGCGAGCGTCGCGTAGCGGGCGTACCATGTGCTCGTCGTCTTGCTGACGAGCCAGGTATAGAAGCGCATGAAGGCGCCTTCCTTCTCCTCGCCATGGCCGTCGGCGTCGCCCGACTTCATGAGGTAGGCCGCCATGACGGGGGTGATGAGGCGGGCCACCATGAGGGAGAAGAACACCGCGACGGCGACCGTCAGGCCGAACTGGATGAAATACTGGCCCGGAATGCCCGGCATGAAGGAGACCGGCACGAAGACCGCGATGATGGTGAACGTCGTCGCGATGACGGCAAGGCCGATCTCGTCGGCGGCCTCGATCGCCGCCCGGTAGGGTGTCTTGCCCATGCGGATATGCCGCGCGATGTTCTCGATTTCCACGATGGCGTCGTCGACGAGGATGCCGGTCGCCAGCGTCAGCGCCAGGAACGAGACGAGGTTCAGAGAGAAGCCCATCAGGTCCATGACGAAGAAGGTCGGGATGGCCGACAGCGGCAGCGCCACGGCGGAAATCAGCGTCGCCCGCCAGTTGCGCAGGAACAGGAACACGACGATGACGGCGAGGAGCGCACCCTCCATCAGCGTGTGGAGCGCGGCCTCGTAGTTGCCGTAGGTGAAGTAGACGGAATCGTCGACCAGCTCGATGGAGACGTCGGGATAGTGCGTGCGCACCGTGTCGAGCGACTTGGCGACGGATTCGGCGACCGTCACTTCGCTGGCGCCCTTGGAGCGGAAGACCGCGAAGGTCACGACCGGGTTGCCGTTGAAGCGCGAGAAGGAGCGCGGCTCCTCGTAGGTGTCGGTGACCTTGCCGAGCTCGGAAAGCCGCACGAACCGGCCGTTCGGCAGGGCGATCATCGTGTTGGTCAGCTTCTCGACGGAGCGGGCGTCGCCCAGCGTGCGGATCGCCTGTTCCGCGCCGGCGATCTGGCCGCGGCCCGAGCCGATATCCGCGTTCATGCTGCGGATCTGGCGGTTCACGTCGGCGGCGGAAATGCCGAAGGATTCGAGCTTGTCGGGGTTGAGGTCGACGCGCACCTCGCGGTCGGCGCCGCCGAAGCGGTCGATCTTGCCGATGCCGGGCTGGCCCTGCAGGGCGCGCTTGACCTTGTCGTCGACGAACCAGGAGAGTTCCTCGAGCGTCATGTTGGGCGAGGAGACCGCGAAGGTCTGGATCGCCTGGCCTTCCACGTCGATCTTGCTGACGACCGGCTCCTCGATCGAGGCCGGCAGGTCGCTGCGGATGCGGTCGATCGCATCCTTGACGTCCTGGAGCGCCTGGTTCGTCGGCTTCTCGATCTTGAAAAGCACCGACGTGATCGAGCTGCCGTCGGTGACGGTGGACATGATGTCGTCGACGCCCTCGATGCCGGCGACCGCGTCCTCGATCTCCTTGGTGACCTGGACCTCGAGCTCGGCCGGCGCGGCGCCGCTCTGCGTCACGGAAATGGCGATGACCGGCACGTCGATATTGGGAAACCGCGTGATCGGCAGCGCATAGAAGGACTGGATGCCGACATAGAGCAGCAGGAAGAATGCGAGCAGCGGCGCAATCGGGTTGCGAATGGACCAAGCTGAAAAATTCATGTCCCCAAAGTCCTTCTTGCGAGACCGGACGTTCACCCGGATCGACCCGTCCCGGATCGCCCGTCATGCATCCGGGCGCTGCGCCCGGCATTGCGGCCCCGCCATCGCGGAGCCTGGCGTCATTTCGTGGCCGAAGCCTGTTCGCCGTGGACCGGGTTGATGCGGTCGCCGTCACGGACATAGGCGCCGGCCTTGGCGACCACCTCGTCGCCTGCGGCAAGGCCGCTGACGATCTCGATCACCTGGCCGTCTTGGATGCCGGTCTCGACCGGAACCAGTTTCACCACGCCGTTCTCGACCTTGCGGGTCACCGTCCTGCCGTCCGCCGTCGTGATGGCGGAAAGCGGCAGGGTGATGCCCTCCCTTTCCTCAATGACGACCTCCGCATTGGCGAACATGCCGGCGCGCGCCTTGCCCGGTTCGTCGAAGCGGATGTAGACGCGGCCGAGGCGGCTTTGCGCATCGAGGGTCGGTTCGACCAGGCGCACCGCGCCGGTGAGCCGTGCCGCGCCGCCTGCCAGCGTGACGGTTGCCTTCTGCCCCGGCGCAAGCTTGAGGACGGCATCCTCCGAAACGTCCGCCTTGAGTTCGATCTCGCCGTCGCGGATGACGGTGAAGAGCGGAGAGGAGGCGCCGCTGGCGATGGCGCCGATCTTCGCCGTGCGGGCGGAAACGAGGCCGGCGACGGGCGACTTGACCGAGGTGCGGGCAAGTTTCAGGTCGATGTCGTCGATCTGTGACTGCGCCACCTTGATGTCGGCCTCGGAAACGGCGATCGCCTGCTCGGCGGAATTGACGCGGGCCAGCGCGGCATCGGCGGCGGCGACGGCCTGGTCGGCATTGGCCTGCGACTGCGAGCCGGACTTGACGAGACGCTGGGCGCGGTCGCGGACGCGGACGGCCTCGTCCGCATTGGCCCTGGCCTCGACGAGTTGGGCCTTGATCTGGGCAAGGGCGGCATTCGCCTTGGCCAGCGAGGCCTCGGTCTGGCTCTTCTGCAGGACCAGCGCGTCGTCGTTCAGCGTCGCCAGCGTGCCGTTCGCTTCCACCCGGTCGCCGACATCGGCGGCGAGCGTGCGGATGGAAAGGCCTTCGACGAGCGGGGTGACATAGACCTCCTCGACCGCCTGGACGGTGCCGGTGGCGATCACGCGGTCCACGATGGGGCGCTTTTCAGCGGCGGTGACGACGATCGCGGGGAGGTTCTGCACCTGTTGCTGCCCGGCATCTTCACCCGTTGCCGCATCGGCGGCGAAGGCGAGCACCGGAACGGCCGTCATGAAGGCGGCGAGGGAAAAAGAGAGAACTATCCTGCGTCCAGAAGCCATAGGCCGAACTTTCCCAAAGAGCATGACTTTATGATGGTCGTCCGGATGTTCTTCTCGTGGTTCTGCCGGACCTTCATTTCCTTGCCAGCATAGCGGACACGGAATGGCGTCAGGCCTCTCCAGGTTCCAACTGTACGGTCTATGTAGTCGGCGTCCGGCGGGCTTACAAGGGGTAACGAAATGGTGCCTCATTATTTAGCTCGTCCGGTATTTCGACGGTAGCGCGCCATCGCGGACCTTCCTGTGTTCAAAACGAAACGTGCGGGGCAGGGCCCCGCACGCGGCGTTGTTCCCGTGGCGAAAGCCTATTTGAGCGCCTCGTCGGTGACCTCGTGCGTCCAGGCGCCTTCCGGCTCCTTGGAGATGACCGGGTCCGAACCGCCGGCAAGCAGCGATTCGACGGTGCGCTTGTAGTCGGCCTCGTCGAGGGCGCCGTTGGAGCCGGCGGTCAGCTTGCTGACCTCGCCCATCATGAACTTCTGGTGCGCCTCGGTCTGCGCGCCGGTCGAGTCGTTCTCCAGGACGATCTCGGCGGCCTCGTCCGGGTGCTCCTCGGCATATTTCCAGCCCTTCATGGAGGCGCGCACGAACTTGACCATCTTCTCCTTGAAGGCCGGGTCCTTGAGCTTGTCCTCCAGCACGTAGAGACCGTCTTCCAGCGTCGCGACGCCCTGGTCCTCGTATTTGAAGGTGACGAGGTCCTCCGGCTTGATGCCCGCATCGAGCACCTGGCCGTATTCGTTGTAGGTCATGGTGGAGATGCAGGCGGCCTGCTTCTGGATCAGCGGGTCGACGTTGAAGCCCTGCTTGAGGACGGTCACGCCATCCGGCCCGCCCTCGGTCGGGATCTTCAGGTGCGCCATCCAGGAGAGGAACGGATATTCGTTGCCGAAGAACCAGACGCCGAGTGTCTTGCCCTTGAAGTCGTCCGGGCCCTTGACGCCGGAATCCTTCAGACAGGTCAGCATCATGCCGGAGGACTTGAAGGGCTGGGCGATGTTGACGAGCGGCACGCCCTTTTCGCGCGTTGCGAGCGCCGAGGGCATCCAGTCGACGATGACGTCGGCGCCGCCGCCGGCGATCACCTGCGCGGGGGCGATGTCCGGGCCGCCCGGCTTGATCTCGACGTCGAGGCCCTCTTCCTCGTAGAAGCCCTTGTCCTTCGCGACGTAGTAGCCGCCGAACTGGGCCTGGGTCACCCATTTGAGCTGGAGGACGACCTTGTCGGCGGCCCCGGCCTGGAACGCGGCAAGCGAGAAGGCGCTTGCCATCAGCAGCGATGCGATCTTCGTTTTCATGTCAGTTCCCTCTTTCTTCTTGTTACGCCTGTCCACCGCGGACAGACGGATGCCAGAACGTGACGACACGCTCGATAAGCGCGACGATCCCGTAGAACAGGGAGCCAGCCACCGCGGCGACCGCGATTTCGGCCCAGACCATGTCGACATTCATGCGGCCCACTTCCGTGGAGATGCGGAAACCCATGCCGACGATGGGCGTTCCGAAGAACTCGGCCACGATGGCGCCGATGAGCGCCAGCGTCGAGTTGATCTTGAGCGCGTTGAAGATGAAGGGCCAGGCGGCCGGCAGGCGCAGCTTGACGAGCGTCTGGAACCAGTCGGCGGCGTAGGTGCGCATCAGGTCGCGCTCCATGTGGCTGGTGGCGGCAAGGCCGGACACGGTGTTCACCAGCATGGGGAAGAAGGTCATGATGACGACGACGGCGACCTTCGACTGCCAGTCGAAGCCGAACCACATGACCATGATGGGCGCGACGCCGATGACCGGCAGGGCCGAGACGAAATTGCCGAGCGGCAGCAGGCCCTTCTGCAGGAAGGGCGAGCGGTCGATGAGGATGGCGACGAGGAAGCCGAGGCCGCAGCCGAGCGCATAGCCGACCAGCACGGATTTCAGGAAGGTCTGGCGGAAATCCGCCCAGAGCGTCGGCACGGAGCCGATGAGCCGCGTCCAGATCATGCTCGGCGGCGGCAGCAGGACGGAGGGGACGTTGAAGCCCCGGACGATGCCTTCCCAGAGCACGAGGATGGTGGCGCCGAAGATCAGCGGCACGGCGAGGCGTGCGGCGCGGTCGGCAACGGGACTCAGGAATTTCCGGCGCACCAGCCACTCGTTGAACGCCCAGGCGGCGAGCCAGAAGACGACGGCGGCTATCAGGATCGATGCATTCATGCCCGTGCCCCCATGCGCTTGAGGACGAGATTGTGCGCGATGCCGACGATGATGACGAGCAGCGCGGCGACGCCCGCCGCCATGAAGAGCGCCGCCCAGATCTGCACCGTCTGGCCGTAGTAGGAGCCGGCGAGGAGGCGCGCGCCGAGGCCGGCGACGGCGCCCGTCGGCAGTTCCCCGACGATGGCGCCGACCAGCGAGATGGCGATCGCCACCTTCAGCGAGGTGAAGAGATAGGGCATGGATGCTGGCCAGCGCAGTTTCCAGAAGGTCTGCGCCGCGGAGGCATTGTAGGTGTGCATCAGGTCGAGCTGGATCTGCTCGGGGCTGCGCAATCCCTTCACCATGCCGACGACGACCGGGAAGAAGGAGAGGTATGTCGAGATCAGCGCCTTCGGCATCAGGCCCGATATGCCGATGGCGTTCAGCACCACGATGATCATCGGCGCGATGGCGAGGATGGGGATGGTCTGGCTGGCTATGACCCAGGGCATCAGCGAGCGGTCCATGGCGCGATTGTGCACGATGGCGATGGCGAGCAGGATGCCGAGCACGGCGCCCATGGCAAAGCCGAGGAGCGTGGCCGAAAGGGTGATCCAGGCGTGGTAGACGAGGCTGCGCCTGGAGGTGATGGCCTTGTTGACGGTCGTGTCCCAGAGTTCGGCGAAGACCTGGTGCGGCGCGGGCAGGACCGGGCGCTCCTGCGCCATGGTCTTCGGCAGCAGCTCCATGAAGCCGATCGTCGTGCCGGCCCGGGCTGCCGTGTCGCGCTCGAAGGGTGCGTTGAGCACGGCGGCGAAGACGTACCAGAGGGCAAGGAGCGCGAGGAGGACGGTGCCTATCGGGAGCAGGCGGTCACGAAGGAAGCTTGCCTGTTCCATGGATCAGCTCCTCGAGGGGGCGGGCAGCAGCATCAGCCCCATGGCGAGGATGCCGAGACCGACGCCGGCAAGCTGGGTGTTGCTCAGCCGCTCGCCGAAGAACGCGAAGGCGATGACATTGATGACGAGAAGCTGGGTGATGGCGGAAAGCGATATGGCAAGACCCAGACCGCCCTCGCGCATCAGCCGCAGCATCATCAGGTTGCCGATGACGTAGAGCGTCATCGAGAGCAGCAGGTAAAGGATATTGGTCGTGTGGACATAGACGCGCGAGGCGGAGGCGGCGGTGATGAACACGGCCGTCGCGCCGAAGAGCCAGAGGACGAAGGAGAGCCTCATCAGGCGTGCTCCTCGTAGCTGTGGCCGGCGCGAAGCCCCTCGCGCACGCGGTGTGCGATTTCCAGGAATTCGGGCGACTCGCGAATGTCGAGCGGGCGCTCCTTCGGCAGCGGGGATTCGATCACGTCGGTGACGCGGCCGGGGCGGGGGCTCATGACGACGATCCTCGTCGAGAGATAGACCGCCTCGGGGATGGAGTGGGTGACGAAGCAGATGGTCTTGCGGGTCGCGGCCCAGAGCTTCAGGAGCTGCTCGTTGAGATGGTCGCGGACGATCTCGTCGAGCGCGCCGAAGGGCTCGTCCATCAGGAGCAGGTCGGCGTCGAAGGCGAGCGCGCGGGCGATGGAGGCGCGCTGCTGCATGCCGCCGGAGAGCTGCCAGGGATATTTCTTGCCGAAACCCGAGAGGTTGACGAGGTCGAGCGTGCGCTCGATGCGCGCCTTCCGGTCCGCCTTGGAATAGCCCATGATTTCCAGCGGCAGGGCGATGTTCTTCTCGATTGTGCGCCAGGGATAGAGCGCGGCGGCCTGGAAGACATAGCCGTAGGCACGGCGTTTGCGCGCCTCCTCCGGGGTCATGCCATTGACGGTGATCGTGCCCGATGTCGGCTTTTCGAGGTCGGCGATGACGCGCAGGAACGTCGTCTTGCCGCAGCCGGACGGCCCGATGAAGGAGACGAAATCGCCCTTCTCCACGGAAAGGTCGACGCCGGTCAGGGCCGTGACGGGCCCATCGGCCGTCTGGAACGTCAGGCCGAGGTCTCTTGCTGCAACGACGGTATCGGATGGGGCCATGCTGTTCATCTTTCGGCGCTTCGCACAGCGCGGTTTTCGGCAGACTGCATGGCCCTCACCGGCATTGCAATCGGCATTGTCTGGCGTATCGTCCCGCGCGTGGAATTGCCGGGGAAGGCACCGCCGGGTGCCGGGCCCCGGCAGTGCCTCATGAGCTGGAGCGCGCGGTGATTGGTGCGGTGCCGGTTCCCGCGCAGGCGTCCATGGGCCGGTTGTCCCGCCGTCACTTCCCGCACCTCGCCAGCGGCCCCCAGCGCGTGCCGTCCGCAAAGCTGATCGTGTAGCCGCCATTGTCCGGCGTCAATGTCAGCTCGTAGGGGGTGACCTCTTCCGAACCCTCCTCATGGCAGCCCGCCTTGACGAGCGTGGCGCCGCCGACCTTCCTTCCCTCGCCCTGGAACTCGCAATAGGAGACGGCGGTGGTGATGCCCTCCTTGTCGAGCAGGAAGAAGAAATCGGCGCCCGAGGATTCGCCGGTCTCGACATAGCGACAGCCTTCCTTGTCGCCATAGCTGCCGTCGATGTCGACCGCCGCCCCGGCCGGGCCGGCGAGGGCGATGCCGAGGAGAAGGGCTGGGAGGGGGCGGCCGGCGCGCATCAGACGCCGCTCGCCGGGATGCCGGTGCGCTCCACCTTGCGCGGCGCGGTGATCTCCTTCCAGGTCGACAGCGCCTTGTTGACGGCGGCGAAGGGCTCGCGCTTGACGAACTGGCCGTGCCCCTCGCGGGTCCTGATGGTGCTCTCCTCGATGGCGACGACGCCGCGCGTCAGCGTATAGCGCGGCAGGCCCATGACTTCCTTGCCCTCGAAGACATTGTAGTCGATGGAGGATTGCTGGCTCTTCGCCGAGATGGTCTTGCTGCGCTTCGGATCCCAGACGACGATGTCCGCGTCGGCCCCGACGAGGATCGCGCCCTTGCGCGGGTAGATGTTGAGGATCTTGGCGATATTGGTGGAGGTGACGGCGACGAACTCGTTCATGGTGAGGCGGCCGGTGTTGACGCCGTGCGTCCACAGCATCGGCATGCGGTCTTCGAGGCCGCCGGTGCCGTTGGGGATCTTGCGGAAATCGCCGGCGCCGGTGCGCTTCTGATCGGTCGTGAAGGCGCAGTGGTCGGTCGCCACCACCTGCAGCGAGCCGCTGGCAAGGCCGGCCCAGAGCGAGTCCTGGTGCTGCCGGTTGCGGAAGGGCGGGCTCATGACGCGGCGGGCGGCGTGGTCCCAGTCCTTGTCGAAATATTCGCTCTCGTCGAGCGTCAGGTGCTGGATCAGCGGCTCGCCATAGACGCGCATGCCGTTCTGCCGGGCGCGGCGGATCGCCTCGTGCGACTGCTCGCAGGAGGTGTGCACGACATAGAGCGGGGCGCCCGCCATGTCGGCGATGATGATGGCGCGGTTCGTCGCCTCGCCCTCGACGGAGGGCGGGCGGGAATAGGCGTGGCCCTCCGGCCCGTTGTTGCCCTCGTCCATCAGCTTGGCCTGCATGGCGGCGACGACGTCGCCGTTCTCCGCATGGACGAGCGGCAGCGCGCCGAGCGCGGCGCAGCGCTGGAACGAGGCGAACATCTCGTCGTCGTTCACCATCAGCGCGCCCTTGTAGGCCATGAAGTGCTTGAAGGTGTTGATGCCCTTTTCCTCGACGACGGTCTTCATCTCGTCGAAGACCTGCTCGCCCCACCAGGTGACGGACATGTGGAAGGAATAGTCGCAGTTGGCGCGGGTCGACTTGTTGTCCCAGCGCTTCAGCGCGTCGAGCAGCGACTGGCCGGGATCGGGCAGACAGAAATCGACCACCATGGTCGTGCCGCCGGCAAGGCCGGCGCGCGTGCCGCTTTCGAAATCGTCGGCCGAATAGGTGCCCATGAAGGGCATTTCGAGATGGACGTGCGGGTCGATGCCGCCCGGCATGACATAACAGCCCGCCGCATCCAGCACCTCGTCGCCGGAAAGGTCCGGCCCGATCTCGACGATCATCCCGCCCTCGATCTTGACGTCCGCCTTGTAGGTCAGGTCGGCGGTGACAATGGTACCGCCCTTGATGACTGTGCTCATGTTGTTTCCCCTGTTTTCCGGGTTTCGGCAGGAATGGCCGGGTAGAAACGCGCTACATGACAACGCTCGGTCATTCGACCGTCCAGCGCGGCAAGGATTGTTTCGAGGACTGCGCGCCGATCGCGGGTCACTTCATGATTCCAGAAGCGGAGGAGGGAATAGCCGAATGCGTTAAGACGATGGGTCCGCAATTCGTCGGAAGGACTCTCAGCGTGCTGAAAGCCATCGATTTCGACGATGAGATGCCGGTCGCGACAGAGAAAATCGACGATGTACGCTCCTAGCGGTATTTGTCTGGAGAACTTGAAGCCGTTGAGACGGCGGTCGCGGAGGTCGCTCCAGAGAAGGCGCTCCTCTTCCGTCTCGATCCGCCTCAGTCGCCTGGCTTGGCCTGTCTTGCCGGAGCGTCGTTTCGTGATGTCGTTCGCGTTCGGCATAACCCCCTCATCCGACCCTTCGGGCCACCTTCTCCCCGCTGGGGAGAAGGGGATACTTGTGGCACCGTTTTTCTTCCCTCTGCGGCACAGCACATGCGGCGATGGATCAAGCGACATGGTCGTGCCGAGCCTTCCCTTCTCCCCAGCGGGGAGAAGGTGGCCCGAAGGGCCGGATGAGGGGGTGTTCACCACCAAAAACATCCGCTCACTCCGCAATTCCCGCCGTCTCGATCACCGCGTGGAGCAGCACGTCGGCGCCGGCGGCGGCCCATTCCTTCGAGATGTCCTCCGCCTCGTTGTGGGAGAGGCCGCCGACGCAGGGGCACATGATCATCGTGGCGGGGGCGACCTTTGCGGCCCAGCAGGCGTCGTGGCCGGCGCCGGAGATGATGTTCATGTGGCTGTAGCCGAGGTCTTCCGCTGCCTTGCGGACGGTGGCGACGAGCGTCGGGTCGAAGGTGACGGGGTCGAAATGGCCGACCGCCTCGACGGAACAGCCGACACCGAGCGCCTCGCAGATGGCAGGCGCTTCCGCCTCGATGCGGGCGCGCATGGTGTCGAGCTTCTTCTGGTCGGGCGAGCGGATGTCGACGGTGAAGACGACCTTGCCGGGCAGGACGTTGCGTGAATTCGGCGAGAAGAAGACCTGGCCGACGCCGCCGACGGCGCCCGGCTGGTTCTCCATGGCGACCGTCTGCACCATTTCGAGGATGCGCGCCATGGCAAGGCCGGCATTGACGCGCATCGCCATTGGCGTCGAGCCGGTATGCGCCTCGCGGCCGGTCAGCGTGAATTCCAGCCACCACAGACCCTGACAGTGGGTGACGACGCCGATCTCCTTCTTCTCCGCTTCGAGGATCGGTCCCTGCTCGATGTGATATTCGAAGTAGGCGTGCATCCGGCGCGCGCCGACTTCCTCGTCGCCGACCCAGCCGATGCGCTTCAGCTCGTCGCCGAAGGCCTTTCCTTCCGGGTCCTTGCGGCCATAGGCGTAATCCTGCGTGTGCACGCCGGCGAAGACGCCGGAGGCGAGCATGGCGGGGGCGAAGCGGGCGCCTTCCTCGTTCGTCCAGTTGGTGACGACGATCGGGTGCTTCGTTTCGATGCCGAGGTCGTTCAGCGAACGGACGACTTCAAGGCCGGCGAGCACGCCGAGCACGCCGTCATATTTGCCGCCGGTCGGCTGGGTATCGAGATGCGAGCCGACATAGACGGGCAGGGCGTCCGGGTCGGTGCCGGCGCGCGTCATGAACATGTTGCCCATCGTGTCGACGCCCATGGTCAGGCCCGCCTCGTCGCACCATGTCTGGAAGAGGCGCCGGCCCTCGGCGTCGGCGTCGGTCAGCGTCTGGCGATTGTTGCCGCCGGCGATGCCGGGGCCGATCTTCGCCATGTCCATGAGGGAATCCCACAGGCGGTCCGCGTTGACACGCATGTTCTCGCCGGGTGCGGCCATGTCGTATGCTCCCACGTCTTCGGGCTCTTCAGGCCCCTTTTTGTTCCCACCGGCCGGCAGCGCGATTGTTGTTTTTGCGCCGTCCGTTCAGAGCAGTTGCCTTTATTTGATAACTGTCTGATAATTTGACCGGTTGGTAAACATTACAGCTTCCGTTGCGGCACTCAAGCCGAAAAACCAAAAACCTTGGGCGAGCGCCCAAGAAAATGGCGGCGGGTAAAAGTGGTGAATTTGGCGGCACTTTTCCGGGCAGCGGAGGGTGGCGAGGGGGCACGATGGCATTACCGAGGGCGGCCAGGACTCAGCGGCGCACGCGCATTCAGGAAGCCAAGGAAGAGCAGATCCTCGAAGCGGCGCTGGAGGTCTTCTCGCTGCACGGCTTCCGCGGTGCGACGGTGGACCAGATCGCCGAGGTGGCCGGCATGTCCAAGCCGAACCTGCTCTATTATTTCCGCACCAAGGAGGCGATGCACCGGGCGCTGATCACCCGCGTGCTCGACACCTGGCTCGATCCGCTGCGCGAGTTCGATGCGGGCGGCAACCCGGTCTCGGAGATCCGCAGCTACATCCGGCGCAAGCTGGAGATGGCGCGCGATTTCCCGCGCGAAAGCCGGCTCTTCGCCAACGAGATCCTGCAGGGCGCGCCCAACATCGAGGACGAGTTGAAGGGGCCGCTGAAGGCGTTGGTGGACGAGAAGGCGGAGGTCATCCGCAGCTGGGCGAAGGCCGGCAAGATCGCGCAATGCGATCCCTATCACCTGATCTTCTCGATCTGGTCGACGACGCAGCATTATGCCGACTTCGACGTGCAGGTGCGTGCCGTCCTGGGGCAGGATCATTCCGGCGAGGGGCGCTTCGAGGATGCGGCGCGCTTTCTCGAACAGCTCTTCGTCACCGGGCTGAACATCAGCGAGCAGCCGGCGTGAGCGTCAGTCCGGCAGAAGCGCCATCAGCGCCAGCCCGCAGGCCGTGACGAGCGCACCCGCCAGTACCGGCGGGCTCGCCCAGCCGTGGCCCAAAAGACCCTCGAGAAGGATGATGAAGCTCGGCGTCAGGTAGCCGTAGCCGAGCACCTTGGAGGCCGGCAGGCGCATCGAGGCATATTGCAGGAGCAGGAAGGTTCCGGCCGTGGTGACGACCGCAAGATAGGCGACGGCGGCATAGACGACGACGGGCAGGGCGGAAAAATCGGTTTCGACGAGCCCGCGGATACCGGGCGCGACCAGCCAGGCCGTCGCGCCGGCCGTGACCCAGAAGCCGAAGGCGACGGCCGGTTCCCCGCGGTCGAAGCGGCGGATCAGCGGCACGTAGAGCGCGTGGCAGACGACGCCGACGAAGAAGATCATCTCGCCGGCGCCGATGTCGAAGGCAAGGATCGCCGCGACATCGCCGCGGAAGATCACCCAGACGGCGCCGCCGGCCGCGATGACGAGGCCGGCGAGCACGCCCGGCTTCGTCTTCTGGCCAAGCACGGGCAGCGCGAAGGCGGCGCTGAGAAGCGGCATCAGGGTGAAGACGGCGCCGGTGGAGACGGGGCTCGTGAATTCCAGCGCCATGAACATGGTCAGCATGTAGAGGGCGATGAGGCCGCCGAGCACGAGGAAGCGCCATGCCTGCCGCGGCCAGACCGCCGGGACACGGAAGACGCCGAAGGCGAGCGCCGCCATGACGGCGATCGTCAGCATGTAGCGCCAGAGCGTCAGCGGCTCGGCGTCCATGTGGCGCGCCGCGAGCCCGCCGAAGGAAAAGGACCCGGCGATCAGCACCGCGAAGAGCAGCATGGCAAGATGCCCCTTGAGCTTTTCATGGCCTTTGGCGTGAACGGAAAGGCCAGCCGGGGGCGGCATACGCTTCGTCAAGACATTCACCCTATCGTCTGGGGCTCGGGCCCGCGGCACATTGCCGGGGTCGCTCACAGCCATGCGCGCGGGGCCGTGCGCGCGGGCGTATGCCAGCCCCATAGGAAAGCCGCATTCCTCGCCCATAGGCGCGCGGCACAGCAAAGGACACTTCATGACGACGGCGATCGGCTTCAAGGACACGGACCGCAAGACGAGCGAACTGCTCGAGGATATTCTCCATTCGATCAAGGGCGAGCACGTCACGCTGCGCGACCTCCTGACGATGATGGGCGAAAGCGGCCTGCTGCTCCTGTGCGCCTTCCTGTCGCTGCCCTTCCTTTTCCCGGTCTCGATCCCCGGCGTCTCGACCGTCTTCGGGGCCGGCATCGTGCTGATCAGCGCGGCGATCACGCTGAACCGGCTGCCCTGGCTGCCGGAAAAGGTCGCCGACCGCCGGCTTGAAAACCGCAAGCTGCGGCCCGTGCTGGAGCGCGGGGTGACGTTCCTGCGCCGGATCGACCGGTTCTTCAAGCCGCGGCTCGCCGCGTTCACCACGGGCGCCGTCATGAACCGCATCAACGGGCTGGTACTGATGGGGGCAGGGCTCCTGCTCATGGCGCCGCTCGGGCTCATCCCCTTCTCCAACACGCTGCCGGGCATCGCCATCCTGCTGCTCGCCGCCGGCATTTCGCAGCGCGACGGGCTGGTGGTGCTTGCCGGCTACGTGATGGTCGTGCTGACGATCGTGTATTTCTCGGCACTCGCGTTCCTCGCCTACAGCGCCGGGCAGAGCTTCAACATCTTCGGATGAGGTGGACTCAAAGGCTTCGTTTCGCCTTTCGCTTCCTTCGGCTTGCACAGCCGCGAGCTTTCCTGTTCACATCATCCGCAAACCTTTCCTCCGTCATCCTCGGGCCAAGTCCGAGGATGACGACCGGGAGGGGAGCGGGTTTGATGAGAAACGGTTGCCTCAATCGCGCGGACCGTCGATGTGGATGAAATCAGAAAGGCCGGGGCTCGTTACCCCGGCCGTTTCGTTTCATTCCGCCGCCTGCCGCGCCATCGGATTGTTCGGATGGGTCGTCCAGTTGGCGTAGTTCGGGTCGACGGGCTTGCCGGTGCGCTGGTCGAGCGTGCCGGGTTCGAGGCTCACCATGGTGATGCAGTTCTCGACCGGGCAGACGTTGACGCAGAGATTGCAGCCGACGCATTCGTCTTCCATCACCTCGAAATGCCTGATGCCGTCGACGAACTGGGTGATTGCCTGGTGCGAAGTGTCCTCGCAGGCGATGTGGCAGCGGCCGCACTTGATGCAGGCATCCTGGTCGATGCGGGCTTTCGCGATGTAGTTGAGGTTGAGGTACTGCCAGTCCGTGACGTTCGGCACGGCGCGCCCGCAGATGTCGTCGAGGCTGCGGTGACCCTTGGCGTCCATCCAGTCGGAAAGGCCGGAGATCATCTCCTCGACGATCTTGAAGCCGTAGGTCATGGCTGCCGTGCAGACCTGCACGTTGCCGGCGCCGAGTGCCAGGAACTCGGCGGCGTCCCGCCAGGTCGTCACGCCGCCGATGCCGGAGATCGGCAGGCCGTAGGTTTCCGGGTCGCGGGCAATCTCGGCCACCATGTTGAGCGCGATGGGTTTGACCGCCGGGCCGCAATAGCCGCCATGGGTGCCCTTGCCGCCGACCGTCGGGTTGGGGGCGAAGCTGTCGAGGTCGACCGAGACGATCGAGTTGATCGTGTTGATCAGCGACACGGCGTCGGTGCCGCCGGCCTTGGCCGCGCGGGCGGGCTTGCGGATGTCGGTGATGTTGGGCGTCAGCTTGGTGATGACGGGCATGCGGGTATACTGCTTGCACCAGCGCACGACCATCTCGATATATTCCGGCACCTGGCCGACCGCCGCGCCCATGCCGCGCTCGGACATGCCGTGCGGACAGCCGAAGTTCAGCTCGATGCCGTCCGCGCCGGTCTCTTCCACAAGCGGCAGGATCGCCTTCCAGCTCTCCTCCTCGCAGGGCACCATGATCGAGGCGATCAGCGCCCGGTCCGGCCAGTTCATCTTGACCTGCTTCATCTCGATCAGGTTCGTGTAGAGATCGCGGTCGGTGATGAGCTCGATATTGTTGAGGCCGAGGAGGCGGCGGTCGGCGCCCCAGATCGCGCCGTAGCGCGGGCCGTTGACGTTGACGACCGGCGGGCCTTCCTCGCCGAGCGTCTTCCAGACCACGCCGCCCCAGCCCGCCCTGAAGGCGCGCTCGACATTGTAGGCCTTGTCGGTCGGCGGTGCGGAGGCGAGCCAGAACGGGTTGGGCGACTTGATGCCGACGAAATTATTGCGAAGATCAGCCATGTCTCATCTCCCTCAAGCGACGGCAACGGAAGGCTGCGCGCCGGCAGCCAGCATGCGGTTGATCGAATCGGCCGCGTCGCGGCCTTGCGCGACGGAGGTGACCGTCAGGTCCTCGCCGGCCTTCACGCAGTCGCCGCCCGCCCAGACATGGGGAACGGAGGTGCGGCCCTCGGCGTCTATGGCGATGCGGCCCGCCGCCATGGTCAGCGAGCCGAGGCCCGCGGCCTCGAAGGTCTGGCCGATGGCCTTGAAGATCTGGTCGGCGGCAAGTGCCCCGGTCTCGCCGGTGCCGACGAGCCTGCCGTCGCGCATCTCGGTATATTCCATCTCGATGCCCGCGACGTGGCCGTCCCGCGCGATGACGCGCTTCGGCTGGAGCCAGTGGCGGATCATCACGCCCTTCGAGGTGGCGAGGTCCTGCTCGAAGGGCGAGGCGTTCATGTGCTCCTTGCCGCGGCGGTAGCAGATCGTCACCTCTTCCGCGCCGAGGAGTTTTGCCTGCACGGCGGCGTCGATGGCCGTCATGCCGCCGCCGATGACGACGACCCGCCGGCCGACCGGCACGGTGGCCTTGTCCTCGGCCTGGCGCAGTTCGGCGATGAAATCGACGGCATCGGTGACGCCCGGAAGGGTCTCGCCTTCCGCGCCGAGCGCGTTGACGCCGGCAAGGCCCATGCCGAGGAACACGGCGTCGAAATTGGCGGTGAGGTCGGCCAGCGTGAAGTCGCGGCCGAGCTTCAGGCCGTTCTTCACCTCGATGCCGCCGATGGAGAGCACATAGTCGACTTCGCGCCGGGCGAAATCGTCGACGGCCTTGTAGGTGGCGATGCCGTATTCGTTGAGGCCGCCGGCCTTCTCGCGCGCCTCGAAGATCACGACGTCGTGGCCGTTCATGGCGAGGCGGTGGGCGCAGGCAAGGCCCGCCGGGCCGGCGCCGACGACCGCGACGGCCTTGCCTGTGCGGGCCGCGCGTTCGTAGAAATGCTTGTTTTCCGTCATCGCGACGTCGGTCGCGTAGCGCTGGAGGCGGCCGATCTCGACGGGACGGTGTTCCGCGGTGTTGCGCACGCAGGCCTGCTCGCAGAGCGTCTCGGTGGGACAGACGCGGGCGCACATGCCGCCGAGGATGTTCTGGTCGAAGATGGTCTTCGCCGAGCCGATCGGGTTGCCCGTCGAGATCTGGCGGATGAACAGCGGAATGTCGATGGAGGTGGGACAGGCCGTCATGCACGGCGCGTCGTAGCAGAAGTAGCAGCGGTCGGCTGCGACAAGCGCCTCATGGTCGTCGAGGCGCGGGTGGAGGTCGGAAAAGTTCGTCTCGTATTCGGCCGGCGCAAGGCGCCCGCGATGGATCCCAGATTGCGTCGTTCCCATAGTTATCTCCCATTCGAGTGGGCTTTTTGAATGGAAGAACGGTAACTCAGGTTTATTTTTTTATCAAACGGTAAAATTTCAAACGGAATACTGGTTTTCCAGGGCCTGCAGCGAGAATAAACATGAGTATTCCAGTTGCCTTTTCGTGACGTCAACGGGGTGATGCGGCCATGGCTGTCTCCTGTGCGCCATCACATGACGTTTGACAGGTGGGGTGAAAAGATGCAGCAAATCGTGGGAAACAACCGGGGAATACGATGGCGAAGCGGACGGAAGCAGCGGGGCGGCTGGACGATGCGGCAAGGGCCGGCTGGCTTTATTATGTCGCCGGCCGCACGCAGGACGAGATCGCCTCGGCCATGGGCATTTCCCGCCAGTCGGCGCAACGCCTCGTCTCGCTTGCCGTCGCCGAGCGGCTCATCAAGGTCCGTCTCGACCACCCCATCGCCGAATGCCTGGAGCTGGGCGAGGCGCTCAAGCAGAAGTTCGACCTCGTGCATGTCGACATCGTGCCGGGTGACCCGGGCTCCACCTCCACGACGGTCGGCATCGCCGAGGCGGGGGCGGCGGAGATCGAGCGGTGGCTGAAGAAGAGCGAGCCGATCGTGCTGGCGGTCGGCACCGGGCGTACGCTCAAGGCGGCGATCGACCAGCTTCCGACGATGGAATGTCCGCAGCACCGCATCATGTCGCTGACCGGCAATATCGGGCCGGACGGTTCGGCCGCCTATTACAACGTCATCTTCTCCATGGCCGATGCGGTGAAGGCGCGGCACTATCCGATGCCGCTGCCCGTCCTCGTCTCCTCCACCGAGGAGCGCGATCTCCTGCACAAGCAGAGCCTCGTGCAATCGACGCTCCAGCTCGGCCGCGAGGCCGATGTCGCCTTCGTCGGCATCGGCGAGCTCGGCGCCGACGCGCCGCTCTGCCTCGACGGCTTCCTCGATCCGGAGGAGATGGCGCGGCTGATGAAGGAGGGGGCCACGGGCGAGATCTGCGGCTGGATGTTCGACAGCAACGGCAAGCTGCTGGAGGGCAGCATCAACGAGCGCGTCGCCTCCGTGCCGCTGCCGCCGCGCGAGACGACCACCGTCATCGGCCTTGCCAAGGGCAAGCGCAAATATGCCGCGCTTCTCGCCGCCCTTCGCGGCCGCATGATCAACGGCGTCATTACCGACGAAGCGACGGCGCGCTACCTGCTTTCCGCCTGACAGGCGGCTGCGGCACGCGGCCGGCCGCATTCGCCGCGCACAAATTTCCCATGGGATTCAAGCTCCGCCTGCCTGCATTGTGCAGCGCAGCAACGAATAGCCATTGACTTCGTGCGGCAATTTATGAGTAATTGCCCATGAGCGAAGCAAATGCTCATAACCCTTCTGGGAGGAAGACGATGAATTTGAGAACCCTTCTGCTGGGCACCTGCTCGGCTGCTCTGCTTGCCGGTTTCGCCAATGCCGAAACCCTGACGATCGCCACCGTCAACAACGGCGACATGATTCGCATGCAGGGGCTGACGGAAGACTTCACGACGAAGAACCCGGACATTCAGCTCGAGTGGGTGACGCTTGAGGAAAACGTGCTGCGCGAGCGCGTGACGACCGACATCGCGACGAAGGGCGGCCAGTACGACATCGTCACGATCGGCAACTACGAAGTTCCGATCTGGGCGAAGCAGGGCTGGCTGGTCGCGCTCGACGGCCTTGGCGACGACTACGATGTCGACGACCTGCTGCCGGCGATCCGCGGCGGCCTTTCCGTCGACGGCAAGCTCTATGCCGCGCCGTTCTACGGCGAATCCGCTATGATCATGTACCGCAAGGACCTGTTCGAGAAGGCCGGCCTGACGATGCCCGATTCCCCGACCTGGGAATTCATCGGCGATGCCGCCCGCAAGATCACCGACCGCGGCGCCGACATCAGCGGCATCTGCCTTCGCGGCAAGGCCGGCTGGGGCGAGAACATGGCGTTCCTCACCGCGCTCAACAACTCCTTCGGCGGTCGCTGGTTCGACGAGAACTGGCAGCCCCAGTTCGACCAGCCGGAATGGAAGGCTTCCCTCCAGTTCTACGTCGACATGATGAAGGACGCCGGCCCGCAGGGCGCTTCGTCCAACGGCTTCAACGAGAACCTGACGCTCTTCCAGCAGGGCAAGTGCGGCATGTGGATCGACGCGACGGTCGCCGCTTCCTTCGTCTCCAACCCGAAGGACTCGACGGTCGCCGACAAGGTCGGCTACGCGATCTTCCCGGATACCGGCAACGGCAACCATGGCCATTGGCTGTGGTCGTGGAACCTCGCCGTTCCGGCAAGCTCGACCAAGGCCGAGGCCGCGCAGAAGTTCATCTCCTGGGCGACCAGCAAGGGCTACACCGAGCTCGTCGCGTCCAAGGAAGGTTGGGCGAACGTTCCTCCGGGCACGCGCACCTCGCTCTACAAGAACGCCGAATACGAGAAGGCAGCCCCCTTCGCAGCCCCGACCCTTGCGGCGATGGATGCGGCGGACATCACCAAGCCCTCGGTCAAGCCGGTGCCCTATACGGGTGGCCAGTTCGTCGCGATCCCGGAATTCCAGGGTCTCGGCACGACGGTCGGCCAGCTCTTCTCGGCCGTGCTCGCAGGCCAGTCCTCCGTGGACGACGCGCTGGCACAGGCCCAGACGACGGCCGTTCGCGAAATGACCCGCGCCGGCTACATCAAGTAAGCCTCCTCCCCAAGGACAGGCTGCCCGGGATGCGTTCCGGGCAGCCGAGGACGCGGGGTGCCGTGCTCGGCGTTTGCCCCTCATCCCCCTGCCGGGACCTTCTCCCCGCAGGCGGGGAGAAGGAGGAAAGCGGGCACGCCCATCGTTCCTCTCCCCGCCTGCGGGGAGCGGATGCCGGCAGGCAGGTGAGGGGCCGCTGACGGCATATATGATCTGACAGCGTGGCCGGCCGCACCGGCTCTCGGGAGGAAATCATGGCAACGGAAAATACGCGCGGGCTCGCGCGGCTGATGCTGGCGCCCTCGGTGGGTCTGCTTCTGATCTGGATGATCGTGCCGCTGGCGATGACGCTGTGGTTCTCGTTCCAGAACTACAACCTCCTGAACCCGGCTAATGTGAGCTGGACGGGGCTGTTCAACTACAAGTTCTTCTACACCGATCCGGCCTTCTTCCAGTCGATCTGGAACACGCTGCTGATCGTCGGCGGGGTGCTTCTCATCACCATCGTCGGGGGGACCGCCATCGCGCTGCTGCTCGACCAGCCCATGTGGGGGCAGGGGATCGTGCGCATCATGATCATCTCGCCCTTCTTCGTCATGCCGCCGGTCGCCGCGCTGGTATGGAAGAACATGATCATGCATCCGGGATACGGGGTGCTGGCCGACATCAACCGCGCCTTCGGCTTCCAGCCCATCGACTGGTTCGCGCAGTTCCCGCTGCTCTCCATCATCATCATCGTCGCCTGGCAATGGCTGCCCTTCGCCACGCTCATCCTCCTGACGGCGCTGCAGTCGCTCGACGGCGAGCAGAAGGAAGCGGCCGAGATGGACGGCGCGGGCTTCGTTTCCCGCTTCATCTACCTGACGCTGCCGCACCTTGCGCGCGCCATCACCGTCGTCATCCTCATCCAGACGATCTTCCTGCTCGGCGTCTATGCGGAAATCCTCGTCACCACAAACGGCGGGCCGGGCTATGCCTCGACGAACCTCGCCTTCCTGATCTACCGCACCGCGCTTCTCGGCTACGACGTGGGCGGCGCCTCCGCCGGCGGCATCATCGCCGTCATCCTCGCCAATATCGTCGCCATCTTCCTGATGCGCGCCGTCGGCAAGAACCTGGACAAGTAGGAGGAAAGACCATGGCACGAGCCGTTTCGACCCGCCACAAGGTCCTCGCCACGACCGCCGCCTGGATCGTCGCGCTGATCATCTTCTTCCCGATCCTCTATACGATCATCACGTCGCTGAAGACGGAGCCGGAAGCGATCAAGGGCTTCAGCCTGATCCCCTCCTTCACGCTGGAAAGCTACGTGACGGTGCAGACGCAGCGCGACTACTTCAAGCCCTTCATGAACTCGGTGGTCCTCTCCGTCGGCTCCACGCTGCTGGCGCTCGCCATCGCCATCCCGGCGGCATGGTCGATGGCCTTCTCGCCGACGCGGCGCACCAAGGACATCCTGATGTGGATGCTCTCGACCAAGATGATGCCGGCCGTCGCCGTTCTGGTGCCGATCTACCTCATCTTCCGCGACACCGGCCTTCTCGATACGCGCCTCGGCCTCACCGTCATGCTGACGCTGATCAACCTGCCGATCGTCGTGTGGATGCTCTACACCTACTTCCGGGAAATCCCCGGCGAGATCCTCGAGGCGGCCCGCATGGACGGCGCCGGCCTTCTGCAGGAGATCGTCTACGTGCTGACGCCGATGGCGGTGCCCGGCATCGCCTCGACGCTGCTGCTCAACATCATCCTCGCCTGGAACGAATCCTTCTGGACGATCCGCCTGACGACGACGAACGCCGCGCCGCTGACGGCCTTCATCGCCTCGTTCTCGAGCCCGCAGGGCCTGTTCTGGGCCAAACTCTCGGCAGCCTCCACGCTCGCCATCGCGCCCATCCTCATCATGGGATGGTTCAGCCAGAAACAGCTTGTCCGCGGCCTGACCTTCGGCGCCGTGAAGTAAGACGACCAGAGATCGGGGAGGAAACCCATGGGCAAGATCATTCTCAAGAAAGTCAACAAGGCCTTCGGCGCCACGCAGGTCATCCCGGGCATCGACCTCACCATCGAGGACGGCGAGTTCGTCGTCTTCGTCGGCCCGTCGGGCTGCGGCAAGTCCACGCTGCTGCGCCTCATCGCGGGCCTTGAGGATACCACGAGCGGCACCATCGAGATCGACGGCAAGGACGTGACCGCCGCCGCTCCCGCCAAGCGCGGGCTCGCCATGGTGTTCCAGTCCTATGCGCTCTATCCGCACATGACGGTGAAGAACAACATCGCCTTCCCGCTGAAGATGGCGAAGACCGATCCTGCCATCATCGACAAGAAGGTGACGGAAGCAGCACGCGTGCTGAACCTCACCAACTACCTGGAGCGGCGGCCGGGTCAACTTTCCGGCGGTCAGCGCCAGCGCGTGGCCATCGGCCGCGCCATCGTGCGCGAACCGTCGGCCTTTTTATTCGACGAGCCGCTGTCCAACCTCGACGCGGCGCTACGCGGCACGATGCGGCTCGAAATCAGCGAGCTGCACCACCAGCTGAAGACCACCATGATCTACGTCACCCACGACCAGGTGGAGGCCATGACCATGGCCGACAAGATCGTGGTGCTGAATGCCGGCAATATCGAGCAGGTCGGCTCCCCGCTCGACCTCTACAACAAGCCGGACAACCTCTTCGTCGCCGGCTTCATCGGCTCGCCGCGCATGAACTTCGTCACGGGCGAGGCGGCAAGGCCCTGGAATGCGCCGACCGTCGGCGTCCGTCCGGAGCACCTGAAGCTCTCCAGGGAGAGCGGCACCTGGAAGGGCCTCGTCGGCGTCGCCGAGCACCTCGGCTCCGATACGTTCCTGCACGTCAATGTCGAGGGCATCGGCATGATGACGGTGCGCGCCGGCGGCGACTTCGGCGTCACCCACGGCGATACGGTCTACCTGACGCCCGACGACACCCGCATCCATCGCTTCGACGACAAGGGAATGGCAATCCGATGAACAGACTGGAAGGCAAGAGCGCGCTCATCACGGGATCGGCGCGCGGCATCGGCCGGGCCTTTGCGGAGGCCTATGTGCGCGAGGGCGCCCGGGTCGCCATCGCCGACATCAATATCGAGCGGGCGCAGGCGACCGCCAGCGAGATCGGTCCCGCGGCCTATGCGTTCCAGATGGACGTGACGCGGCAGGAATCCATCGATGCGGCGATCGGGACCTGCGTGAAGGAGGCCGGCGGGCTCGACATCCTCGTCAACAACGCCGCGCTCTTCGACCTCGCGCCGATCGTCGAGATCACGCGGGAGAGCTATGACAGGCTGTTCTCGATCAATGTCGCCGGCACGCTTTTCACGCTGCAGGCGGCGGCGAAACAGATGATCGCACAGGGCCGCGGCGGCAAGATCATCAACATGGCGAGCCAGGCCGGACGGCGCGGCGAGGCGCTCGTCGCCATCTACTGCGCCACCAAGGCCGCGGTGATCAGCCTCACCCAGTCGGCCGGGCTGAACCTCATCAGGCACGGCATCAACGTCAATGCCATCGCCCCCGGCGTGGTCGACGGCGAGCACTGGGACGGCGTCGACGCGCTCTTTGCGAAATACGAGAACCGGCCGCTCGGCGAGAAGAAGCGCCTCGTCGGCGCCGAAGTGCCCTTCGGCCGCATGGGGACGGCGGACGACCTCACCGGCATGGCGATCTTCCTGGCCTCGCAGGAGAGCAACTACGTCGTCGCCCAGACCTACAATGTCGATGGCGGCAACTGGATGAGCTGAGCCCGCGCTATCCACGCGGACCCGCACGAGAAAAGACCGGATAGACCGGAAGGACTGGACCATGACCACGAAACTGTCGCTCGCCAACCTCAAGGAAATCGCCGGGACGGCAAGCGTGCCCGCCTATGAGCGCGGCAGCCTTGCGGCCGGCATCGTCCATTTCGGCGTCGGCAATTTCCACCGGGCGCACCAGGCGGTCTATCTCGACGACCTTTTCAATCTCGGCCTCGACCATGACTGGGCGATCATCGGTGCTGGCGTGCTGCCCTCGGATGCGGCGATGCGCGACAAGCTCGCGGGCCAAGATTTCCTGACGACCGTGGTCGAGCAGGACAACAATCGTTCCGGCGCGCGCGTCACGGGCGCGATGATCGACTATCTCGCCCCCGGCAATGCGGCGGCGACCATCGCCCAGCTCTCGGACCCGGCGATCCGCATCGTCTCGCTGACCATCACCGAGGGCGGCTATTTCATCAATCCGGCCTCCGGCGTCTTCGATCCGACCCATCCGGCGATTGCCGCCGACGCCGCCGATCCGGGCAACCCGAAGACCGTCTTCGGCCTCATCCTTGCCGGGCTCAAGGTACGCCGGGAGAAGGGCATTACGCCCTATACCGTCATGTCCTGCGACAACATTCCCGGCAATGGCGAGGTGACGCATGCCGCCGTCTCCGGCCTTGCGCGCCTTTCCGATCCGGCGCTCGCCGACTGGATCGACGCCAATGTCGCCTTCCCGAACGGCATGGTCGACCGGATCACGCCCGCCACCGGGCCGCGCGAGATCGGCATCGCCGCCGCCGACTACGGCATCGACGACGCCTGGCCGGTCTTCTGCGAGGAATTCAAGCAATGGGTGCTGGAGGATCATTTCCCGCAAGGCCGCCCGGCGCTGGAAAAGGCCGGCGTGCAGTTCGTGCCGGACGTCGCGCCCTACGAGCATATGAAGATCCGCATCCTCAACGGCGGCCATGCGGCCATCGCCTATCCGGCGGCGCTGCTCGACATCCATTTCGTGCACGAGGCGATGGAGGATGCGGACATCCGCGCCTTCCTCGCCAAGCTGGAGCGCGAGGAGATCATCCCCGTCATCCCGCCCGTGCCGGACACCGACCTCAACGACTATTTCGCGCTGATCGAGCACCGCTTCCTCAACCCGAAGATCGGCGACACGATCCCGCGGCTTGCCCAGGACGGCTCCAACCGCCAGCCGAAGTTCATCCTGCCGTCCACCGCCGACCGGCTTTCGCGCGGCGAGGACGTCATCGGCCTGTCGCTGGTCTCGGCGCTCTGGTGCCATTATCTCGCCGGCACGTCGGACAGCGGCAAGACCATCACTTTCAACGACCCCAATATCGACCGCATCCATGCGGCCGCCAAGGCCGCGACGAGCGATCCCTTCGCCTTCCTCGAACTCAAGGACATCTTCGGCACGGTCGCCGCGTCGGACCTCTTCCGCGCGCGCTTTGCCAACGCCCTTGCATCCCTCCAGCAGTTCGGAGCGCGCGCGACGCTCAAGCGCTACCTGGAAGACCGGCTCGCAAACTGAGGAGACCGTGCAGGCGGGGCTTTTCTTCGCGATGGCCAGCCAGTACCAACGGGGGCCTGAAAACGGAACGGAACGCCATGGCCGCCAAAGCGACAGAACTGGTCATCTTCGATTGCGACGGCGTGCTCGTCGACAGCGAGCCGATCTCGATCACCGTCCTCGTCGAGGCGCTTGCGGCCGCGGGCGTGGCGATGAGCGAGGCGGAAGCGCATGACCGCTTTCTCGGCCGCAGCCTGCAGAGCATGTCGGAAATCCTGCATGACGAATACGGCCTTGCCATAGACGCGGCCTTCCTGGATGCGATGCGCAGGGTGCTCTACGAGCGGTTCCGCGCCGAATTGCAGCCGATAGAGGGCATCGCCGAGACTGTCGACGGGCTCGGCATCGCCCATTGCGTCGCCTCGTCCAGCCAGCCGGAGCGCATCCGGCTGTCGCTTTCCGTCACCGGCCTCATCGATCGTTTCGAGCCGAACATCTTCAGCGCCAGCATGGTCGCGCACGGCAAGCCGGCGCCCGATCTCTTCCTGCATGCCAGTGCGGTGATGGGCGTGGAGCCGGCGCGCTGCGTCGTGGTGGAGGACAGCCCGGCCGGCATCGTGGCGGCGAAATCCGCGGGCATGCGGGTCGTCGCCTTCACCGGCGGCTCCCATGCGCGCACGCCGCAGCACCGACAAACCTTGCTGGCCCTCGAACCCGACGCCCTGTTTGACGACATGCGGGAATTGTTACAGTTTGTCCGCAAAGAAAAGGTCGACGGGAAAGAGCATTGATGCGCGATCTGATCGTTGCGGTGGACATCGGCACCGGCAGTGCCCGTGCCGGTGTGTTCGACCGGAGCGGTGCGCTGCTCGGGCGTTCCGAGCATCCGATCGCCATGCGCCGGCCGAGCGCGGACCATGCCGAACACGATTCCGAGGAGATCTGGCGCGCCGTCTGCGTGGCGGTCAGGGCCGCCTGCGCTGCCGCTGGCGCGAGCGCCGCGCGGGTCGCCTCGCTCGGCATCGACGCGACGTGCTCGCTGGTCGTGCGGGACATGGCGGGAAAGCCCCTTGCCGTGTCCGGCGGCGAGGAGGCGCGCTGGGATACGATCGTCTGGCTCGATCATCGTGCGCTGAAGGAAGCCGATGTCTGCACGGCGACGGAGCATCCGGTGCTCGCCCATTCCGGCCGGGTCATGTCGCCGGAAATGGAGATGCCGAAGCTCATGTGGCTCAAGCGGCACCGGCCGGAGCAATGGGCGAAGGCCGGCTATTTCTTCGATCTCGCCGACTTCGTCACCTGGCGCGCGACGGGCTCGAACGCCCGCTCGCGCTGCACGATGGCGGCCAAGTGGAACTATCTCTCCCATGACGAGAAGCCCTGGAGCGAGAGCTTCCTGAAGGCGCTGGGGCTCGAGGACGTGCGCGAGCGGGGCTCGCTGCCGGAGACGACCCTCGCGGTCGGCGATGCCGTCGGGCGGCTGACCGCGGAGGCGGCACTCGACCTTGGCCTCGATACGGGCTGCGTGGTCGCGGCAGGCCTCATCGACGCCTATGCCGGTGCGCTCGGCGTGCTCGGCTCCTTCGCGGCCGAGCCGGAGACGCTGGAGCGGCAGCTTGCGCTGATCGGCGGCACGTCGAGCTGCATCGTCGCCTTCTCGCGCGACAGGAAGTTCGGCTTCGGCATGTGGGGGCCGTATTACGAGGCGGTGCTGCCGGGATGGTGGCTGGTGGAGGGCGGGCAATCCGCGGCGGGCGCCCTGCTCGACCATGTCGTGCGCACGCATGGCGCCGGCGGCGAACCGTCCGCGGAGCACCATGCGCGCATCGCCGCGCGCATCGGCGAGATGCGGGTCGAGGAAGGCGAGGATTTCGCCGCGCGGCTGCATGTGCTGCCGGACTTCCACGGCAACCGCTCGCCGCTCGCCGACCCGCACGCCCTCGGCGTGATCAGCGGGCTGGCGCTCGATGCGTCCTTTGACGGGCTCTGCCGGCTCTATTGGCGAACCTCGGTGGCCATCGCGCTCGGTATCCGCCACATCCTCGAAAAGCTCGGCGAAAGCGGATATGCGCTCGATACGCTTCACGTCGCCGGCGGCCATGTGCGCAATCCGCTGCTGATGGAGCTTTACCGCGACGTCACGGGTCGCCGCGTCGTGGTGCCGGATACCGGCGATGCGGTGCTGCTCGGAACCGCCATTGCCGCTGCCGTCGCCGGCGGCCTCTACCCGGACCTGCCGGCTGCGGGCGCGGGCATGTATCCCGGGGGCACCGCATTCCTGCCCGATGCGCGCCGCAAGGCCGGCTACGACCGGGACTATCGCCGGTTCCTCGCGCTCTATCGCCACCGGGCGGAGCTTGAAGCGATCGATTGACGATTGCAAAAAAAATCCTCGGCCGGTGGAACCAAATGGCGTGCGGCGTGTTTTTAGCTCGTCACCGGTCTGCGCATATCCCCCAGATGCGAGGCCCTCGACCGGTGATCGACCACGACACCGTGTCCCCCTCCGGTCCGTGGATACTCAAGCAGCCAGTGCCTCCCCGGCGCTGGCTGTTTCTCTTTGTGGACCCGGCAATATCGGCAATATCAGGTGGACAAGCAAAGACGGCGGTGGGCGTGCCGTCCCACCGCCGCCAGCCGCGCCGCCGCTGCGGCTATCCGGGAGCGAGATCAGGCCGCTGCGCGGGTCTGCGGCGTAAAGAGAAGGGCCTGGTTGATCAGCACCTTCACCTGTTCGGGGTTGAAAGGCTTGGAGACGAGGAAGGCCGGTTCCGGCCGCTCGCCCGTCAGGAGTTTTTCCGGGTAGGCGGTAATGAAGATCACGGGAATGGTCGTGCGCGAGAGGATCGTGTTGACGGCGTCGATGCCGGAGGAACCGTCCGCGAGCTTGACGTCGGCGAGCACGAGGCCGGGGCGGCTATCGCTCCACAGCGTCTCGGCTTCTGCCTGCGTGCGGGCGATGCCGGTGACCCGGTGGCCCATGCCGCTGACCATATGGGCAAGGTCGAGCGCGATCAGCGGTTCGTCCTCGATGATCATGATGCCCGTCTCGGCCTGCGCGGCGATTTCCGCGAAGGCGGCGTCGAGCAGCGTGCGGATGGCGGTTTCTTCTGCTTCCAGGATGTCGGCCGTCTGCTCGACCGAAAAGCCCTCGACCGTCGCCAGCAGCAGCGCCTGGCGGCCGAGCGGGGGAACGTCGGACAGATCGAACGGCGCTTCCGCACCCGGGACGATGGCGCCGGCGCCGCCGCTCATCGACAGGGGCAGCGAGGAGATGATACGGCTGAGCAGGCCGAAGAGCCTCGCCTTGTCATCGTCGCATTCCAGCATCGTGACGGGGTCTATGAGAATGGTTTCGAGCGTGGCGGCCACATAGGCGTCACCGGAGGATTGGGTTCCCGTCAGGGCGCGCGCGTAACGGCGCAACGCCGGGAGGTGCGGCCCGATGCGGTCGGAAATCGGCATGATATGTTCCCCGTTCTGAATTTGTTGCAATCGCAGTTGACGGTTTGAACGCGGAAGCCAAATTTAGGTTCCAGAGCATGGAACTTTTTTTGGCAGGAGGCATTTCCACGGCGAAATCACCATTCGGGGGCGGGAAACAGAAATGAAAGTGGCCAAGAGTGAATAGCTTAGAAAAACAGACGGACGGGAGAAAGACTCCCAAGGGCGCCGACGACCCAAATGCACAGATCGCGACGAAGCTTCGCGCCTTCTATCATTCCGTGCAGGACGAGGCGCTTCCCCAGAGGTTCCTGGATCTTCTCGAAAAATTGGACGCTGTCGAAAGCAGCGTTCAACGGGCCGAGTGAGGATGTGATGGACCAGGGACAGACCACTTTCAAGCGTGAGTTGCTGGCGGTACTGCCGAGCCTTCGCGCCTTCGCCATCTCCCTGATCGGCCGCCACGACCAGGCCGACGACCTCGTGCAGGACACGATCATGAAAGCGTGGGCCAAGCAGGAGCAGTTCGAGATGGGCACGAACATGAAGGCATGGCTCTTCACGATCCTGCGCAACGAGCTCTACAGCAAGCTGCGCAAGCGTGGCCGCGAGGTTCAGGATTCCGACGGTATCTTTACCGAGAACCTCGCGCAGCATCCCTCGCAATACGGTTCGCTCGACATGCAGGACTTCAAGAAGGCGCTGGAAAAGCTGCCGGACGAGCAGCGCGAGGCGATCATCCTTGTGGGGGCGTCGGGCTTTTCCTATGAGGAGGCGGCGGAGATTTGCGGTTGCGCGCTCGGTACGATCAAGAGCCGCGTGAACCGCGCCCGCCAGCGCCTGCAGGAGCTTCTGCAGGTCAGCGGTGAAAGCGACTACGGTCCCGACGCGGTGTCGGCGCCGATCACGTCGCGCGCCTTCGCATCCTGACGGACACGCCAGGCCGTCCGCCGTTACGGCGGACGGCGAGAAGATTGAGGGGAAACAGACGTGATTGCCACCGTCCTCGCGTGTTGCGGGTGAAAACGGGCACGGAATCGCGTACCGGAAAAGCATGAAGGATAACATTCAGCCATTGCCGTCCGATGTTGCCGCGGTTCTGGGGGCGCCGAAGCGTCTTGCGGCGCTCGACGCCGCCATGCCGATGTTCCTTGGGCCGGACCCCGATTTCGACGATATCGCCGCCCTTGCCGCTGCGCTCTTTTCCGCACCGATTTCCCTCGTCACCATTCTCGGCCGCACGGACCAGTGGTTCCTGGCGCGCCAGGGCACGCCGGAAATCCGGGCGCCTTCGGAGGATTCTTTCTGCGCGCGCATGATCGCGCTGGGCGGCGGCAAGCCGCTGATCCTGGCCGATGCCCGCGCGGACAGCGATTTTTCCAAGCTGCCCAGCGTCACGGACGAGCCGCACCTGCGCTTTTATGCGGGGGTGCCGATCATCGCCGACGGGGAGGCGATCGGCACGGTCTGCGTCTTCGATACGAAGCCCCATGCACGCACCGCGCCTGATCTCCTGCCGCGGCTGGAGCGACTCGCCTCGCTCGCCGGCTCGCTGATCAAGCTGAAGGAGGAGGCGCGGCGGCGCATGTTGGCGGCAGAGGCTCTCTCGCGTGATGAAAAGCGCCATGCGCTGGCGCTCGATGCGGCCAATGTCGCAAGCTGGCTCTGGGAAATCCCGACCGGCGTCGTTGCCGGCAACGAGATCTTCTACCGCATGCTCGGCGTCAAGCCGGCCAGGCCGATGAGCGCGCGGAAGTTCTTCGCGGCGGTGCATCCGCTCGACCGCAAGGCGACCATAGACCACCTGCGCAATGCGCTCGCCTCGGGCAAGGAATATGACGGCCTGTTCCGTGCGGCCAAGTCCGGCCGCTGGCTGCTCGGCCGCGGCCGCGTGCACGAATGGGATGCGGAGGGCCGCCCCTCCGTGTTCCTCGGCATCAATGTCGACGTCACGGACGGGCAACTCGCCTCCGAGCGCACGCGGCTTTTGCTGCGCGAACTGAACCACCGGGTCAAGAACACGCTCGCCATGCTGCAATCGCTGGCCCGCCAGACCCTGCGGCAGACGAGCGATCCCGTCGAGTTCATGGATGCCTTCGCGGGACGCCTGCAATCGCTCTCCGAGGCGCATGGCCTGCTCAGCGATCACGAATGGGGCGTCATCCACCTGAAGATGCTGCTGCAGAAGCAGATCATGCCCTATGCGCTCGACTACGACAGCCAGGTCGAGATCCACAAGGACGAGGTGGAACTCGGGCCGGACCAGGCGGTCGGTCTCGGCCTGGTGCTGCACGAACTCGCCACCAATGCCCGCAAGTACGGGGCCCTCTCGGTGCGGAGCGGCAAGGTGGTGATCGCCGCCCGCGTGGTCAGCGAGGAGGGCCAGCGCGTGCTCCACATGACCTGGCACGAGGTTGGCGGGCCGCCGGTGCATCCGGACGGACGGCGCGGCTTTGGCTCGGTGCTGATCGAGCGCAGCCTCGACAAGATTCTCGGCAGCAGCGTGCATGTCGAGTATCTGCCGAAGGGCGCCACCGCTGTCATCCGCATGCCGCTCTGAGCGGCCTTTTCAGGGAATTGCCGTTTCCAGGGCAGTGCCGGGTGATCAGTCGTCGCGGCGGCGGGATTTCGGCGCGAGCATGAATCCGAGCGCGAGCGCGACAGCCGTGGCTGCAAAGGGTTTCCTCGAGGCGGCCGTGGCCGCGGCGGCCATCAGGTCACGCCGGGCGGCGAGCTGGTCGCGGCGGATGCGGCGAAGTTCCCGCTCCCGCTTGTTGCGCGCGGCGACGACGGCAAGAACGATGAGCGCCAGGACCAGGAAACCACCGGCAAGGCCGAAGAGGGCAGGGACGGCGCCATAGCGGTGGGCGAGTGCCACGGCGGCGCCGACCACCGCCAGCACATAGGCGGTGACGAGGAGGAGGCCGATGAGGACGCCGCCGATCGCGTTGCGCTTGGCGACCTCGACCGTCTCGTCCACCCGGTCGGTGACGCGGGTGACGAGGTTTTGCATGAGAATGGCCCCCAGTGACAGCATGCCGTGTGCTCCGGATGAGATTGCGGGGCCGCCCGGCGGGCGTCCCCTGTCATGAAAGAAGGAAATCAGCGACGCAGCAGGGCGGCGAGAACGAAGCCGGCAGCGGCGGCGACGCCGAGCGTGGTGAGCGGATGATCCTGCACGGCCTTGCGGGCCTTGCGGCCGGAATCCTGGTAGCGGGCCTGGAACTCGGCCAGGATGTCTTCCCCGGCGGCGATCATGTCGCGGACGTCGCTTTCCGCCCGGTCCTTGAGGCCGTGCGCCGCATCGCTCACGCCGGCCTTGGCGGCGCGGGCCTTCTTGCGGATGCTGCCGGCGCGGCTGGACGCGTCGTCGGCGAGAACGCGGGCGAGCGAGGCGATCTCCTCGCGCAGGTCCGCGATCTGGTCCTCGACGGCCTGCGCATCTTCCTTAAGCCCATCGCGAAGGTTCTTGCTGCGGGACGAAAACATTCCGTTGGCCATGCCGTTTCTCCTTTTAGGGTCGCCCGCGGGCGCGGGCAGAACAGCGCTCCACCCTCTTGGCGGAACGGTCTTTCGGGGCGGGAAACGCGCACTGCGGCAAAAGGTTCCGTAAGGCGCTGGAAAATCAGGCCGAAGCGGTGTGGGGCAGGACGAAGGGCACGCCTGCGGCAGGCACGCCATTGATGCGCATGCGGCAGCCGAAGACGGCCTCCATCGCGTCGTCCGTCATCACCTCGACCGGCGGTCCGGCGCGCTCGATGCGCCCGCCCTTCATCATCACCATATGGTCGGCGAACATGGCGGTGAGGTTGAGGTCATGCATGACGGCGATCACGCCGCCGCCGCCTTCGCAATAGCGCCGGGCAAGCTGCATGATGGCGAGCTGGTGGCGGATGTCGAGGGCGGAGACCGGCTCGTCGAGCATCAGGAAGCAGGGCTCGCCGTCGAGCATCGGCTCCCAGATCTGCGAGAGCACGCGGGCAAGCTGCACGCGCTGCTGCTCGCCGCCGGAAAGCTCCTGGTAGAAGCGGCCGGCGAAGCCCGCGAGATCAACGGCGGCCAGCGCGTCTGCGGTAATGGCATCGACGCGCTCGGCGTGGCGGTTGGGGCCGACGGTGAGGCCGAGGCGGACGATCTCGCGCACGGTGAAGGGAAAGGCGATGGTGGCGGCCTGCGGCAGCACGGCGCGCTTGATGGCGAGCTGCCAGGGTTCGAGCGCGCGGATGTCGTGGCCGTTGATGGCGATGTCGCCCTTGCTGGCCAGTTCCCCGGCGATCGCCTTCAGCGTCGTCGTCTTGCCCGAGCCGTTGGGGCCGACGATGGCGGTGAGCGCGCCGGCCTTCGCCTGGAGCGACACGCCGTGCACGATGGTCTTGCCGGACAGGCTGACCGTGAGGTTCCTTGCGGTGATCATGGTCCTACCAGCCGTTGCGCGTGCGGTCGCGCAGCAGCACCCAGAGGAAGAAGGGCGCGCCGGCAAGCGCGGTGATGATGCCGATGGGCAGTTCGGCAGGGGCGACGAGGGTGCGCGCCAGCATGTCTGCGCCGAGCATCAGCACGCCGCCGAGCAGCGCGGAGGCCGGCAGCAGGTAGCGGTGGTCCGGGCCGATGACGATGCGCAGGAGATGCGGCACGACGATGCCGACGAAGCCGATGCCGCCGCTGACGGCGACCGAGGCGCCGACCGCGCCCGCCACGGCGACGACGGCGGTGTATTTCAGCCGCTGCACCTTCACGCCCATGTGAAAGGCGGCCGCCTCGCCGAGCGTGATGGCGTTCAGCCCGCGCGACAGGAACGGCACGACGAGAAGGGCGATGAGGATGATCGGGCCGGCGGCGAAGAGCTTCACCCAGGTCATGCCGGAGAGCGAGCCGAGGCCCCAGAAGGTGATGTCGCGAAGCTGCTTGTCGTCGGCCATGTAGATGAGGATGCCGGTGACGGCGCCGGCGAGGGCGGCGATGGCGATGCCGGCAAGGAGCATCGTGGCGACGGAGGTCTGTCCGCCGCGCGTGGCGATGCGGTAGAGCAGCAGCGTCGTGAGGAGGCCGCCGACGAAGGCGGCGAACGGCAGCGCATAGGCGCCGAGCGCCAGCATGACGCCCGCGGGCAGGGCGCTGCCGAGCACGATCATCAGCACCGCGCCGAGCGCGGCGCCGGAGGAGATGCCGACGAGGCCGGGATCGGCGAGCGGATTGCGGAAAAGACCCTGCATGACCGCGCCGGACATGGCGAGCGCCGCGCCGATGAGGAAGCCGAGCAGGGCGCGGGGCATGCGGATGTCGAAGACGATGATGCGGTCGCGCATGCTGAGCGCAGTGTCGTCGGCGCCGGTGAGGAGCGCGCCGATGACATTGACGGCGGAGGCATCCGAAGCACCGGTCGCGACCGACAGGGCGAGCGCGACGGCCGAGAGGATGACGAGCACGACCAGCGTCAGGCGTGCGATCGCCGTCCGGTCGCCGGCCGTCGTGCCGGAGCGCATCAGAAGGGAACCACGCGCAAACGGATTGCGCACGGCATCATTGAGAGACATTGCCGGGCTTGCCGTAGAGTTCTTTGTTGAGGTCGCTGATGGCGGAGGCGGTGCGCGGGCCGAAGCCGAGCAGGTGCAGGCTGTTCATGCGCAGGATCGCCTTGTTCTGGCCGGCCGGCGTCACGGCGATTGCCGGATGGGCGAGGACTTCCTCGTCCGTGCTGCCGGCGCCAGGGCGCGTCATGACCATGACGACATCGGGCTTTGCATTGATGACCGCCTCGTCGGTGAGGGGCTTGTAGCCTTCGAAGGTGCTGTCGGTGGCGTTGACCGCGCCGGCAAGGCCGATGATGCCGTCCGCCGCCGTATGGTTGCCGGCGGCCATGATGCGGCCGTTCTGGAAACTGAGGACGAAGAGCACGCGCTTGCGCTGGTCCGCCGGCCGCTTGGCGGCGTCGGCGATGGCGGCGTCGAGTTCCGCGCCGACCTTGTCCTCCAGCGCCTTTGCCTTTTCCGGCACGCCGAGGAAATTGCCGACCACATCGATCTTCCGGAGGATCGCGGCGCGGTCATAGCCTTCCGGCACGGTCTCGAAGGGGATGCCGGCGCTCTTGAGCACGGCCAGCGCATCGGCCGGGCCGCTGCCTTCGACGGCGAGGATGGCGGTCGGGTTGACGGCGATGACGCCTTCCGGCGAGAGGGCGCGCATGTAGCCGACGTCGGGCAGCTTCATCGCTTCCTCGGGATACATGCTGGTGGAATCGCGCGCGACGATCCGGCCGCCTTCGCCGAGCGCGTAGACGATTTCCGTCACCGCGCCGCCGATCGTCACGAGCTTGGAGGTATCGACCTGCTGCATTTCCTGCGCGACGGCCCTGCGGATGAAGCCGCCGTCGCCGTGGGCGACAAAGGGCACCAGAAGCGGCGCGGAAAGCGCAAAGACGGTGAGGGCCACTTCCCACGGGCGGGCGCGGCGGAGGTCGAAGCTCTTGCTCATGGTCGTGGTCCTTGGATCGTGATCCCTGGTGGCATTCGTCTTCAGGCGGCGGCGCTGTCGGGGCGCGGCAGGCTGCCGAGGATTTCGCGCCAGTCGGTGCGCTCGCTCATGCCTTCCTTCCGCTTGCCGAAGAACTGGACTATCATCTCGCCGCTCGCGTCATAGGCTTCGAGCGAGGTGACGTGGCCGTCCGAGGTCGGCTTGCGGACGACCCAGCACTCGGCGATGTGGTCCGTGCGCAGGTGCATGTGGAAGGTCGGGTCCATGACGTTGATCCACGGGCCCATCGGCTGGATATTCTTCACCGGACCTGTGTGGATCTGGATCGTGCCGTGGTTGCCGACGAAGCACATGATGTCGGCCTCGCGCTCGGCGGAGGCGCGCAGCAGCGCGGTAACGGAATCGGCGCGGACCTCGTGGGCGAAATCCTCGCCGACGCTGCGCACGGCGTCCTGGCGGGCGATCTTCAGCTTGCGCAGCATGCCGAAGAACTGGTGCGTGTCCGTCATGGCGCTCCAGCTCTCGCGCAGCGCCGCGACGTCGACTGGCCCTGTCTCCACGGTCTTTTCGGAGACGACCTCGACGAATTCCTGCGACTGGTCCTCCAGGCGGAAGTCGGCTACGATGGCCTCGTAGGCTGCCAGGCTGGAGGCCGGGCGCAGGTGGACCTTGTGCACGGCGTTGCCGGCCTTGTCGAAGAACTGCAGGCTGCGGCGGACCTGTTCGCCGTCCGTCTTGGTCACGGCGAAGCCGTGCGCCCAGACGCCGGGGAAGATGCGCAGGTCGATGTTCTCGCCGAGCACGATGGAGGCGTGCTTGCCGGTGTTGATCTTCTCGAACACGCCGATCTTCTCGTGCACGACGCTTTCGTTGCGGGTGAGCGCCATGACCTCGCCGAGCGCTTCGGAGCGCTCCAGGAACCGGTTGGCGTCGCCGTCGATGCGGATGGCCGTAAGGCCGACCTCGGCCGCGACCAGGGCCGCCTCGGAAATGCCGAGCTGGGCGGCGATGTCGCGCTCGCGCATCTTCGGGTTCTCGGCGCGGAATGCGCGGATATCGGCGGGGGTGGGTCGGGTCGTGTTGGTCATGGCGCGGCCTTCATCCAAATGCTCGATGCCACTTTCCGCGGCTCTCCGCGCACTTGATTTTCCAAGCGAAACAGAGGTTTGACGGGGAATTTGGCGTTTCTATCTTGACTTGCTTACTCATATTTATTTATACGCGCAATACCGGTGCCGTAAAGTCATGTTAATTCTTTGTGAGGCTGCCGAGGCGGAATTTCGAACAGGCGAGGCCATGACCGTGCGCACCATTCTTCTCTCGTCGATGCTTGCCGTCGCTGCCGCGAGCGGCGCCGCCGCGCAGGAGGCCGCCGCGGCCAAGGGGCTCGTTGTCGAGCTCAATGCGCTCGCCGGTTCGCAGAAGGGCTGCCTCTTTACCTTCGTCGCCGAGAACGGCTTGGCGCAGAACATTTCGAAGGTCTCCTTCGAATTCGTCATCTTCAACGACAAGGGCACTGTCGAGCGCCTGGCGCTGCTCGATTTCCGCGACCTGCCGGCGGGCAAGTCCAAGGTGCGCCAGTTCGATGTGCCGGGCATCAAGTGCGAGACGGTGAAGAACCTCCTGATCAACGACGCGCCGGTCTGCGAGGGCGAGGGGCTCGACAAGGGCCGCTGCATGGGCGGCATCGTCACGCGCAGCAAGGCGTCGGCGGGTCTGGAAGGCTGAGGCGAGTGGCGCGCCGCATGACGCGGGCAGCGCAAGAAACGCAATGACGGGTGTAGTACGATGGCTGGAAGCAAGTGGCTCTGGATCGGTGCGGGTGTCCTTTCCCTGCTGGCCCATGCCGGGGCGGCCGCGATTCTCTCCATGACGCCGGCGCCGCCGGAAGAAGAGGCCCAGATCGCCGGGGGCGTCGTCGCTGAAGTGGCGATGCTCGGCAGCAGCGCCTTCGACGCGGTCGAATCCGGCAATCCGGAAGAGGCGATCACGCCGGAGGAGATCCAGCCCGACATCACCGAACCGCAGGCGGTGGCGGCGATCCAGCCCACCGAAATTGAGCCCGAGACGACCGAGATCGCGCCGGTCGATCCTGTCGTGTCAGAACAGACGCCGGAACTGATCGTTCCCTCTGCCGAGGTGGAGATCGCGGCGATCCCGATCCCGGAGATCAAGCCCGAGATCGAACCGGAAGAGGTGATCAAGCCGGTCCCCCAAGTGAAAAAGGAAGAGCCGGTCAAGAAGGTCGAGCGCAAGAAGCCGAAGCAGAAGGTCGCCAGCAGGGCCGGCGAGAAGGGCACCGCCAAGAAGAACGAGACCAAGGGCCAGGTCGATGGATCGCTCGACGTGCGGACGGCTTCCGTCGGCGGCGATAAACGCGGCAATTCGACCAGGGCCGGCAACGCTGCCGTCGACAATTATCCCGGCAAGGTCCGTAACAAGATCAATCGCGCCAAGCGGCGTGCCTCGGGCGGGGCAAAGGGCAGCGTGGTCGTGAGCTTCGTCGTGGGTGCCAGCGGACAGGCCAGCAGCATTCGCGTGGCGCGCAGCTCCGGCAGCGCAGCCCTCGATCAGGCGGCAGTCGATTCGGTGCAGCGGGCCGCGCCCTTCGCGAAGATTCCCGATGCCGCCGGGCGCGCATCCTGGCCTTTCAACGTGCCGATCGTCTTTAACTGAGACCGTCTTTCCCGCCGTCCTCCAGCCGGCGGGATTTTTTTGCCCTAAAATATGACTTTGATAGTCATGTTTATACTTTACTCTGAAAATCAAGTTTTGTAGGTTGCCCCGAACTGAGGCTCCGCCCACGCGGAGTGCCAAAGGGGATGCTGCATGAATTCGATGACTGCGGGCCGCATGGAATCGGTCCTGAAGGCAATGATCGCCGAGCGTGACCGGCGGATCGGGGACCTGGAGCGCCAGCTTGCCGCGCTGCGCAAGCAGATGGCGACGGCCACGCAAGAAGGGACGGCCGCTGCGCCGGCCGCCCCGCGCATGGAGCCACGCGCGCCGCAGGCGCCCCGCAGCGTGGAAGTCAGCAAGGTCAAGCGCCGGACCGGCGAAGCGGAGAGGAAGGCGATGCGCGAGAAGCACAGGCAACAGCAGCAGGCCCGCCAGCGGCAGGACAGCGACGAGAAGGCCGAGAACAAGGCCGGCCTCGAAGGACGCAGCTTCCTCTATGTCGGCGGCCGCGACTGCCAGGTGGCGCATCTGCGCCAGATCGCCAGCTCGTATGGCGCCAACCTCATCCACCACGACGGCGGCCTTCGCGAGGCGGTGTCCCGCATCGACAACGTCCTGCCCTCGGTCGACTGCGTCTTCTGCCCCATCGACTGTATCAGCCACGATGCCTGCATCCGCGTGAAGACGGGCTGCAAGAAGTGGGAGAAGGCCTTCGTGCCGCTGCGCAACGGCAGCAAATCCTCCTTCGAGCGGGCCCTGCAGAGCATGACCCAAGGAGACAATACGCAGTGAGCGACGAAAGACCCGAGGCTTTCATGATGATCGGCCTGCACAAGCTGGCCGCCCAGAACGGCGACGGCCTCGTGCCGGAACTCTATGCCCTGCTGGCGCGCCGGGCGGACATGCTGGAAAGCGCGAATGCCACGGAATTTCCGGTGCAAAGCGTCCGCCCGCCGGCGCGCGCAGCGGCCTTCGAGGGCGAATCCGCGCTTGAAGCGCGCAACGACAATGTCGTAGCCTTCCCCGTGCCGCGCCGTGCGCGGCGGGATTCGTTCTGACTGAGAGGTCCTGCATGTTCGTCGCCATGAACCGCTTCCGCATCGCCGTCGGCCATGAGGAAGCCTTTGAGAACATCTGGAAGGGGCGGGATTCGAGCCTTGCCGAAATGCCCGGCTTCAAGTCCTTCCACCTGCTGCGCGGCGATACGAACGCCGAGGAGGGCTATACGCTCTTCGCCTCCCACACGATCTGGGCGAGCAAGGACGATTTCGTCGCCTGGACCCAGTCCGAGAACTTCCGCCAGGCCCACAAGAGCGCCGGCGACAACCGGGGCATCTATCTCGGCCCGCCGAAGTTCGAAGGGTTCACCGCCGTCGTCGGCGCGTGAGCGCGGCGGTCGATACCGACCGCGTCGATATTCGCCCGTCCTGCGGTCGCTCGACATCGGGCTGGCGAAAAGACGTGTGCAGCCGGTTCCTCGGCCTTGCCGAACTGGCCTGTGAGACGGGGGACGATCTTATCGTCCGCCGACCGGCATGGAGCTGCATTTCCGGTTGACCTCCAACCCGGCACACTGCGCGAGCGTCTGCTTTCTGCGCGGCCGTGGCGTTGCCGATCTGCACCACGAATTCGGAGAGCGGAGCGCGCCGGGGCCTCACGCCGAGGGTGGTGCAGCCTTAGAGCATGGAAGAATTCTGCCTGGGCGATCCGGCAGGCTGCTGCGCTCCGGCCGCATCCCGCAGCGCTGAGCTCAGGCGGCTTCTCGCGGCAGGAAAGCGCCGAGCGCCACCGCGAGCCAGCCCGCCATCATGATGACGCCGCCGGTCGGCGCCGACATGGGGAAGAGGCCGTGCCCCGCGAAATGGCGGAAGACGAGGTCGCCGGCAAAGAGCGCGGTGCCGAGGGCCAGGAGCAGGGCGGCGAGCGGCGCCGTCCGCACGGCGCGCCAGCCGGCATGGAGGGCCACCAGCGCCGGCGCATGGGCGAGGCACATGGCGGAGGCACCGGCCATTAGGCGCGGATCGCTGCCATGGGATGCGGCCGCCGCCGCTGCCACGCCGGCAAGGCCCATCAGGCCGGCGACGAGAAGGCTTGCCGATCGGAGCGAGAAGGACATCGGGTTCATTCCTGGTTCTGCATGTGGTGGGCGAGCCGCGTCACGGGCTCGAGGATGATCTTGCGCAGGCCTTCGCCCGGCACCGTTTCTTCCAGCGCGCGAACGAAGCAGAGCAGCCATTCGTCTCGTTCCGCCGGGCCGATCGGCGCCACGAAATGGCGGCGGCGCAGCATGGGGTGGCCGCGCTTCTGCGTGTAGATCGGCGGTCCACCCAGCCAGCCCGTCAGGTATTCGTAGAGCTTTTCCTCGCTGCCGGTCAGGTCCGGCGGGTGGATCGCGCGGCAGCGGGCGGCTTCCGGCAGGCTGTCCATCAGCGCGTAGAAGCGGCGCGTCAGGGCCCGCACGGCGGCATCGCCGCCGACCGCCTCGTAAAGGGTTATCGTCTCGCCCTGCCGATCCTGGCTTTCCGTCTTGTCCGTCATGGCTTTTCCCGTTCGTCCCGGTCTTACCGCCGCCCCATGCGGCACGCAATGCCCGTCTTGCGGCTGCGACGAAGCGCTCGGCCACGCCACTCCGATTGACATGAAACCGTCTGGACGGTATGTTTTCGTATGAGCAAAGCCCATCATCGCAAGAAGCAACCCGAAACCGTCCGCCAGCAATTGCTGGATGTCGCGGCGCGGCTTTCCCTGGAAAAGGGACCGGCGAGCGTGACGCTCGATGCCGTCTCGCAGGCGGCGGGCGTCAGCAAGGGCGGCCTGCTGCACCACTTCCCCAACAAGCTCTCGCTGCTCGACGGGCTGTTCGACGACCTGACGGAAAAGTTCGAGCGGGCGCTTGCCGGGCGGATGCGCGACGATCCCGAGCCGAAGGGACGCTTCACGCGGGCCTATGCCGCCATCTGGTTCCTGCCCGAGGGCATGGCGGACGGGGAGCAGTGGAAGGTGCTGACCGTCGCCCTCATCTCCGAGCCGCACCTGCGCGAGCGCTGGCGGCAATGGATCGAGCGGCACGTCGCGGAAAATGTCGGCACCGATTCTTCGCTCGACGCCATGCTCGTGCGCTATGCGGTGGACGGCCTCTGGCTTGCCGACCTGCTCGGCGCGCCGACCATGGATACCGAAACGCGCGGCGCCATGCTCAAGCGGCTGCTGACGCTTTCGCGCACCTGATCCCACCTCATTTTCGCGCGCGAGCGCCGGAGACCCGTCATGAACCTTACCGCCGTCTATGCCGTCCTCGTCGTCGCCATCGTCTTCGAGGTGCTCGGCACCTCCGCCATGCAGGCGGCGCAGCACTTCACGCGGCTGGTGCCGACCGTTGCCATGATGGTCTGCTATGCCATCGCGTTCTATTTTCTTTCCTCGAGCCTTCGCTATGTGCCCGTTGGAATCGCCTATGCGATCTGGAGCGGACTCGGCATCGTGCTGATCTCGCTCGTCGGCTATTTCCTGTTCGGCCAGAAGCTCGATCTTGCCGCCGTCATCGGCCTCGGTCTCATCATTGCTGGCGTCGTCGTGCTGAACCTTTTCTCCAAATCGACATTCCACTGAAAGCGAGGCGGAATCGAACGGACCCCGCTTGCCAAGAAGCGGGCCGGCCTCTATGCGATTCCGGGGAATTGAAAGCGGTTTCAATTTTCGGCTTCAAAGGAACGGCACATGGCAATACGCACCATCGTATGGGGTGAGAACATCCACGAGCAGACGAACGAGATCGTGCGCTCGATCTATCCGGACGGCATGCACAACACGATCGCCGGCGCGCTCAACAAGGACCCCGCCATAAAGGCCACGACGGCGACCCTGCAGGAGCCGGAACACGGCCTGAGCGAGGCGCGCCTTGCCGAGACGGACGTGCTGGTCTGGTGGGGGCACAAGGATCACGGCGCGGTCAGCGACGCCGTGGTCGAGCGCGTGGCGCAGCGCGTTTGGGAGGGCATGGGTCTCCTCGTCCTCCACTCCGGCCATTTCTCCAAGATCTTCAAGCGCCTGATGGGCACGCCCTGCGCGCTGAAATGGCGCGAGGCCGGCGAGCGCGAGCGTCTCTGGGTCGTCAACCCGCGCCACCCCATCGCCGAGGGGCTCGGCGAGAGCTTCGTGCTGGAGAACGAGGAGATGTACGGCGAGCAGTTCTCCGTGCCGGAGCCGCTGGAAACGGTCTTCATCTCGTGGTTCGCGGGCGGCGAGGTCTTCCGCTCAGGCCTCACCTGGCGCCGCGGCGCCGGCAACATCTTCTATTTCCGCCCGGGCCACGAAACCTATCCCACCTATCACGATGCCACCGTGCAGAAGGTGCTCGTCAACGGCGTGAAATGGGCCTTCAACCCGCAGGGCACCTATGCGGCGATCCACGACGCGCCGAACGTGCCGGTGGAAAAGGCGCCGGAGCCGATCGTCGAGCGCGGTCCGAAACTGCATGAAGCCGGCGAAGCCGGTTACCGCTGAGGCAGCCATGCGTCTTCTCGTTCTTGGAACAGGCGGCATGGCCAATGCCCATGCCCGGCATTTCGCGGCGATCGAGGGTGTCGAGCTGGTCGGCGCCGTCGATGTCGATCCTTCGCGCGTCAAGGCCTTTGCCGACCTGCATGGCATTCCGGGCGTCTTCACCTCGCTGGAGGAGGCGATCGCCTGGGGCGGCTTCGATGCGGCGACCAACGTGACGCCCGACCGCGCGCACCACCCGACCACGCTGGCGCTGCTCGCGGCGGGCAAGCATGTGATGTGCGAAAAGCCGCTTGCGGAGAACTATGCGAAGGCGGACGAGATGGCGCGCGCGGCCGAAGCCTCCGGCCTGGTCACCATGGTCAACCTGACCTACCGCAACGTGGCGCCGCTGCAGAAGGCGCGCGAGATGGTGCTGGCCGGCACGATCGGCCGGGTGCGCCATGTCGAGGCTTCCTACCTGCAAAGCTGGCTCGTCTCGAAGGCGTGGGGCAACTGGGCGACGGAAAGCCAGTGGCTCTGGCGGCTTTCCACGCGGCACGGCTCGAACGGCGTGCTGGGGGATGTCGGCATCCATATCCTCGACTTCGCCAGCTACGGCGCGGCGAGCGACGTGGACCACATATTCGCGCGGCTGAAGGCCTTCGACAAGGCGCCGGACAACCGCATCGGCGAATATGACCTCGACGCGAACGACAGCTTCACCATGACGGTCGATTTCGCCAACGGCGCGCTCGGCGTCATCCATGCCAGCCGCTGGGCGACCGGCCATCTCAACGAACTGCGCCTGCGCATGCATGGCGACAAGGGCGCGCTCGAGGTCATCCATTCGACCGAGGGCTCGAAGCTGCGCGGCTGCCTCGGCGAGGATGTCGAGCAGGCCGTCTGGCGGGACATCGATGCCGGCACGGTGCCGACCAACTACGAGCGCTTTGCGGCTGCCGTTGCGGCGCGCCAGACGATAGAACCCGGCTTCCGCCACGCGGCCGAACTCCAGAAGGTCCTCGATCTCGCCATCGAGACGGAGAGGGGACGCTGCGAGCTGAAGGTCTAGCTCAAAGCGGCGGGGCAGGGCCTGTCGAGCCCCGGACAAGGAATTCGACGGGCCAGACCTCCTGCAAGGTCTCCGGCGCCGCCCCCTGCAACAGATGCAACGCCATGTCGCCGATCCGCTCGCCCGCCGCACGGATCGGCGATTGCGTCGTGGTGACGGCCGGGACGAGGTTTTCGGGGCTGAGATAGGGAAACACGTCGTCATGGGCGATGAGGGAGACGTCCTCGCCCACCGTCAGCCCCGCGATGCGGATCGCCCGCATGGCCCCGAGCGCCGACATCATGGACCCGGCAATGACGGCCGTCGGCGGCGAAGGGAGGGCAAGGAAGGCCTGCATCAGCCGGAAGCCGTTCTCGTCCGTGAACTCGCCCTGTCCGACCAGGGCCGGGTCGAAAGGGAGCCCGCGGGCGGCGAGCGTCCTGCGATAGCCCTCGTCGCGATCATGCGCATAGGTGCTTGCCGTATCGCCGTTGATGAGCGCGATGCGCCGGTGGCCGAGATCGGCCAGATGCGTCGTCGCCGTCTCGATGGCGCAGAAATTGTCGATGTCGAGAAAGGCGAAGGGCGTCTTCGCCGTGCTGCGGCCGTGCACGATGAAGGGCAGGCCGAGCGTCTGCAGCAGCGCGATGCGTGCGTCCGTGCAGGCCGGCGTGTGCACGATCACCGCGTCCACCCGCTTGCTGGCGGCAAGCCGGCGGTAGGCGGCCTCTTCCTCCTCTCCGGTCTCGACGGTCGAGACGAGGATGTCGATGCCGTCCCGTTGCAGGCGCGTCGAAAGCCCGCCCATGAACTCGCTGGAATGGGGACCGAAGCGCCCGCCGCCCTGGAAGACGATGCCGATCGCGCCGGCCCGGCCGGTGGCGAGCCGCTGCGCGCTGCTGTTCGGCCGGTAGCCGAGCCGCTCGGCGGCTTCCAGCACGCGGGCCCGCGTCTCGGGCCTCACCTCCGGATACCCGCTCATCGCCCGGCTGACCGTCGTCGGGGAGAGGCCGATGCGGGCGGCAAATTCCTTGAGGTTCATCCTGCTCTCTGGAAGCGTTCTATCGGTCGCGGCCTTTATGGACGTTCCGGCCCGCCGCGGCAAGCGATGCGGATTGTCCGGCTGCTGCGGTACACGCCGATGTTTCGTCCAGGCTGCGGTACACGCCGATGTTTCGTCCAGGTTGTAGAATTCCGCTTGAAATTTGTTAACGACAAGTTAAGGTCTGGATATAAACGACATGGTTGCGTTTTCTGGCAAGGTTCGCCTTTGTCCGGGAAATTGCCGGGCGACGCGGCACAGGACATCTGGCCGCTGTTCGATCCCTTCGGAGCACGATGGCTTCGGCAGGGAATCTGCGACGATTTTCGAGGAGAGGCCATGCAGGCGAGCTTGGAGCTGCCGGCGAAGTCGAATGCGTCCTTGCGTTCGGATTTCCTGTCGGAGAACCCCGCAGCGGAGATTTCCCGTCCGTCCCGGCGGCTATGGGCGCGGACGGGGCGAGGGCCCGGCGCGCCGGATGCGCCGCTCGTCTACGCCCGGAGCGAGACCGGCCGGCGTGCCGCCTATTTCCGTACGGTCGCGCGCCTGTTCGGTGGCCGCCGTGCCCGGCTTCGCGACCTTTTCCTTTCGCGTGCGCCCGTGCTCTTTCTGGCCGCCGAGGAAACATTCCTCCTCTATGTCCTGACCGGCCTGCTTCGCGCGCTGACCGGTCGCCGCACGACCGGGCTGCTGCTCCGGCCCATGCCGCTCACGGTGTCGGCGCGCTGGCCGCACCGCTGGAAGCGGGCGGTGCTCAAGCGGCTGAAACGCCATCGCCTCGTCCAGACCCTCACCGTCCTTCCCTTCAGCGTCTTCCCGGCCTTCTCGTCGATCGCCGACGGCTGGATCCACGATTTCCAGCTCTGGGACCTGACGGAGGAGGAGCGCACCGCCGTGAACCTCCTTCGCGATACGCGGCGGCCGGGCGACCGGGCCGTGCTGACGGCGATCGGCGGACAGAGCGTGCAGAAGGGGTTCGATCTCTTCGCCGACGTCTATGCCCGATCCGGGCGGCTGCGCCTGCGCTATCAGTTCATCGCTTGCGGCAAGGTCGCGGCGGCCGCGGCCGAACATGCCGAGGTGCTGCGCGAGGCGGGCGGCGTCACGGTCGACCGGGTCGTCTCGGATGCCGAGCTGCTCGGCGCCTATGCCGCGAGCGATGCGGTGTGGTGTCATTATCCACGAACCGGCGATCATGCCTCCGGCATTCTCGGCCGCGCCGCACAGCTTGGGATTCCGGTCGTCGTGCGCCAGGGATCGCTCGCCCATCGCCTCTGCGTTTGCGAAAACCTCCTGCATGTCGCCGCAACGGCGGAGGGCGTCGCCGAACGGCTTTCCGGCCCGTTGCCGCCACGGGATGAAGCGCGCGGCCGCCTTTGCGCCGCACGGTTCGCCGAGCAGAGCGAAGCGAGGCTTCGCGCAGCCCTCGGACTTGCCGAAAGCAGGGTATCGGCGGAAGGATGAGCTGGCGGTTTACGGCGGCGTTGCCGCCTGCCTTGAAAAATGGCTTCCGGCCTCATCGCCGGTGTGGGGATGTCATGACATCGGGACGCTCGCCGGCAGCGTAAAATCCGATCCGGAAGGAAAGCATGCGGCGAGCTGGCTTGGGGCAATCGGCGGCGAAAACAGGTATCCCTGCCCGAAATCGCAGCCGAAGGCCTGCAACTGCTCCAGTTGGCCGGTCGTTTCGATGCCTTCGGCCACCACGGTCATGCCGAGCGCATGGCAAGCCCGATGATCGCGCGGACGATGGTGCAGGTGTCCTGACCGCCGCACATGCGGGAGACGAAGCCGCGGTCGATCTTGATGCGCTTGATCGGAAACGGCGGGCGCCATGATCGCCTGCGCCGCCGCGGCCTATCTCTCCGGGATCGACACGCGCCGCATCGTCATGATCGCGTTCGCGGTCTCGGGCGGGCTTTCCGCCTTCGGCGGGGTCCTTCTCGCCGGCTATGCCTCGAAGGCCGCGCAGTCCATGGGCGACGCCTACCTGCTGCCGGCCACCGCCGCCGTCTTGCTCGGCGGGACTTCCATTCTCGGGGGCGCGGCTCGTATCTGGGGACCGTCGCCGGCGTCATCCTCATCACGCTGCTGCAATCGATCCCCACCGTCATGCAGATGCCGGAAGCCGGCCGCCAGATCATCTACGGCGGGCGATCGTTCTCATGCTCCTTCTACGGGCGCGCGCCGGCAAGCCGTTAAGGCGGTCCGGAGCGGATATGCTGAACGCCCGTCCGCCATTCGGCGGCCCTGCGGGTGTCCATGGGTGTGTCGCTTCGGCAAAACCGGCCTGTCCTTGCGAGGGAGGTTGCCAAACGGTGCGGTCTGTGGCCAATCTTGCTGTCTGGACATGCCCGCCTGTTTTTGAAAACCGCTCACCAAGACAAGGTTTTTTATGGCTGCCCCTTTGCGTCTAGGCTATCTCGTTCCGCAGTTTCCCGGACAGACGCATATCTTTTTCTGGCGCGAAATGCTGGCCCTGCGCGAACGCGGCGTCGAGCTCGTGATGCTATCGACCCGCCCGCCTCCGCCGGGCCTGATCTCGCATGACTGGTCGGACGAGGCGACGCGCAGCACGACCTATCTCGCCAGCCGCGATCCGCGCCTTGCGGCGGATGCGCTGCGTCGATTGTCGCCGGCCGAATTGTGGCGCGCCGGGAGCGGGCAGCCCGCCGCCATGGTGCGCGACCTGGCTGTCTCGATCGTGGCGGCCCGCCGGCTGGTCGACGTTGCGATCCGCGAGCGCATCGATCACGTCCACGCTCATTCCTGCGGACGCGCCGCCCTGATCGCGGCGCTGGCCCACCGCATGGGCGGCCCGCGCTATTCGCTGACCCTCCACGGTCCGCTCGAAGACTATGGTCCGGGGCAGCCGTACAAATGGCGCCATGCCGGCTTTGCGACCGTCATCACCGAGAAGCTGCGCAGGGAGGTGGAGGTCGCGCTCGCCGGTCATCTGCCGCCGCGCATTGCCGTACAGGCGATGGGGGTGGATACCGAGCGGTTTTCGCGTCCCGAGCCCTGGCAGCCGCCGCCTGCGGGGCAGCCGGTGCGCATATTCTCCTGCGCGCGCCTCAACGTGGTGAAGGGCCACCAGGACCTGATGGAGGCCGTTCGCCTGCTGCGCGCGCAGGGCCGGGATGTCCGCTTGAACATTGCCGGGGAGGACGACAATGGCGGTTCGGGCTATCGCAAGGTGCTGGAGGCGCGGATCGCCGACCTTGGCCTGGAAGGGGCGGTCACATTGCTGGGCGCGGTTTCGGAAGGGGAGGTGCGCCGGCAATTGCTGGATGCGCATGTCTTCGTGCTGGCAAGCTGGCACGAGCCGCTCGGGGTCGCCCTGATGGAGGCGATGTCCTGCGAGGTGCCGACGATCAGCACGGCCGCGGGAGGGGTGCCGGAACTGATCGCAAACGGCAAGCATGGATTGCTGGTGCAGCCGAAAACGCCCGAGGCCCTGGCCGGGGCCATCACGGAATTACTGACGGATCCCGCACGGGCGCGAACCCTCGGGCAGGCCGGCCGTGCGCGCGTCGTCGCCGACTTCAGCGCGGCGACAGGGGCCGATACCCTGATCCGGCTCATTGGCGAGACGCGCCGGTGAAAATATCGGAATCTGGTGGTGCCCCGAAAAGCCGGGACACCGTCGTTCAGGAGTCCAGCGGGAACAGCTCGTTGAGTTTGTAGGCCACTTCCGTCCGGTTGGTCGCCTTCATCTTCTTCATGATGTTCCTGATATGCACCTTGACCGTGCTTTCACGAAGATTGAGCTCGTAGGCGATGATCTTGTTGGCCTTGCCGCGGCGCAATGCGTTTACGACCTCGATCTGCCGCGCCGTGAACATGCTGTCGAGCGGGCGCTCCACGGAGACTTCGCTTTCAAGCACCTGGCGCATCGCAAGCACGCTGCTTGCCGGCAAAAACACGCCGCCCGCAAGCGACAATGCTATTGCCTCGATGCAGACATCGATCGTCACCGACGATGGGATATAGCCCTTCGCCCCGAATTCGAGCGCCTTCATGATCTGCAGGAGGTCCACGGAATCCGCCAGAAGGATGACGGGCACGTCGAATTCCATCGAGAGAGCCCTGACGCATTCGGCCACGGACGGATCGTCGGCGCTCTCGCCTCCGATGTTGAGCAGGATCGCCACGAGCGGAGGGGCATCGTCCGCCAGCGACTTCCAGTGCTCTGCCGACGTGACGGCGATGAATTCCATCTCGGCCTTCTGCGATGCCAGGCATCTTGCCAGACACTGCCCGTTCAAGGCCCTTCTATCCAACACCATTATGGATTTCTCCAGCAGCGAAAACCCTGCCGGAATCTGCTTTCCGTTGATCGCCTGTATATCAGAGAACTTATGAGCGGAATGATTTGCGATGCCTGTGTGTATCTGTGCTGACGCCATGACTACGATACTCCATGTCAAGACACATGATTCGATATTCTTCCTTCGATATGATTAGGCTCGATCTAGCTATTTGGCTTCCACGTTTTCCCCATAAGCCCCCCGGCACAGGAAAACACACGATGACTGCACGTCTCGTAAAGAAGTTATCCCTAATTTAACGTAAATAAATTCGTCTGTATAGCTCTTTCGTACAATTTGGCTTCCCCAGTTAGTTGCAAAGGTGAATGCTCATTCCGGGTATCGATAATTCTAATTATACTTTAAGGAACTCCATGCGAAGCAAGCCCGGGTTATATTTCAGGTATCATCATGTTTTTATTGGATAATTGCGTTTCATCAATTTGATGGGCAATTGCGGTGCCTGTCGGGCAGCCGGTCTGGCGGCATGTGCGGCGGCTGTTTACGCGGACTTCCATAGACGGCCTTTCCAAGCGGGCTGCTTTCAAGCAGAGTGCTTATGATCAATGCGTTGTGTGTCATTTTGAACAATGGCATGTCAGGAAGAACGTTCATCCCGCGAGATAAATTCAGTCGCCGATGCTGTTTTTCTGCATTTATTGCTACTAAATTGGGGCTAATCCTTCCTAATCCCTCGAAGCGATCTCTACTTCTTTTGTACTAGATGGCGGCCGGGGCATCGGCCAATATTTGTAAAACCATGAACTTTTGGCGCGAATAGGCGCGGCGGCCTTTGATGATAGAAATATCGGGGGGGCCATGATGCAACTGGAACGCCTTGCCATCGCAGACGTCGTGAAGATCGTACCGCCGAGGTACGGTGACGACAGGGGCTATTTTTCCGAGGTGTTCAAGGATGCCTGGTTCCGCAGCCAGGTCGAGGACCTCGGCTTCGTTCAGGACAACCAGTCGCTTTCGGCGGCGAAGGGCACGGTGCGGGGACTGCATTACCAGTTGCCTCCCTTCGCGCAGGGCAAGCTGGTGCGCTGCATCACCGGCGCGGTCTTCGACGTCGCGGTGGATTTGCGGGCGGGTTCCCCGACCTACGGCCGCTGGGTAGGGACCGAGCTTTCGGGCCGGAGCGGCGCTCAGCTCTGGATCCCCGCCGGCTTTGCCCATGGTTTTGCGACGCTCGAGCCGGATACGATCGTCCACTACAAGGTCACCGCGCCCTATAGCGCCGGGCACGATCGTGGATTGCTCTGGAACGACCCCGGGATCGGCATCGCCTGGCCGGTCGGTGCCGACGACGCCATTCTTTCCGAAAAGGACAGGAAGCAGCCGCCGCTGGCGGAGATTGCACCTTCCGATCGCTTTTCCCTGTATGTGGAGAGGACTTGACGATGCGTATTCTCGTCACCGGCGGCGCCGGCTTCATCGGATCGGCTCTCGTGCGCCATCTCGTGCGCGATGCCGGGGCCGAGGTGCTCAATGTCGACAAGCTGACCTATGCCGGCAATCTCGCCTCGTTGAGGGCTATCGAGAACGCGCCCAACTACCGTTTCGTGCGGGCGGACATCTGTGCTGCGGATGCGATGGCCGAGGCATTCGCCAGCTTCCGGCCCGACCGCGTGATGCATCTGGCCGCAGAAAGCCATGTGGATCGCTCGATCACCGGCGCGGACGCGTTCATAAAGACCAATGTCGTGGGCACGTTCACGCTGCTGGAGGCCGCCCGGCGCTATTGGGACGGTCTTTCGGGCTCAGCGAAAAGCGACTTCCGCTTTCTGCATGTCTCCACGGACGAGGTCTACGGCTCTCTCGGCGACTGGGGCCTGTTCCACGAGGGCACGCCCTATGATCCGTCGTCGCCCTACTCGGCCTCGAAGGCCGCGAGCGACCATCTGGCCATCGCCTGGTATCGCACCTATGGCCTGCCCGTCATCGTCTCCAACTGTTCGAACAATTATGGACCCTACCATTTTCCCGAAAAGCTCATACCGCTCGTCATCCTCAATGCGCTCGAAGGACGCCCGCTGCCCGTCTACGGGAAGGGCACGAACATCCGGGACTGGCTTCACGTCGAAGACCATGCCCGCGCGCTACACCTCATCGCCGAAAGGGGGCGGCCCGGCGAGAAATACAATGTCGGCGGCCGCAACGAGCGGCGCAACATCGATGTCGTCAAGCGCATCTGCGCGATCATGGACAGGATGCGGCCCGGCGCGACTTCGCATGCGCGGCTGATCCACCATGTCGGCGACCGGCCGGGCCACGATGCCCGCTATGCCATCGACGCGACGCGCCTTGAGAGCGAGCTTGGCTGGAAAGCAAGGGAGACATTCGAGACGGGCATAGAAAAGACCGTCGCCTGGTATCTCGACAACGAATGGTGGTGGCGACCCTTGCGCGACAAGGTCTATGCCGGCGAGCGCCTCGGCTCGCTGGAAAAGCAGGCGTGAGGCCGATGCGGATCGCGGTCACGGGCAGTAAGGGACAGGTCGCGCGCTGCCTTGCGGCGGTCGGCCCGTCCATGGGCGTCGACATCGTCGCGATCGGCCGGCCGGAGCTCGATCTTCTCCACCCGGAGACGGTCCTGTCCGCATTGTCCGCCGTCCGCCCGGACGCGATCGTCTCGGCAGCCGCCTATACCGCGGTCGACAAGGCCGAGACGGAACGGGACCTCGCCTTCGCGATCAACGGGGCCGGGGCGGGCGCCGTGGCGGAAGCCGCCTCGCGTTGCGGCGTGCCGATCCTCCATCTTTCGACGGACTATGTCTATGACGGAACAAAGGCCGGCCGTTACGTGGAGAGCGACCCGACGCGGCCGGTTTCCGTCTATGGCGCTTCCAAGCTCGATGGCGAGCGCCGCGTCGCGGCGGCCAATGCCGACCACGCGATCTTCCGCACCGCCTGGGTCTATTCCCCCCATGGGACGAACTTCGTCCGCAGCATGCTCCGGCTGGGCGAGACAAAAGAGAGGCTTTCCGTGGTTGCCGACCAGCGGGGATGCCCGACATCGGCGGAAGAGATCGCCCGCGCGCTGATCCGCGCCGCCCGGCGAATGGCTGCGGATCGGGATGAGAAATATCGCGGCATCTTCCATCTGACGGGAAGCGGCGAGGCGAGCTGGGCGGAATTCGCGCGGGAAGTCCTGCAGGCGGCAGAGGCCTATGGACGTCCTCCCGTCGAGGTGATGCCGATCGCTTCGGACCAGTATCCCTCGGTCGCCAGGCGGCCCGCCAATTCCAGGCTTTCCGGCGAAAAGCTCCGGCAGGTCCACGGCATCGTGCTGCCGGACTGGCGAATCTCGACCCGGAAGGTGGTGGACACCCTTCTCGGGCGAAACACTCCTCTAACCGCGTCTTGTATTGGGATGGGAGAACGGCAATGAAAGGCATCATTCTCGCCGGCGGCAACGGCACGCGGCTGCATCCGATGACGATCGCGATCAGCAAGCAGATCCTGCCGGTCTACGACAAGCCGATGATCTACTACCCCCTGACGACGTTGATGCTGGCGGGGATCCGTGAAATCCTCATCATATCGACCCCGCACGACATGCCGCACTTCCAGACGCTGCTGGGCGACGGCTCGCAGTGGGGCCTCAGTCTGACCTATGCCATCCAGCCCCGGCCGGAAGGGCTGGCGCAGGCCTTCGTGATCGGCGCGGATTTCATCGACGGGTCGCATTGCTGCCTGATCCTCGGAGACAACATCTTCTTCGGCCATGGGCTTCCCCAGCTCATGGCCGATGCGCAGGGCAATGCTACCGGCGGCACCGTCTTCGCCTACCATGTCGTCGATCCGGAGCGCTACGGCGTCGTCGAGTTCGACAAGTCGATGAACGCGCTTTCCATCGAGGAAAAGCCTTCCGTGCCCAAGTCGAACTGGGCCGTCGCGGGGCTTTATTTCTACGATCCCCGCGTGATCGAGATCGCCGCCAACCTGAAGCCTTCCGCGCGCGGCGAATACGAGATCACCGATGTCAACCGCGCCTATCTCGAACGCGGCCAGTTGAAGGTCTCCATCATGGGGCGCGGCTATGCCTGGCTGGATACGGGTACGCCGGAAAGCCTGCTCGAAGCGGGCGAGTTTGTGCGCACGCTCGAAAAGCGCCAGGGCTTCAAGATCGCCTGCCCGGAGGAGGTTGCCCTCGGCCAGGGCTTCATCTCCATCTGCGAGTTCGAAAAACAGGCGGGGCGGTACGGCAAAAGCGATTACGGAAACTACCTGAGGGAGTTGATTGAGTAGGAAGGGCCGTCGTGCATCGTGGCGAGCGTGCCCCGGTCGCCCGTCCAACCGTCGCCGGGGCGGCGGACACGGCGCCCCGATTTGTACCGGCCTATCCTAAAGGCTTATGCAGGACGACTTTTCCACCATCCAAGGCCTGCAAGTCTACTCCGATCGAATTCTTGACGATTACCGCCCTGTTGCCATTTCATTTCCCCCTCAGACGCGCTCGCGTGGGCGTATTCTTTCGTGCCGGGTGAACGCAATGAGCCTGTTCGATCTGCTTGCCTCCCGACGACAATCCGCGCATGACGCGGCGCCCCTGCCGTCCGTGCGGGAACGCGTGCAGGCGCATGGCGGCCGCAATGCCGGGCATCGCCGGGAGATCGACGGACTGCGGGCGATCGCGGTGCTTTCGGTGGTCTTCTACCACTTCCGCCTGCCGGGATTTGGCGGCGGCTTTGTCGGTGTCGACATCTTCTTCGTCATCTCCGGCTTCCTGATCGGGGGAATTCTCTGGAGAGATGTCTGCGTGCGGCGTACGATCTCGCTGAAGACGTTCTATGTCCGCCGGATCCTCAGGATCGCGCCCGCCTATGTCGCGATGGCCGCGGTCAGCGGGCTCGTCGGCTACATGATCCTGCTGCCTTTCGAGTTCCGTGAATTCGGAAAGGACCTCATCGCCTCCGTGGCCTATCTGTCCAATGTGCAGTTCTTTCGCGACGCGGGCTATTTCGACGCCGCGGCCGAGAGCAAGATCCTCCTGCATACGTGGTCGCTGTCGCTCGAGGAGCAATTCTACATCCTCCTGCCGGTGCTGATGCTCCTGCTGCGGCGGCGCCGCAGGCTGCTTGTGGCGGCTTTGGGCGCCGTCTTCGCGATCTCGCTTGCCATGTGCGTTCTCGTCACCCCGATCTCGAACGTCGCGACCTTCTATCTCCTGCCGTTCCGCATCTGGGAGCTGCTGGCCGGGGTCCTGCTGGCGATCCACATGTACGGGCGGGGAGAGGACCAGGCGACCTCGCCCGTCCTTTCCTGGGCAGGTCTTGCGGCGATTTGCGGAGCGGTGGTGTTCGTCGTCCCCGGATCGGCGTTCCCCGGCTCCCAGGCGGTTCTTCCGGTCGCCGGCACCGTGCTGGTCATATGGGGCGGACGCGGCGACAACGCGGTCAACCGCCTGCTGTCGTCACCGCCCGCCGTGTTCTTCGGCTTGATATCCTATTCGCTTTACCTGTGGCACTGGCCTGCCCTGACGCTCTCGGAATACTACCTCGATGCCGCCATCGCCGGGCCGCTCCATGTCACCACGCTGTTTGCGGCGGTCGTGGGCCTGTCCTGGCTGTCCTGGCGCTTCGTCGAGCGGCCGTTCCGGGAGATGCGGTTCAGGAAGCCGGCCGGGATTTTCGCCGGCGCGGCCGCCTCCTCCGCCGTGCTGCTCGCCCTCGGGGGCACGGCCTATGTCCGTGACGGGATGGCGGAGCGTTTCGCGACCCCGGTGCGCATGCATATCGACGCCTCCGCCGACTTCCTGCAGGATTGGAGCCGCTGCAGCGTGCCTGCGTCAGGGGCGTTCGAGGGGGTGGAAGTATGCCCGATCGGCCCCGACAAGCCGCCGACCTTCGTGGTCTGGGGAGATTCCCATGTCCGGGCCTTCAAGGAAGGGCTGGCGCGGCTGGCGGACGAGACGGGCAGCGCGGGCCTGATCATCTGGCGGGCGGGATGCCTGCCGCTGTTCGACATCCGCAAGGAGGAAAGCGCCGCCACCCGCAGCCAGGACGCGGATTGCACGCGGGCGAATGCCCGTATCCGCGAGGCGTTCGCGGAGCTTCCCGGCATCGAAAGAGTGCTGCTTATCGGCCGCTGGGCATATTATGCCGAGGGCAAGGGGGTCGGGCGCGACAGTGCCAACACGATCCGCCTGTCGCCGGCGGAGGGAACGGCCGGCGAGGACCTTCCGCAGCCGGCGCTTTTCGAGAAGGCGGTGCTTGCGACGATCGGGGAACTGTCGCAGCGCTTCGAGGTCCTCGTGCTGCAACAGGTGCCGGAGGTGCCGTTCTACGATTCCCGCGACGTGGCGCGCCGGCTCGTTCATTCCGGCAACGCCGCCCAGGCGGAGACCGCGGCGCGATTTGCCGTCTCCAGGCCCGATCTGGTACGCCGCACGGCGCTGTCGGAAAAGCCGTTCCACGAGCTGGCCGCCGAGCACAGGATCGTGTGGCTGTCTTCCTGGAACGGGCTTTGCGCCGCCGATACCTGCTCGGTGCTTCACAACGGCCGGTCCTATTACTTCGACAACAATCACATCACCAATTCAGCCGCGCTTGATCTTCGGCATCTGTTCGATCCGGTCATGGATGACGCCAGGCGGATGACCACGCAGGCAAGGGTGCAATGATGAATCCCGATGTCGTCGAGAAACTCTGGGACGTCATCGTTATAGGAACGGGCATCGGCGGGGGTACGATCGCACGCTGCCTTGCCGAAAAGGGCTTGTCCGTCCTGATGGTGGAGAAGGGGCCCTTCGGCCCGCGGGCGGAGCAGCAATCCCTGAGGAGCGACGTCGACGACGAGCATGCGCGCCATGTGCGCGGCTACTGGCCGAAGCCCCTGCATGCCGTGATCGACGGGCGCGCATCGCTGTTCTACGGACCGTTGGGGGCCGGCGTCGGTGGCTCGTCGGCCTTCTATGCGGCAACGCTGGAGCGGCCGGAACGGCACGACATCGACCATGTGGAGGGCCGTTCGCATCCAAGCGGCGGCTGGCCGGAGAGCTACGACGCCTTTCTGCCCTATTTCGAAAGAACGGAGCGGATGTACCAGGTCTGCGGAAGCGGCGATCCGCTGTCGGGGGAGCCTGGCTCGAGCCTGCTTCCGGCGCCGGCCCTTCCGCATGCCGACAGCGCCATGCGGGACACGTTCGAGAAGATAGGGTTGCATCCCTATCACATTCACCTCGGCGTGCGGTTCGTGCCGGGCTGCACGATGTGCTTCGGCTACAAGTGCCCAAGGTCCTGCAAGATGGACGGCCGTTCCGCCGGCGTCGAGCCGGCCCTGCGGCAGGCGAATGCCGCTCTTCTCGACGATTGCGAAATCAAGGTCATCCACGGGGAGAAGGACAGCGTCTCCCATCTGGTGGCGCAGCGCGGCGGGGAGGTCCTCACGTTGCGCGCGAGGCGATATGTGCTGGCGGCGGGCGCGCTCGGGTCACCCCGGCTGCTGTTGGCCTCGAAGTCCGAGGCCTGGCCGCAGGGGTGCGCCAACAGCAGCGGCCTCGTCGGGCGCAACCTGATGTTCCATCTTTCCGAGATGGTGGCGATCTGGCCCAAGCGCGAAGCGCTGTCGGAGGGGCCGACGCGCTCCATCGCCATGCGTGACTTCTACTATGCGGGAAACCGCAGGTTCGGTTCCTTCCAGGCCATGGGCGTGGATGCCTCCTACGGCGAGATCACGCATTACCTGAAGAACATCTTCGACAGGTCGGCCCTGCGCCGGCTGAAGGCGATCCGGCCCTTCCTTCGCATCCCCGCCTTTCTCGCGGCGCGCTTCTTCGGCCGCGCGAAGGTCTTCGTCGGAATCATCGAGGATTTCCCCTACGAGCACAATCGGGTGATGCTCGATGCGGAGGACCCCGGCCGCCTGCATTTCGAATATCGGATCTCGAGCGAGCTGACGGAACGGCGGCGGGCCTACCGGAAAATGGTCAAGCGCAAGCTGCGTGGGCAGCGCTCGATGTTCCTCTCGTTCCAGCCGGAACTGAATTTCGCGCATTGCTGCGGCACGCTCCGCTTCGGCAACGATCCCCGCACCAGCGTTCTCGATCGCGATTGCCGCGCGCATGACGTGCGCAACCTCTATGTCGTCGATGCATCCTTCATGCCGACCTCGATGGGGATCAATCCCAGCCTCACGATCGCGGCGAACGCCCTGAGGGTGGGGGACAAGCTGGCGGCGGAACTGGCGGATGAAAAACTCTCAAGTGATCCTTCGATGGAGTGCCCGATGCTGTTGAGCAATTCCAATGCGGGTGCAAGCGGCGACGTCGCGGTGGTTACCGGGGCGGGCGCGGGACTGGGACAGGCCCTCGCCGTCGAACTGACCAGGCGCGGCGTGCGCGTCGTCGGCTTCGCTCGCCGCAAGGCCGGACTTGACGAGACCGCGGGACGCGCCGCCGAAGGGCTGTTCGTTCCAAGGCTCGTCGACGTCGGCGACGGCGCGGCGGTCCAACGCGCCTTCACCGACATTCAGCGAACGATCGGCAATGTCACGATCCTCGTCAACAACGCGGCGGTCTATCCCCATCGCGATTTCATGGAGGAAACGCCGGAAAGCTTCATGGAAACGGTCGCGGTCAACCTGGGCGGCGTGGTCGCGTGCACCCGCGCAGCACTTGCCACGATGACGCGCTCCGGTGCCGGGCGCATCGTGAATGTGGGAAGTTTCGCCGATCTGGCGCCGCAGCCTGCCAGTTCCGCCTACAGCGTTTCCAAAGGCGCCGCGCGCATCCTCACGAAGGCCCTGGTCGCCGATTTTTCCGATCGGTTCCCCGATATCGTGATCACCACCTGGATGCCCGGCATCATGGCGACCGATATGGGACGGCCGGACGGCCTCGACCCAGGCGTCGCCGCGCGGTGGGGCGCGGAACTGGCGCTCTGGCGCGACCGTTCCCTGAACGGAGCCATCTTCGAGCGCGACCGTGAAATCCTGGAGCCGCATTCCCTCAAGCGTCGTGTTCGCGACCGTCTCCTGCTGCGGCCGAGGGCTGTTCCGCGGCAACTGGTTCCCGCTGGCTGACAGGCGAAGCGTCGCGTCGGCCTATCCTAGGCCTTTGCGGAACCGCAGGGCGAAGCGAATGAACTCCCGGACTTGCCGCAGCTTCGATGACACGATGCCCAACTCCGCGCGATGATAGGTGCGTTCCGTATAGCTCACATAGCGGGCGATGAAGGAGAGCGGAACGGGGCTTCTACAGGCCGTTTCGTCTTGCGCGGGGGCGCCTGCGGCCGCCGATGCGACGAATTCGGCCGCAAGGCTGCGTATCGCTGCGCCCTGCGCGGCATCGGCCTGCGCAGGAAGCGGCATGGCTTCGGCCGAGCCGCCGTAGATCCAGAGATAGCTCACCGCCGCGGTATAGAACACGCCCAGCGGCGTCAGGTGGACATCGTCGGTGAAAAGCGCCTGGAGCCGTGCGCCCGGTTCCATCGCATCGAAGCCGGCCGGCGCGTCATCGCGCCAAAGCCTCTCGACGAGATATGCAAGGGAAAGCGAGGCCGGCAGAAGCCTGATCCTGTCGGATCGGCCGGAGGCGGCAATGTCCTGGTTGACCCGGTCGACGACGCATTGCCACACGGGTAACGCCGCCTTCTCATAGTCGATCCAGGCGCCTGGATCCTGACGGTCGGAAAGGCCGATCCAGGGCGTATAGAAATAGGTCGTCCCGCGGGGGCTTCCCTCCATGTAGGCATCCTGGAAGGCGCGCAGGGCGCGGACGGTGTCCTGCCAGACGAGCGAATCGAGCAGGCGGTGCTGTTCCGTGATGATCAGGACATCGTATCCCCCGCCGGGTATCGTCGGCCGGACAAGTTCCTGCCGGGCGTCGATGAGGCGGCCGTTGCGATCGAGGCTCGGCATCCCGTTCTGCGGCATTGCTTCGGGGGGCTGGTAACGGCTTCGCATCGACGAGCCGCCCATGCCTTGCATGTTCCACCGGATCGGCTTGCCGGCCTCGGCCGCCATGGCCGCGAGGTAGTCGGGAAAGGGCGCCGCTGTCAGGCTGTGGCCGGAAATGAAGACATTGCCGCCGGTGCCGTCGAGCGATGGGAGGGGGTCGCGTCCGGCGGGCTCCGCCGCCGTTGACGGATTGGCGAAAGGAAGGGGCTGTGCGGCCATTCCGACGCCGAGAACCGCCGTGCATGCCCATCCTGAAAACCCTCTTGCGCCCATCGGATCAGGTCCGGTGCCGGCCGAGAATGCGCGGGCGCAGTTCCGGCGATGCGCCCAAGGCGCCCGGGGAAGGCCCGGATGCCGCTTCCGGTCGCCGGACGGATGCGCGCGCGGGCGATCCGACCCTGAGCGCGGCAACGCACAGACCCGAGAAAGCCCAATACAGATACGGGATGAAGGTGACGCTGCTGGTCGTGGAGATCGTGAACAGCATTCCGACAAGTATGCCCAGGAGAGCGGAATAGGCGATCGTGTTCGTCTCGTCCGTTCGGTAGGACACGAAGAGCCTGACGGCGACATAGGCGAAATAGCCGGTGAACAGGAGGAGGCCGGCGAGGCCGAATTCCAGCGCGACCTGCAGATAGCTGTTCACGAGGTCGATAATGCCCTGTCCCTGGATCATCCGCAGCATTTCCGGTTCGCTGAGGAAGGTGACCGAGCCGAACAGAGGGTTGCGCTCGATGACGATGAGCGCGTTCCTGAAGAGTTCGGACCGGTAGGTCTCGCTCCCCGGATCCGCGCTGCCGACGAAGGGCAGGAGATTGATGAAGCGGTCCAGCCGGTGCTCGAAAATGAAGATCAGCGCCAAGGCGGGAATGATCGACGCGCAGAAGAGCTTGATGCTGGTTTTAGGCCTGGCAAGCATCATGACCATGCAGCACACGGCAAAGCCGAGCCAGGGACCGCGCGATATGCTTGCCAGCAAGCCCCCGATCAACACGCCGAGCCCGCAGAGGCGCCAGGTGGATGCGACGGCGTTCCCACGCAATGCGAGCAGGCAGCCGGCGCCCGTCATGCAGACGAAGCCGTAGGCGATCGGTTCGATGGCGGTGACGGCCGCGCGCAGCATGCCGTCCCGAAACAGGTACGGCACGGTGAGAAAGGCGCCCCACCCCTCCACCGACGGATTGTAGAGCCGCCAGCTCTTCAGAAACTCGACGGCGCCGATGGCTGCCGCGGGCATCGTGGCCACCGCAAATGCGAGCAGGACGCTGTTGACGTCGTGCGCAGTCCGCACGCCGCGGCTGAAGACGAAATAGGGCAGGGCGATATCGAGGATGTAGCCGGCGATGAGGCGCGGTATCGAGGTCGCAAGCGGATCGCGTACGGCCAGGATCGAGATCAGCAGGATGAAGGCGCCCACCAGCATGTCGGGGGTGGTCAGCTTCTGGTTTCGTTCCTCCCGCCACAATCTGACGGCGACAGGCAGGAGGATGAACAGGGCGAGCAGGCGGGGCGGATTGAGGTCGACGATTTTCCCGAAAAGACCCGGAATGCCGGTAACCACCGAGATGCAGGGCGCCACGAACATCAGGACGATATACAAATGCAGCGGGCTGGCGGATCGATGATGGATGAAGACGCAAAGCGGCAGCATCACGAGGGCGAAGATGAAGAAATTGCTGGTGAAGAACAGGGCGGCGGTCGCCAGGAACCAGCAGTTTCGCCAGAGCTTGAACTCGGCAAGCGGAATGAAGGGAACCGCGATCCTTTTCGCGAGCACGAATACCGGTATGGAAATGACCAGGATATATACCAGAGATTTCAAATAGTCTGGCATCGATGTTCGCTTCCCAGTGTTTTTCCGTGCGGTTTTCTTCCTGAAATTCGGCAACTCTGCTATTTTAGAAAGTAAAAATCTTCCTGTCGATTAAAGTTCAGGTTCTCTTGGAAGAATTTTACATCAACTCGAATCACATTCCCACCCTCGCCAAAGGAGGTAGGCGATCTCTCCTTATGGTTGGGCCGGATGCTGATCGAAGCGCTTGCGCTCGCTTTGAATGTTGCTTCTTAATCGGGGAGGCCGGGGATGCCTGCCCGGTCTTGCGCCGGGCGACCGGTGGGCGAAAGGAGAGCGACGATGGACCGGAGAACCTTCCTGGAGCTGTTGTGCGCGGCCGGTGCCCTGCCTTTTCTCCCGACGAGCGAAAGCGCGGCAGCGCCTGTCGCTGCGGGAAGAGGGCCGCTCGGGCTCAATCTTGCGAGCCTGGTCTACTGGTCGACCGAACGGCCCTTCTCCAATCTCGCCGTGGGCGCGTCCCGCTGGCGGATGCAGACCAGGGGCGCTGCTTTCACCTGGGACGAGCCTCTGCCGCCGATGCGGGCCGATGGCTATCCCACCGTCGTCCCGCGCGGGTCCTTTCTCGAGAGCTTCCTGGTCTGGAATCGCCGTGAGCAGCTCCCGGGCGAGCTCCTGGTCATGTATGACGGAAAGGGGCGGCTCGACTATCAGGGCGGGGCGCGGCTGGAGGCCCGCACGCCCGGCTGCGACCGGGTGAGGAACCTGCGCAACGATGCGGCCATCATAGCGCAACTGGTCGATACGGACGCGAAGGACCCGCTGCGCAACCTGCGTGTCTACGAGCACGAGCCGGACGGCACTTTCCGCAAGGCGTTCCTCGACCGGCTCGGCGGCATGACGACGCTGCGCTTCATGGACTGGATGAGCACGAACAACTCCCCCAAGCGTCACTGGGACGACCGTCCGAGACTTGACGTCTTCGGGAAGGCCGAAACGGGCGCTCCGCTGGAATACATGGTCGAGCTTTGCAATCTCCTGCAGCTCCGCCCCTGGTTCAACATGCCCCATCTTGCGGATGACGCGTATGTCCGCCGCTTTGCCGAGGGGGTGCGCGACACGCTCGCTCCATCCCTGCCCGTTTATGTCGAATATTCGAACGAGGTGTGGAACTCGCTGTTCGACCAGGCGAGCTACGCCCGGGAACAGGGGCTGAAGCTCGGGCTTTCCTCGAACGATTACGAAGCGCAATTGCTCTACTATGCGCGGCGGACGACGGAAATCCTCTCGATCTGGGAGGAGGTGTTCGGTAAGGACCGCGATCGCGTGATCGGCGTCTATGCGGCGCACTCCGCCAACATCTGGACAAGCACGACGATCCTTTCCTCGGAAGGCGTCGGCGACCATGCCGACGTTCTGGCGATCGCCCCCTATTTCGGCGCGGGGCTGGGCTCGCCCGAGCGGGCCGAGGCGGTCAGCGGCTGGTCGACCGACATGGTGTTCGAAGCGCTTTCCGGGGAGGTGGCGGGCGAGAACAGAAGCCTGATCCGCGCCCAGGCGGATGTCGCCCGGCAGCATGGCCTCAAGCTGGTCGCCTATGAGGGCGGGCAGCATCTGGTCGGCCACGGCGGCGCCGAGAACAACGACAAGCTGACCGCGCTTTTCATCGCCGCCAACCGGGACCCCCGCATGGGGGCGCTCTATGTCGACCATCTCAGGAACTGGTGGGAGGCGGGCGGCGATGTCTATGCGCTGTTTTCCTCCATGTCGGAACCGAGCAAATGGGGAAGCTGGGGACTGCAGGAGTATGAAGGCGACGCCCATGCCAAATGGGAAGCCGTGCGATCGTTCCTGCGTTGATGGCGACATGCGCAAAAACCTGCCGGATCGGTATGCGCATCCTGTCCGAAAGGATGAGGCCCGATCATCCGTGTGGGTGTGCGTATTCGCACACGGCTCTCAAGCGCCTACGCCATTGGGCTTTGTTTTCAGAGACTGCCCGGGGACGTACGATTTCCAAGTCTCCTAACCCTGCGTCAGGGATAGGAAAATGTCTGGTCCGGGGTGTGCTATGCGTTTGATGCTCGGTTTGGCGGGAATGCTCCTATGCCTCATGATGGGCAGTGCGAGCGGCCAGAGCACCTATCGCCTGCAACCGGGGGACAGCATCGCGATCTGGGTCTCCGAACAGGAAGGCCTTCGCCGGCAGGTTACCATCGGGCCGGACGGCTGGCTGTCCTTTCCCCTCGCGGGGCACCTGAAGGGGGAGGGGCTTTCCCTGGAGGAACTGGAGGCCGCGCTCTCCGAGAGGCTTCGCGTCTATTTCAAGAATTCCGTGAACCTCACCATCATGCTGCAGCCCAATCCCATGCATCTCCAGACGATCTATGTCGCGGGAGACGTCATGACGCCGGGCGCCTTTCCTTACCGCGCGGGCATGACGGTGCTGCACGCGATCAGCGTTGCGGGCGGGCGCTACCGCGCCGTCGTCTCGGCGACGGACCAGGACCGCGTCGTGACCGTCCGGCGCGCCATCGAGGTGGCCCAGGAACGGGAACGGATGACCGCGGCCCGCATCAAGCGCCTCGAGGCGGAAATCAAGGGGGAAACCTCCATCAACATGACGCAGGAGGACGGCAGCGATTCCCTGCTGGCGCAGGAACAGGTCCTGATGGACGCCCGTCGCCAGGCATTGGCGACGCAGGAAGACGCCCGCCGCCAGGCGGGGCAGTTGTACGGCCAGGGAAGCGCTGCGCTGCGCGAGCAGGTTCAGGCGGTCGAGCGGCAGATCGGACTGGCCAGGCAACGCTACGACACCACCGCGCGACTGATCGCCAAGGGCGGGGCGGAAGCGTCGCGGCTGATCGAGCGGGAAAGCGAGATCGCGGAGCTGGAAGGCCGGCTGAGCCAGTTGAAAACCGAAATGGCGGCATCCGACCGGGCTGTCGTCGCCGAGGAGGCACGGTTCAAGACGCTGATCGAGGAGCGCAAGACGCAACTGCTTGTCGAGTTGCAGGAGGCGCGCCGCCTGCAGGAGGAAACGCGCGCCGGCATCGCCAACAGCGAGGGTATCCTGGCCATCTACGGGCAGAATGCCAATGCGGGCTCGCGCGGCCAGACACAGGAGCTTGCCTACAGCATCATTCGCTCGGCCGGCGGAACGACGGGCGAGATCGAGGCGACGGAGACGAGCCTGGTGCAGCCCGGCGATCTCGTGCGCGTGCATTACATGAGCGTGGGCGAAGCCGTCGCCCGCCAAACGGGGGCGATACCCGGTCCGGAACTGCCGGAAGGTGCGGGTGCGGGGTCGGCACGCTCGGAGGCCACGGCCACGACCCAGGTCCAGTAATTTTCAGGTTCCGGCTCAAGAGAGGCTCGTATGGACGAGGTAATCCGCAACATTCGTTATTATGCCGAACTGGTTATCAAGCGGCCGTTGTATTTCCTGTTGCCTGTTGCGATCGTTCTTCTCGTGGGCGGCTTCTTTATCTCGAAAATCACCAGGAATTACTATTCCGAGGGAATTCTCAGCATGGAATTCCAGCAGATTCCGTCGTCGCTGGTCAATCCGACCGTGGGGAACGAACGATTGCAGCTCATCGAGCAGCGTCTGCTGACGCGCGAGAGCCTGCTTGCCCTTGCCGACAAGTTCAACCTGTTCCCGGAAGCGCGGGCAACGCTTCCCAAGGCCAAACTGGCCGAGCTGGTGCGCAACCATCTGGTGCTCGATACGATGGTCGCGGAAGCCACGGCACAATACGGCGGCAGCGCCACCATCCGCATCGGCTTCAACTACGGTGATCCCGAGACCGCCGCCAGCGTTGCCCGGGACCTGACGGACCGCATCATGGACGAGCACCGGCGAGCCCGGCTGGCCCGCGCCGCCGAGGCGGTGGAGTTTCTCGGAAGCGAGGTGAGCAAGCTGGACGCCCGCATGGCGGAGCGGGAAGCCGAGTGGACGCGTTACCTGACGGCCAACCAGGAGGCGTTGCCCAACCGTGTCTCGGCCGTTCTCGTGGAATTGCAGGCCAAGGGACAGGAGCTGACCGCGCTGGACCAGTCGATTTCCTCCCTCAATGCCGAGCGCAGCCTTCTGGAAGGCCAGTTGCGGCTCGGCATCGAACAGTCCAGCCTGCCTTCGCGCGCGCGGACCCAGCTTACCCTGCTGCGCGAGGAAATCGCGCAGAAGTCCCTGACGTATGCGCCGACGCATCCCGAGCTGGTCGCCCTGAAGCAGAAGGCGCAGGAGCTGGAAATCCAGGTCGGCAGGGAAAAGCCGGATGAGGCCACGGCATTGCCTGCCCGCAGCGACGTGTCGAGCCTGCCCGAGGGGCTGGCGCTCATCGCCGAGCGGATCACCAATACCGGCGTGCGGCAGGATGCCCTGAACGAACAGCGGCAGCGCCTGGTCGCTCGCATCGCGCAGCTCAACGCATCGGTGGCGCGCGCGCCGGAAGTGGAGGCGCAGTTCGATGCGATCCGCGCCGAGAAGGAAAGCCTGTCACGCAGCCTGCAGGACATGACGAACCGTTATGAGGCGGCCCGGCTCGGCCAGAGGCTGGAGCAGAGCGAGACGGCGTCCCCCATCGAAATGATCGAGGCGCCCGACCTGCCGGCTTATCCGACCAACTCCTGGCGGACGGCGATCATCGCCGTCGTGGGGCTTGCGGGCCTTGCGGGCATGGCCGGCGTCTATCTCGGGGATTTCTTCCGGAAAACGGTTCGCGGCGCGTTCGATCTGGAAGAGTTGCTTCAGGGGCGGGCCCTCGTGCTCATCCCGGAATGGGATCCCAGGCGGCGGGGATGGCTGCGGTCCTGGCTGGGCGGGAGACGAGCACCGAGAGGAATATGAATGGCAGTTTCAGCACTCTTTCCGCGTAGGCTGATGACGATCGGGAGTACGGGTACCATGGATACGACGACCAAGCTGTTCCAGCGATCGAGAGGGGAGGCGGCATCGATGGCAGCGGATTTCGCCTCGCCAAATCCGACTGTTCCCGAGAATCTGGGTGCTCTGGTCCTGACGGTCGATCTTTCGACGGCGCTCGGTCCCGTGGAGGTCAACCGGCCGTCGATGACGTTCCTGCGGTCACAGCGGGTGGTCGCGTTCGACAACAGCCATTGGGTGACGCGCTACTACGACATGCTCCGCAACCTGCTGCGCGATGCCTGCGAGGGGCAGCCGTACACGATCGCGGTCACCTCGCCCACCGCCGGATGCGGGGCCACGGTTTCAGCCGTCAATCTCGCGCTCAGCTTCGCCCGCATGCCGGGGGCGAGCGTCCTTCTCGTGGATGCCAACATACGGTTTCCCGCCATGGCCCGGCTGTTCGGGCTGCCGTCCCTGACGCGCAGGCGGGCCGACAACGAGATGGTGCCGGACATGCTGACGACGCTGGAATTCGGCAATATCAGGACCCATTTCCTGCGCCCTTGCTGGGACGACATGAACATGACCCCGGCAAGCGCCCTCCAGCGCCTCAAGACCCAGGTCGAATATGCCAGGCAATGCCTGAAGCCGTCGGTCGTCATCCTGGACGTGGCGCCGATGCTGGAAACGGATGAGACGGTTCCCCTCGTTCTGGATGCGGATTGCGTCGTGATGGTGCTGGCCGCCGACGGTACGAAGCTTTCCGACGTCGAGGTCTGCCAGACCCTGCTCGGATCGAGGACGAACGTCCAGTTCGTGTTGAACAAGAGCGGGAAGCACGGCCTCTGAACGCGGGGGCATGCTGGTGATGCATATCGGGTAACGCCGCGGAGGTTTCATGCGTTCCTCTCCGAAACTGCTGGTCGTCATCGTCAACTATCGGACCGCCCGCATGGTGTCGGATTGCCTTGCGGCGCTGGCGGTGCCCGGAACGGTTCCGCAGGATACGCAGATCGTCGTCGTCGACGGTGCGTCGGGCGACGATTCCACCGATGTCATTCCGGCAGCGATCCGGCAAAATGCCTTGTCGGACCGGATGAGTTTCCTGCCGCTCGCCGTCAACGGCGGTTTTGCCTACGGCAACAACCGGGGGATGGAACATGCCATCGGGCGGTTCGGCAAGCCGGACTATGTGTTGTTTCTCAATCCCGACACGGTGCCTCGGCCCGGCGGCGTGTCGCCCCTCGTCGCGTTCATGGATGCCTCGCCGCGCACCGGCATCGCCGGCAGCCGGCTGGAGGATCCCGACGGGACGCAGCAGGCCTGCGCCTTCCGCTTTCCCTCGCCGATCGCCGAATTCGAGAGCCAGGTCCGCTTCGGCCCGATGACCCGGATCCTTGAGCGGTGGCGGGTCGTGCGGGAATTCAGCGAGGCGCCCATTCGCGTCGACTGGGTATCGGGCGCCAGCATGATCGTCCGCATGGAGGTCATCGACGAGATCGGCGGGATGGACGAGGATTTCTTCCTCTACTACGAGGAAGTCGATTTCTGCCGGCGCGCCGCCCGCCGTGGATGGGAATGCTGGCATGTGCCGGAGAGCAGGGTGGTTCACCTCGTCGGGCAGTCGACGGGAATAACGGCGCGCGACAGGAAGATCGGGCGTCGCCCGCCCTACTGGTTCGAATCGCGCCAGCGCTACTATTCCAAGCATCATCGCCGGCTCTACGGGCGGCTGGCCGACATGGCCTGGATAGCAGGGCAATCGTTGTGGGAGGCGCGGCAGCGGCTTCAACGCAGGCCCGCGATCGATCCGCCCCATCTCCTGCGCGATTTCATCCGCCATGCGGGCGTGCCGAAAGCCCCCTGAATCGAGGGGGATTGCAACATCACCAGAAGAGGTGCGCCTCGTCGATCGCGCGGCGAAGGAAGGCCTCGCGGTCGGTCTCCGGCTGCCAGCCGAGGAGGCGCTTCGGCTTGCCGTTATCGAAGGGCGACAGATGCCCTCGCGATTTCCAGTCGGCAAGCGAAGGGCGCGGCGTTCCCTTGCGTTGCAGCCCATAGCGCTTGAGCAGGTACTTGCCGCCGTCCGCCAGCCAGAGGGCCGCGAGGCTGGATCCCGTGACCTTCAGCTTCGCGCCCGCCCGGCGATGGATCGCCTCGAAATAGTCATGGCCGGTGAACATGGGCTCGCCGGTCAGGTTGAAGCTCTCGCCGATGGCCTGCGGATGCTCCATCATCGCGATCAGACCGTCCGACACGTCGTCCGCCAGCACGAAGGGCAGGATGTTGCGTCCGTTGCCCCAGAGCTTGACCGCCCCGGGCCCGTGCCAGCGGCCGATCCCCCAATGCTGCAAAGGACCGCCGTCGCCGACGACGATGCCGGGGCGGGCGATGACGAGGGAAAGGCCGTCGGTCTCCCTGAGGCGCTTCTCGCATTCCGCCTTGGAACGGGCGTAGAGATTGCGCGAAGTCAGGTCGCCGAAGGGCATGTCCTCGGTGATCGGGCGATCCGGCCGCGACATGTCATAGGAGGCGATGGTGCCGGTATAGATCAGGCGCCCGACGCCAGCCCTGCGGCAGGCGCGGGCGATGCGTAGCGCTGTTCCGACGTCGTTTTCGAGCGCGGCATCCCATGTCTTGTCCATGGACTTGGCAAGATTGAAGACGCAATCGATGCCCTCCATCGCGCGCGCCAGCCCGTCCTCGTCCCGCAGCGACACGCCGACGGTCTCGACATGGGCGGCGATGTCGGCGAAGGGACCGGGCCCGCCACGCGAGAGGACGCGGACGTCGATGCCTTTCCGCACCAGGCTGCGGGTCAGGTTGCGGCCGATGAAGCCCGTGCCGCCGATGACCATGACGCGCGGCTGCGGCTTGCGCATGGGGGCCGGAAGCGGTGCCGGCGGGGCGGGGATCTTCTCAAGGCTGGCATCGATCGCCTGCATGACCTGCAAGGCGGAGCGGGGAGAGAAACGCTCGTCGGGAAGGCCGCTCGCCAGACCGCGATAGAATGCTCGTATCGTATTGCGGAAGCTCAGGCCGTAGGGGCTTTTCCGGTTCAGCGAACTGGCCTGGCGGAACCCGTTGACGACGGCTTCCCGGGCGTGGCCTGCGGCCTTTCCCATTTCCTTCAGGAACGCATTGGCCACCAGGTCGGCGGTGTTGTCCTTCGACACGACGAGCGTGTCGGCGGCGTAGTCGAGCCTTGCCGTGGCGGAGGAGCCCCGCAGGGTGACGGACCGGTCGTCGTACGTCTCGACCAGGGACAGCGAGAGGGTGATGTCGATATTGCCGGCGCGTGCGAGGATCCGCCAGCTTTGCGGCCTGCGCTCGCCGCCCGGCAGGGTGATCCATTGGCCGAGGCTGACATGCTCGACATCGAGCGGGCCGAACAAGTCGATGGCGAAGGAGAAGGGATGCGGTCCGAGTTCGAGCAGGAGGTTGCGCGTGTCGCGCATGAGCCAGATGCCGTATGGGCCGGAACGCAGCGGCGCGAGCGGCAGCGACCAGTCGATCTGGGCGCGCGAAACCAGCCCGAGTTCTCCTGCCTGCCTCAGCTTCCGGAGCCGTTCATAGGCGGGAAGCCCCAGGAAGTTGTGGCTGACGCCGAAACCGCGGCCGGCCGCCTCCGCGGCGGCGATGATGGTTTCCACCTCCCGCGCCGACAAGGCGACCGGCTTCTCGATGAACACATGCAGGCCGGCCCTCAGGCATTTCTCGGCAAGGTCGCGATGAAGGTTCGGCGGCGTGAGGATATGCACCGCATCGCAGAGGCCGGCCGTGATCATCGTGTCGAGGTCGGTGAAGGCGGGCACGCCATAGGTGCGGGCGAGGGATCCGGCGGCCTCTTCTGCGGGGTCGCAGACCGCGGCAAGGGTCAGCCCCGCGGTGGCGCGGATGGCGTCCGCATGCCAGGTCGCGATATATCCCGCGCCGATGATTCCAATCCTGACGGCCGCCTGCATGGACATGGGCATCCTTACTTGTACTCGATGATCTGCATATCCCGCCCCGCCCAGCTTCGCCGGTAATAGGTGAGCATTCCCAGGAGGTTCGGCAGTTTCGCCAGCGTCAGAAGCGCGGCCTGCTTGATCGCCAGGGTCCGGTTGAGGCCCTTCCGGTTGAGATCGCGCGCGGTCTTGGTGAAGGAGAGCGCGTAGACCGACAAGGCCGCCAGCGACAACCACGGGGTTATGACATAGCCGAGAAGAAAGACCAGCGGCAGCGTGGAGCCGTAGAGCCAGACGCGGAGGCGCTCGCGTTGCAGGTGGGGCGGATGCATGACGCCCAGCTGGGCGAAGCCATGGCCGTTGCGCACCGAGCGCCTCCACCATTGGCTGAAACGCCGCATGTCGGCGTCGTGCAGCGTCATGGAAACCGGCAGGCGCCGCAGCCGCCAGCCGGCCTTGCCGAGGCGCAGGCAGAATTCGTCGTCTTCCGCCGCGATCACGGTCGGATCGAAGCCCCCGACGGCGGCGAAGGCTTCCGCCCGAACCATCATATCGCCGCCGCATGTTGATATGTCCCCGGCGGGGCGGTGCCATTCGACCTCGCACATGGCGTTGTAGACGCTTGCCTGCGGGTGAAGCTCCGAGCGCCAGCCCGTGACGAGCCCGAGCTCCGGGTCCGCGGCGAGCGTTTCGGCACCGGTCCGCAGCCATTGCCCGGCGACCACGCAATCGCCATCGACGAATTGCACCGTATCGACCGGCTCGGTATCGAGGAGCGCCTGGAAACCCGCGTTGCGTGCCTTCGCGGCCGAGAAGGGGGTTGCCGTATCGAGCTCGACGACGGTAAGGCCGAGGCTGCGGGCGAAGTCGGGGCTGCCGTCGGCGGAGCCGCTGTCGACATAGACGACCCGTCGGCCAAGCGGTGCGAGCGAGGCAAGGCACGCCTTCAGCCTTTCCCCTTCATTGCGGCCGATCACCACGGCGCCGAGCGTCGGGACCGGCGTCTCTTGTCGCCGGGTGGCCGGTCGCCGGCCGGCGTTCTCGACACGGGCGCCCGCCTCGATGAGACGTATCAGCTTCGCCGCCTCCGTCATGCTGTCGAAGTCCCGCGCGACCCTATCCCGGCCGTTTTCGCCCATGCGACGCGCTTCCGCGCCATCGGCGAAAACGCGGCGGATCGCGGCCGCCAGGGCAAAGGGATCGCCCGGCGGCACAAGTGCCCCGGTCACGCCCTCCTCAACCAGTTCGGGGATGCCGGCGATCTGCGGGGCGATGACCGGCAAACGGGCAGCAAGCGCCTCCATCAGCACGATCGGCAATCCTTCCGCGAAGGAGGCCAGCACGAGGGCGTCCGCCTGCGCAAGAGCGTCGGCCACGTCGTCCTGCGAGCGGTAGCCGAGAAAGCGGACCGGCAGACCCTGCGTGCGCGCGCGTGCTTCGAGCATCTCGCGGTCCGGTCCGTCGCCGATCAGCGTCAGCCGGATGCCTTCCAGGTCGAGGAGCGTCTCCAGCGCCTCGAACAGGACCGGCACGCCCTTGACCGCCGCGAGGCGCCCGATGAACAGCAGTTCCCGGCCGCTTGCGGCTTTCGGCCGGTCGTACCGCGCCGGATCGATGCCGCAGTGAACGATGTGCAGCTTGTTCCAGTGCTCCGGCGCCGAAAACAGCATGGCCTGCGACCGGCAGAACCGCGAGATGCAGGCCACGAAACGCGCGCGTGCGATCTTTTCGCCGAGACGCCAGTGGTAGGGTTCGAAGAAGATGTCCGGGCCGTGCAGCGTAAAGGAATAGGGTATGCCGGAGACCGCGCTTGCCAGCATCGCCACGGTGCAACTCGACTTTGCGATGTGATTGTGGAGATGCGTGACGCCGTTCCGCGCCATCCATTCGGCGAGGACCACGGCTTCGGCAAAATAGATCAGGTTGTAGAGATGTCCCTTCACGCCGCCCGGGGCGGTCTTCCATGCCAGCCGCAAGCCATGCAGATAGCGCAGCGGGTGTTTCAGCGCGGCAAGATGCGCCCTGAGAAGCGTCAGGGGGCGTAATGCGGCTTCCAGGACATGGAAGGTGCTTGCGGCCTCGGCCTTCTGTTCGGGGCCGACCAGATGTTCGGCGCCCGTGCGGCGGATGGAGCAGGTCCGCACATCGAGGCCCTGCCTGCGGAGCGCCGCGACCTCGCGCTGGATGAACGTATCCGTGGCGCGCGGATATTCCCCGGTCAGGAAGGCCGTGACGGGACGGGAGGCGCTCATGCCGGTTCCTCCATGACTGTGCGCCAATCCACGGCGGGGATGGGGCCGAGACGGGCCTGCATGTGCGTGTTGGGGTAGGAAAGGGGCTTCAGGCGGGCGGCGATCACCGGGCGCCGCAGCAGGCCCGGCCCCCGATCATGCAGCAGGCCGGCGAAGAAGTGCGGTATGCGCCATTCGAGCGGCAGGTGACAGGCGACGTCGCCGCGGGCCTTCAGGGCGGCGATATACGCTTTGCGGTCCGGCAGCGGATCGTCCACGACATTGACGATCTCGGTGCCCCGGGACGGGCGCTCCGCAGCGCCGATCAAGGCGGCCGCGGCGGTGCGTACATGGCATAGCGGCAACTCTCCCTTGCCGGGACCGACGACGAGGCGGCCGATCCGCTGGCCGAGATGGGGGTTCCACAGCCGGCCCGCGCCGTAGAGAATGCCGATCCGCAGGATCCATGCGCTCACGCCCGATTGCAGCACCGCGGCCTCCTGGGCGAGTTTGGCGCGGCAATAGGCGTCGCGCAGATCCGCCGCCTGTTCCGTGCCGCTGCTTTCGTCGATCCTGCCGTGGGGCGACAGCGTTCCCGCATCGTAGACCGCCATCGAGCTTGCCAGCACCAGGCGGCGGGGCGGGAGGGCGAGCAGGGCGCGGGTAGGCGCAAGCGTCCCCTCGCGCATCTGCGCGTCGTTGCCCGCCATCCGGGCGGCGAGATGCAGGAGGCAGTCGGCTTCGGCAATCGCCTGCCGCGCCGCATGCCCCGGATCGGAAAGCTCTGCCGCCACAACCGTGATCCCCGCATCGCCGGCCCATGCGGCGGGGGCCCGGGATTCGCGTCGCAGGAGGGCGCGCACCTCATGGCCGCGGCGACGCGCCTCAAGGACGGCCGCCTGTCCCAGAAAGCCTCCTGCACCGGTTATGCCGATGATCAGACCGCCCATGGCATCGGCTCCATCGGCGTGCAACTGGTCGTCATCTTCGTCGCTCCGCCCCATTGGCCGGCCGACTGGATGGCGAGCGTGACCTCGTTCAGGTGAAGGGCGAAGTCGGCGGTCAGCCGGCAGGGACGGTCCTCGTGCAGGGCTTCCAGCATCTCGGCGGGGCCGAGCGCGAAATTCATCGACGCAGCGCCGGTGCGCCCCACCCGCGGATGGGTCGGTCCCTTCAATCGCAGCTTCTTGCGAAACGGGCTTTCGACGAGCCGGCGGCGCAGCGCGAAGCGGCGGCGGAAGCGAAGGGGGGCGAAGTTGTCCCAGGCGCGGTCGAGCTCCAGAACGCCCCTGTCGGTGAAGATCCTGATCCGGTGATCGTGGCTGGCCGTGATCGAGCAGGTCAGCCGTGCGACCATGCCTTCCCTGAAGAACAGCGTTGCCGTCGAGAAATCGGGCGCGCAATCGCTGACCCCCCGCTTGTCGGGCTGGGTGGTCGCCGAGGCGGCGGTCACGCTTTCCACCGGCCCGAAGAAGGCGATGAGCCAGCTGAGGTAGTAGCCTGCATGTTCCAGCGTGCAGCCCGTCCTGAACTCGTCCTGGTAATGCCAGGGCGCGCCGCTTTCGCTCTGCCATTTTTCGATCGGCGCCTGCGGAATGAAGCCGTCGTCCAGCTCGGCATAGATCAGCCGCGGCTGCCCGGCGAGATCGTGGCGCAGGGCGTGGCCAAGGGTTTGCGCCGCCTCGCCCAGCACGGAGCAGGGGGCGGAGGCGAGGAGCAGGCACTTTTCGCGGGCGAGCATGCAGAGCGCCTCGGCCTCCGGCATGGCCATCGCCAGCGGCTTTTCCGACCAGCAGGCAAAACCCGCCTCCAGAATGGCGCGGTTCACGGCATAGTGCTGCGACGGATTGGTAAGGTTGAGGAAAACGGTCTTGTCGTCCGCGGCCGCAAAGGCCTCTTCCAGCGTTGCAAAGGCCGGTATTTTCCATCGCCGGCAGAAGGTCGCCAGCCGATCTGGCTGAAGGTCATGGGCGCCGAGCAGGACGATATCGGGAAAGCTTGCGAGGGAACGCATGTAGAGGTCGGCAACGAAGCCGCATCCGGTCAGGAAAACAGATTTGCGTGCTCGCCCGTTACGCATGAACTCCACTCTAGCGAACCCCTGTGGAGCCGATGATCGAGGCGCGCTACCGCGCCAGTCGGGGTTCTCCGCGACAGGCTCGAGGCTCCCCGGGCTCACGATGTCATGTATAGCAAAACGCGACCATCGCCGCTTACTCCACAATAGGATGAGGAGGAGGGCCGAGGGTCCTTCGAAAGTAGATGGTGGAAGGTTCGGGGGACATCGCCTAACGCGGCGCGGACCACCAGCGGCGGACCAGGGCGCCCACGAGATAGCCGATATTCAGGATGACGAGGTAGAGGAGGCCGATGACGAGCTTTTCCATGCTGAGGCCGCCGTTCAGCACCCAATAGGCCGCGGTCATGGCGAGGAACAGGGCAGAGACCGGGACGAGCGCGATCGGTGCCAGGAAGAAGCCAGTCGACATGCCGACGAGGAAGGCGAGAAACATCGTGTGGGCCGGTAGGGTTGCTGGCTTTTGCAGTTCGCGTCCCTTCATCCCTATAGGCATGTTTGGTTAACGCTCCGTTAGGAGCGCTGCGCGCTCCGGCAAATGCCGAGGAAACCGGGACGGCGATCAATAGACTTTGCTGACGTCCTGCAGGCAGACGAACGTGCGGCAGATGATCTTGATGTCCAGCCAGAACGACCAGTTGTCGATGTACCAGAGATCGTAACTGATGCGTTCCTCCATCCGGTCGACCGTCGGCGTTTCGCCGCGGCAGCCGTTGACCTGCGCCCATCCGGTCAGACCGGGTTTGACATGACGGCGGAAGGCGTACTGCTCTATCAGGTTGCTGTAGAGCTGATCGTGGGCGAGAGCGTGCGGACGGGGGCCGACCACGGACATGTCGCCGCACAGCACGTTCCAGAGCTGCGGCAACTCGTCGATGCTCGTGGAGCGGATGAAGCGGCCCACCCGGGTGACGCGCTTGTCGTTCCGTGTCGCCTGCTGGATTTCGCTGCCGTCTTCCATGACGGTCATGCTGCGGAATTTCAGGATGCGGAAGGCTCGGTTGCCGTGACCGTTGCGCGACTGGACGAACAAGGCGGGCCCCTTGCTCTCGATCCTGACCGCGAGCGCCACGATGAAGAGCATCGGACTGAGGACCGCCAGCGATACCAGCGCGAAGACGACGTCGAACGCCCTTTTCAGGCTGCGCTCGAGGAATGTCAGGGGCGGGCGCTGCGTCTGGAATGCGGCCATGCCGCCGATGCGCTCGCAGCCGTAGCACATGATGCCGGCCATGAAGCCGTCGAAGACGACGTTCACGGGCAGGGTCGAGCGTCTCAACGCCACGAGACACTCCTTCAGGGCCGCGCTGTTGGCCTCGCTCCATACGATCAGCACCTCATCGATACCGCCGGAATAGACGCTGTGGAGAATCTCGCTGGAACACGGCATCGTCGCGTCGTCGCCCGAAAGCCGGATGACCTGCGCGATGGCCATGCCGCTTTCGGCGGCCCTCCATTCCAGCGGCTCGACGGAGAACTCGTCCCGGCAGATCAGCAGAACCTGCTTCATCAGGAACGTGCCGCGCGCGATGGCATGGGGAAGGCGATAGCGCCAGAGATAGCGGATGCTTACAAGGCCCGCGAGCGAGCCGGAGGCCGCGAAAAGCGTCGCGCCGCGCGAGAAGGTCGAGCCGAGCTTCAGGAAGAAAAGCACGGTGAACAGGAAGGCGAGCGTGCTGGTGAAGAGCACGCAGATACTGAAGATCTGCTGTCCCGGCAGGACCAGCTTTTCCGGCTGGTACGCGCCGGCCCCGCTCATGGCGAGGACGAAGATCGTGGAAACCACCAACCCGATCCCGACATGGAGGGACAGGTCGTCATAGATGCCGAAGGCGACATATTCATAGGCGATATAGCCGAGGGTGCTTGCGCTGAAGAGCCACAGGAAGTCGATGGCGGCGGCGATGTAGGCGATAGCCTCGTAGCTCAGCCCGCCGCGCGCGCGGGAGCGCTTCAGCGAAGAATAGGATAGCCCCGCCACAGGGTCGATATGCATAACCATTTATTCAGCCCCAGGTTGACATCGGAAAATATCACGGGGGCCGCGAGGGCAACAACGCGGCGGGGACTACGCCTTAAGAGGTGTACCCGCGGCCTGCCTCAGCATGCCGGAGGTAAGCCCTTGGAAGAAGCGCAATCCCGGTTCAGACTTTCGGTGGATCGGATGCTTTTGCGGATAGGATGGGGGGCACAGACCCGGCTTGCCGGGGTAGGCCGCCGTACCCGGCGCCACGCCGGCCGGAGAGCAGCCGGTGGCGGGCTTGGAAGGCCTCTGAAAAAGAGGAGCCAGACGCTATCAGCGGTCGTCGCTGCCCGAGCGATCCGTTCGAATCCAGCCGCTCCGCGTCCGCCCGAGGATCAGGCGCGGATAGAGCCCGATTTTCCCCAGCGCATAGACGGGCACGGCGGCGAGGGCGCGCGCGGGCAGCACCGTGCGGCCGAAAGCCGACCATGCAAGCATGCTCGCTGCGACGAGAAGGAAGAGATTGACGGCCGCAAGGATGAGCGATGCGAGCGAAGCACCGCCCGCCGCCAGGGCCGCGCCTGCGACAAGGGCCAATCCGAGAAGCAGACAAAGAAGCGACAGCGGCGGCACGATCACGTCGAGGATCATGGCGAGGTAGGCCGGATTGCGATAGGTGGCAGTCTCCGCCAATGCGCCGAGCGCGACGCGTCCCATGGCAAGGTGCCCGCTTTCCCAGCGTTGCCGCTGCGTGCGTGTTCCCTTTTCGGAGGCGGGAAACCGGCTGGTGACCAGCGCTTCGTCGCAGAAGCAGGGCGCGTGCCCCGCGCGCGCCAGATCGAGACCGAGCTTCATGTCCTCGACCAGGTGCGCATTGGCAAGGGGGGCGCTTCTGAGCAGTTCCCATGGAAAGGCCATGCCCGACCCGGTGAGCTGGCAGGGCAGGCCGAGCGCGTCCAGCCCCAGGGGCCTCACCCGGTTCTTGACGAGAAAGGCGAAGGCCGCCACCGTCTGCCCCAGCGAAGCGTCCGCCGGCGCCGTCATCAGGTAGCGGGCCTGGACCGGCCTGCCCGACGCGAGCGCCTGCCGGGCCAAAAGGTCGACGGCATCGGGGCCGACCCGGCAATCCGCATCGACCAGGATGACGACGGGCGGCGGTGCGTTCGCCAGTCCGGCAATCCCGGCATCGAGCGCGTAGCCCTTGCCCCGGCGCGCCGCATCGTGTCGTTCGATGACTTCGGCGCCGGCTTCGCGCGCCAGCGGGGCCGTCCGGTCGTCGCAGTTGTCGGCGACCACGAGCAGCCGGTCGCCTTCGCGCAGTTGCGGCCATATGGTCGACAATGTGCGGGAAATCCCGTCTTCCTCGTTGTGCGCCGGCACCACGACGGCCACGGCGGGGCGCGCTTCGGGGGCGCGCCGTTCACCCTTGCGGGAAAAGGCGGCCGCCGCGCATTCGGCCGCGTAAACCGCCGTCGGAACGGAAAGCAGGGCCGACAGGGAAACGGCGACGGTGTTCAGGAGACTATCGAGCACATGACCCCCGCCCCGGTGATACGTCCGGGTTTCCATGGGATTAATGTAAAGGGAACCTAAATTACACCTCAAGACGCCCGGCTAAGACCTTCGGTTGAAGGGGCGCTAGTGCTTTCTTGCCGGTGCCTGCCGATATTGCGGCCTGCTAACCCGTTTTGATGCGCATGGGGAGAATTGAGCCGGAACCGGCCGGAGCTAGACTTTTCCGTCAGTCAGGGAGTCTGGTTCGATGGCAATCGCAGAGACGCAGCCGCCTGTCATGGTGCCTTCCGGCAATCGAAGCCGTACGGCGTTTCTCGGCGCGCCTTTCGACGCGTTGACCCCCGAAAACGTGGTGGACCTGCTCAAGGCATCCGGTCCGGGCGTGCGGTTCCGCTACGTGGTGACGCCGAATGTCGATCATGTCGTCCGGCTCAACAAGGACCACACGCTGGCGCGGCACTACAACAAGGCGTGGCTGTCGCTGTGCGACAGCCGGCCGATCGCGACGCTCGCCCGCCTTGCCTCCGTACGGTTGCCGCTGGTGACGGGCTCCGACCTGACCGTGGCCCTGTTCCAGTCGGTCATCCAGAGCGGCGATGTCATCAGCGTGATCGCTGCCAACCAGGCGCTGGTGCGGTCCCTGGAGCGGTCTTATCCGGCCGTCCGGTTTTGCGCCTTCGTGCCGCCGCCCGATGTCCTTTCCAACGAGCAGGCGTTGCGCGATTGCGTGGAGTTCGTCGCCAAGGAAAGGGCGCGGTTCATCTTCATCTGCATCGGCTCGCCGCAATCGGAGAGGATCGCGTCTGCGCTGACCCTGCATGCCCAGGCAAGCGGAACGGCGTTCTGCGTCGGCGCCGCGCTGGAATTCCTGGTCGGAGCCAAGAAGCGCGCGCCGTCCTGGATGCGCCGTGCGGGCCTTGAATGGCTGCACAGGCTGTCGTCCGACCCGAGGCGGCTCTGGCATCGCTACGCCTCGTCGGTGCTGCCGCTGCTGTTGCTGTTCTCGGGCGAGATCTCCGGGCGGCAGAAGCGGCCGGGCTAGACGGGAACAGCGCGATCCCTTCCATCGTCCCGGATGGACATGGCCGAGACGATATGGCCGTGTCTCAGGCGGATGCGTCCGGCAAGGCGATCGCCGCATCCGAAGGGAAGGGCATCCTTCAGGAATTGCGCAGTGAAGCGCTCTCCCGCCATATCCAGATCGAGCGAAAGATCCTGAAAATCCAGCAACGTCCCGCTCAGCGGATACTGGCATTTGTAGGCGCATTCCTTCGCGCTGAAGATCGCCTTGAGCAGCAGTCCACGGTGCCCTGCCGGTTGCCGCGCAAGCCAGTCGCGTTCGCCGGCGGTGCAGATGTCGTCCGCAAGGCCTTCCTCAACCGGTTCGGCTTCCTCGATGTCGAGGCCGAGGGCGAGGAAGCCGTCGGATCTCAAGGCGACGGCTGCGGCGCAATGGGTGCGGTCATGGCTGATCGTGCCGACAAGCCCCTGCGGCCATACGGGCGCGCGGTCGCTCCCCATCGGCAACGCAAGCGCCGGCAGCCCCAATCGCTCCATGGCATTTCGGGCACAGGCGCGGCCGGCGGAAAATTCGCGCCGCCGGTTCGCCACGGCGACGGCAACGGCCGCCGCTTCTTCCGGATGCAAGGCTGCGCTCTGGCCGGCGATCATGCTCTCGCTCGTGCGAATCCCCGCCGCGAACAGACCTTCCAGCAGCATGTCACACCGTATCGCGCACGCGCTGCAGGTCTGCCCGGCGCTGTCCAAGCGCGTTGCGGCGCATGGCGGCGCGGTCCGCGACCTTGCTGAGTTCCGCGCTGGCCTTGCCGCGGTCGGAAAGATGGCCCGCGAGCGCCGAAACCGTCGGGAAGCGGAAGATGTCGGTGATGGTCAGGTCGGGCGCGAGGCCGGCCTTCAACTCGCGATGCACCTGGACGGCGAGCAGCGAATGCCCTCCCAGCGCGAAGAAACTGTCGAAGATGCCGACGCGGTCGAGCCCGAGCGCCCGGCGGAACGTCTCGGCAATCGTCTGCTGGAGCGCATCGGCGGGTGCGACGAAGGCCTCGGCGACGTGGGGTTTCCTGGCCTCCTCGGGCCTTGGAAGCCGCTTGCGGTCCACCTTGGCGTTTGGGGTCAGCGGGAATTCGGCGAGCGTGACGAAGTGGCCGGGGATCATGTAATCCGGCAGCACCGTCGCCAGATGCTGCCGCAGGGCCGCGTCATCGACGGCTGCCGCCGTGCGCATGTAGGCCACGATGCGCACGTCGCCGGCCTTGTCCTCGCGCGATATCGCCACCGCTTCGAGAACGCCGGGGAAGGCCGCGATCTTCGCCTCGATCTCCCCGAGTTCTATCCGGTAGCCGCGCACCTTGACCTGGTGATCCGCCCGGCCGAGGAACTGAAATTCGCCCTGTGCGGTCAAGCGAACGAGGTCGCCCGTGCGGTAGATCCGGCCCGATGCGAAGGGGTTCGGCAGGAAGCGCTCGGCGGTCAATTCCTCGCGGTGCAGGTAGCCGCGCGCGACGCCGTCGCCGCCGATATACAGTTCTCCCGGCGTGCCGGGGGGAACGGGCTCCAGCGCCTCGTCCAGAACGTAGAGCCGGGTGTTGGCGATCGGGCGGCCGAGCGGTACCACGCCGTCCGTCGGGGCGGCGGTGCATGTGGAGGACCATATGGTCGTCTCCGTCGGGCCGTACATGTTCTCGACGCTGGCATCGGTGACGCGCGAAAGCTCGGCAAGGAGCGATCCGGGCAAGGCCTCGCCGCCGATGAACATATGCCTGACCGCTCCGAGCGCCTTGCGATCCTCCGGTGTGACCATGAACATGCGCACCATGGAGGGCGTGCATTGTAGATGCGTCACGCCATGCCGGTCGATCTGCGTTGTCAGGCTGAAATCGTCGCCGGCCTCTTCGGGGACGGGTGCGCGCACCTGCCCGACGAGCTTAGCGAGCGGTTCCAGCCGTTCGAGCACGATGTCGGACGACAGGCCGAAGTCGATCAGGCAGGCGACGTCATCCACGCCGATGGCGGCCAGCCGCTCGATGCGCGCCTTCGCGTCGGCCACCGTGCCGAACAGGCCGCTGTCCTCGAAGTAACGCAGGAAGGCGAATTCGAGGATGGCGTCCATTTCGTCCGGCGCCAGCGATTGCAGGTCGATGTCCATCGGCTGCGAGATGCCCTGCGGCTTCTTGAAGGCGGGGAAGGCCCAGGCATATTGCTTGATGAGGGCCGCCGCGCTGCGCAGGTAGTCCTTCATCGGTTCACGCGCGAGAGCGCGCACCTCCTCGCGGTCCTCGCCAAGCAGCGTATGCAGCATGACGGTGACGGTGTGGTCACGCGGGTCGCGCCCGGTTTCCGCCAGCGTCTGCCTGTAGATGCGGATCTTCTCCTCCAGTTCGTCTATGGACTGGCCGAGGAGATGCGTCAGCACATTGGCGCCGAGGCGCGCGGCTTCGCGATAGGTCTCGGGATTGCCCGCCGTCGTCAGCCAGACCGGCAGTTCCTTCTGCACGGGCCGCGGCTGGGTGACGACCCCGACGCGCCCCGCCCCGAAATCGAACTCGACGCTTTCGCCGCGCCACAGTTTGCGGACCGTCTCGATGTCCCGGACCATGCTCGCCTTGTTGTGGGGCGGGGCATTCTCGGGGCGCAGGACAAAGTCCTCGGGCATCCAGCCGGAGGCAAAGGCGATGGCGGCACGGCCATTGCTGATATTGTCGATGACCGCCCATTCCTCGGCGACGCGCAGGGGATGATGCAGCGGCAGCACGCAGCTTCCGGCCCGGATCGAGAGGCTGCTCGTCACCGCCGCCACGGCCGCGCCGGTGACGGAGGGGTTCGGATAGGGGCCGCCGAAGGCATGGAAATGCCGTTCGGGCGTCCACAGGGACTGGAAGCCGTTGCGGTCGGCGAATTTCGCGCCCTCGAGCAGGAGCCGGTATTTTGCCGGGCCTGCGCCGGCATCGTTGCCCCAGTAGAAGAGGCCGAAATCCATCGGCTTGCCGCTGGCGGTGCGCGATGTGTGCGCCTTGGCAAGGCTCGCCTGATTGACATGGATGACGACCTTGAAGCCGCGCGCCAGCGTCCAGAAAAGCTCCAGGACGGAAATGTCGAAGGAGAGGCTGGTGACGGCGAGCCAGACGTCCTGCGCCTCCGCGCTCCTCGGGATGCGCTCGTCCATGCCGGCGAAGAAATTGACGACGTTGCGATGCTCGACCATCACGCCCTTCGGCTGCCCCGTCGAGCCCGATGTATAGATCACATAGGCAAGGTTTTCCGGCGCGCTGCGGTGCGAGAGACGCTCGCCCTCGGGCTCCTGCGCCAGGACATCCGCGATGGCGAGCGTCTCCACGCCGGCAAGCCCAGCGAAGCCGGATTGATCGCTTCCTGTCAGCACGAACCTGGCGCCGGAATCGCGTGCCATGAAGGCAAGCCGTTCCGCCGGGAAATCGGGGTCGAGGGGCACATAGGCCCCGCCGGCCTTCTGGATCGCGAGCGCGCCCACCACCAGGTCGAGCGAGCGCGGCAGGTGCAGCCCGACCAGAACGTCCGGCCCGACGCCGCGCCTGACCAGCGCGCGCGCCATGCGGTTCGCCCGCTCGTCCATCTGGCGGTAGGTGAGGGTCTGCGCGCCGAAGCAAAGGGCGGGCGTGTCGGGCGTGAGGTCGACCTGCCGCTCGATGAGCTCGTGGACGCAGGCGTCGCGGTCATAGTCCCGTTCGGTTCTGTTCGCATCGTGCAGAATTTCCCGGCGCTCGTCCGCCGAAAGCAGCGGGAGCTGCCCGACGAGGCCTTCGCCATCGTCGAAATGGCCGGCAAGGATGGCGAAACGGCGGGCGAGCGCCTCCACGCTTTCCTCGCTGATGCGGGTACCGTCATAGACAAGCCGGCTGCCCTGCGGGCTGAATTCGAAGACGAGGGCGCAGGTGCCCAACGCCGCGTTCGCGTCGGCGGCCGGGCCGTCCGCGATGCCGATGGAGAGGCGCGGCGCCTGCAGGGGCGGATAGCGGTCCACGATGTCGGTCAGGTAGGTGATCCGTCTCGTCACCCTTTCGAGCGTGCCTTGCACGGTGGCCTTGAAGCCCGAGACCGTCATGCCGTCGGCAACATCGATCCGCAGGGGGACGGACGTTGCGAAATGCCCCGGATGGCGGGCGCAGAGCTCCCGGATGCGGTTGCCGGAATAAGCGAGATCGAACGTCTTCTGGCCGGTCAGCCGGGTCAGCAGCGCGCCGAGCAGGGCGATGCGTTCGCCGAGGGGCATTCCATCGGGCGCCGGGAGCGGCATGGTCCGGATTTCGGGTGTTGCGGCGGGGTCTTGCGCCTTGATGTCGCCGAGGTCGATGTCCTCGCAGGCCTCCAGCGCCTGCCGGAAGGCCGCCTCATGCGGTGTCACGGTGGCAATGGCGGCCGTCAGGGCGGCCACCTCGGCCTCGCTCGGGATGGGAAGCCTCATGCCGGGGGCAAGGGCGGCGGAAAGCGGGACGGTGCCGCCGTCGGTGCGCCGCGCGCCGCGCAGGGCGACTGCCCTGTCCGCCGTTGCGATGATCGTCTCATCCGCATCGACTGAAATGACGGTGCCCGGCTCCCCGGTGCAGGCGTCAAGGACCCGCAGGCGCGAAACGGTGAAGAGGTCCGCGCCGACGCGAAGTCGCGGAAGCGCCAGCCTGTTCGTATAGTTCTGACCGAAATCGAGGGCGCGCACGAGGCGGGAGAGCTCTTCGGCCGGCCGGTCGAGGCGCAGGAGAGCGAGGGGTCGGTCGTTCCGTCCGAAATAGGCGCGGCCGGCAATGTCCTGCCGGCGCGGTGCGAGCGACCCGGATTCCAGATCGGCCAGCATGGCGTCGAACGTCGCGATGCCGGCCTCGAAACACTTTGTGTTCAGCGTCAGCGCCGTTTCTTCGGGATCGATGTCGAAGTCGCGCGACACATAGATGTCCCCTTCGTCGATGCCGGCGGTGATCGCATGCCAGCTCACGCCGTGGCGGTCGGCGCCGTTCAGGATCGCCCAGCTCGGCGTGTTGAGGCCGGCGAGCTTCGGCAGCGGGCCGTCGTGGAAATTGATCGCCCCGCGGCGTGCGCTGCGCCAGACGGGCTCCGGCACGATCCTCAGATTTGCGATGCTGAAGAGCCAGTCATAGCGGAAGGGGGCGAGGCTTGCGGTGAGGTCGCCTTCCGCATCGAGGACGGGGATCGCCTTCTGCCTTGCCCAGGTGCCAACCGCAGGGCTGGCGGTCACGACAGCCTCGATCGCGTGCCCGTGGGAAAGAAGGATTTCTCCGCATTGCGCCAGAAGCAGTTCGTCGCCGATCATTACGCAGGTCAGCTTTGTCATCTACGCCACCATCCAAAGCCTGAAACACGATCGTTTCGATGAAATCCCCCGACAGTTGAAAGATCAACATGCGCGACCTTGCGCATAAGGTTTAGACGCTGCGGCTGATCGAAGGCGCGGGACGAACCGAGGCTTCCTTTTGGCGTAGGCGCTTCTAACTCCCCTCACCGAAAGAGGTAATTGTACTTGCGCGCCCGCAGGTCACAATCGGAGACTGCGGCGCTGTTTCAGCCGCACAGGCATTTTGGGGATCCGATCACAAAAGGGAGCCGCAAGTCTGGCGGTCATTCGTCAAGAATATCCGCAGTGGTTCGGCGGTTGAGTAATATGCTGGACAGTACAGGTCAGGACGCCATCAGCGACATCGCCATCGTGGGCATGGCGCTGCGCGTGCCGGGAGCCCGCAATGTGGGGGAGTTCTGGCGCAATCTGCGTGACGGAGTGGAATCCATCCGCAGCCTTACGCCGGACGAGCTGATGCAGGCCGGGGAGGCTCCCGATCGCCTCCACCACCCGCATTATGTGCGACGCACCGCGGGCCTGCCGGGAATGGATCAGTTCGACGCCGATTTCTTCGGGCTCAGCCCCAAGGATGCCGCGATCATGGATCCCCAGCACCGCCAGTTCCTCGAATGCGCCTGGGAGGCGATGGAGGACGCCAACCGCACGCCCGACCGCAACAGCGGCCCCGTCGGGGTCTTCGCCGGCTGCGGGATGGGGAGCTACTTCTACTTCAACGTCTGCAGCAACCGGCAGCTCGTCGACCAGATCGGCATGTTCCTGCTGCGCCACACCGGCAACGACAAGGATTTCCTGTCGACGCGCGCCTCGTTCACGTTCAACCTGCGTGGCCCGAGCGTCAATGTCCAGACGGCCTGTTCCACGTCGCTGGTGGCCATCCACTATGCCAGCCAGAGCCTGCTGAACGGCGAGTGCGACATGGCGCTGGCGGGCGGCGTCACCATCGAGTTTCCCCATGGCAGGGGCTATCTCTACCAGGAGGGCGAGATCCTCTCGCCGGACGGGCATTGCCGCGCCTTCGACCATCGCGCGGCCGGAACCGTCTTCGGCAGCGGCGTCGGTGTCGTGGTCCTGCGGCGCCTGGCGGATGCGCTGGCCGATGGCGACATCATCCATGCGGTCATCAAGAGCTCGGCGATCAACAATGACGGCGGCAACAAGGCGGGCTACCTGGCGCCGAGCGTGACGGGCCAGGCGGAAGCGATCATCGAGGCGCAGGCGCTCGGGGGCATTTCCGCCGACTCCATCCAGTATGTCGAATGCCACGGCACGGGCACGGCCATCGGCGATCCCATCGAGATCGAGGCGCTCACGCAGGCCTTCCGGCAAAGCACGAAGCGGACCGGGTTCTGCTATGTCGGCTCGGTGAAGACCAATATCGGGCACCTCGACACCGCGGCCGGGGTCGTCGGCGTCATCAAGGCGGCATTGGCCGTCAGGCATGGGGAAATCCCGCCCACGCTGGGGTTCGAAAAGCCCAATCCGGCGATCGATTTCGCGGCCAGCCCCTTCCTCGTCGCCGACAGGCTGGCGGCTTGGCCGGCCGGCGGCGGGCCGCGCCGGGCGGCCGTCAACTCGCTCGGTGTCGGTGGAACGAACGCCCATGTCATCCTGGAGCAGCCGCCCGTCCGCCAGGCCGGTCTCGCCGCCGCGCAGGAGCCCCTGCTGCTGTTCCTTTCGGCGCGCCAGCGCAAGGCCGTCGAGCAGGCCGCGACGCGGCTGGCCTCCGCGCTTTCGGACCAGCCGGGCCTCGCGCTCGGCGATGTCGCCCATACGCTGTTTTCCGGCCGAAGGCATTTCGAGCATCGCATGGTGCTGGCCGCGGCAAGCGGCGAGGAGGCCGTCGCGATCCTTTCCGATCCGAAGTCGAAACGGGCCTTCTTCCATGTGCCGGTCGAAGCGAATGCGGGCGCCGTCTTCCTGTTTCCCGGCGGCGGGGTTCAGCACCCCGGCATGGCGCGCTGCCTCTACCGGGACGATGCCGCCTTCCGCGCGACCATCGATGAGGGGTTGTCCTATCTTCCGGCCGCGGCCGCCGAGGAAATACGCGGCGTGTGGCTCGGGTCCGGCGGCGAGGATGCCGGCCGGGCATTCCAGCGGCCGTCGGTGCAATTGCCGGCCATCCTGATCCTCGAAGTCGCGCTCGCCCGGGCATGGATGTCCTGGGGCGTGGTTCCGGCGGCCCTGCACGGCCATTCGATGGGCGAGAACGCCGCCGCCTGCATTGCGGGCGTGATGAGCTTCCGCGATGCGGTGCATCTGGTGCGGCTGAGAGGCGAGCTTTTCGACAGCGTCGAACCGGGCGGCATGCTCAGCGTTCCCATGGACCACGAAAGCCTGCTGGCGCTGTTGCCGCCCGAACTCGATGTCGCCTCCGTCAACGCACCCGGGCTGTGCGTGGTGTCGGGCCGCAACCGGGACCTCGACCGCTTCCGGACGCGCCTGGAGGAACGCGGCGTGGATGCCACCCGCATCCCGATCGACATCGCCGCGCATTCGCGCATGCTCGAACCCATTCTGCCGCGCTTCGAGGCATTCCTTCGGGGCCTCTCCCTGCGGGCGCCGGAAATCCCGATCGTTTCCAACCGCAGCGGCGGCTGGCTGACCGCCGAGGAGGCGACCGATCCCGCCTACTGGGTCGATCACCTGCGCTCGACGGTGCTCTTCGCCAAGGGCATGGAAACGCTCGCGAAGAGCGCGCCGTACATCTACATCGAGGCCGGGCCGGGCCGCGTCCTGTCCTCGCTCGCCAAGGCGCAGGGCAGCATCGAGGCCAATCAGATCATCAACAGCCTGCCGCATCCCGACGAAGAGTGGGACGACAGGCGCCATTTCCTGTGCGCGCTGGGGCGCGGCTGGGCGACCGGCCTTCCCATCGCCGTATCGCGCCTGTGGGAGGGCGGCAGGCCCAGCTTCGTGACGCTGCCGGCCTATCCGTTCCAGCATCGGCGCTACTTCATCGAAAGGGCTTCGGGCGCCGATGAACGGCGCGAGGACGAAAAGGCCGTCACCAGGGAGCCCGACATGGCCCGCTGGGGCTACAGGCCGGCCTGGAAGCAGGCGCTCGTCGACTATGTCAGCGGCGCGGAGGCGACCCCGCGTTCGTGGCTGTTCTTCCTCGATGAGGCGGGGGTTGGCATGCAACTGGCCACGCGGCTGCGCGGGCTCGGCCACCGGGTCGTCACCGTTTCCCTAGGCGACGCGTTCTTCCGGCACGATGGCGACCATTACGTGCTTTGCGCGGAAGCCGGAAAGGCAGGATACGATGCGCTCGTATCGGCGCTGGCCGCCGACGATGCCCTGCCGTCCCGCATCGTTCACATGTGGCTGCTGACCGGGACGGAAAGCTTCCGTCCCGGCTCGAATTTCTTCCATCGCAATCAGGAATGCGGTTTCTACAGCCTGCTGCACCTGGCGCAGGCGCTGGGCGACGTTGCGAGGGCCGAGGACCTGCATGTCACGGTCGTGACCAACGGCATGCAGCGCGTTTTCGACGAGGCCCTTGCCTATCCGGAAAAGGCGACCGTGCTGGGCCCGGCCCTGGTGATTCCCCGGGAAATGCCCGGCACGACGGTCAAGCTCGTCGATGTCGAGCTCGACAAGCCGGTCGCGGCGCGGCGATTTGCCGAGCGCTGGCGCAGGAGCCCCGCGCCTGTCGAGCCGGGCGGACAGCGGCAGGCGCTCACCGACACATTGTGGGAGGACCTGCTGTCCCGGCCGGCCTCGGAAGTCGTCGCCTATCGCAAGGGGCGCCGCTGGCTGCGGTTCCACGACAGGCTGGCGCTCGAGGGCGGCGCCGACGGTGCCGCGCTGTTCCGGGAGAAGGGCGTCTATCTGTTCACCGGCGGTCTCGGGGACCTCGCCTTCGTCATCGAGAACGAACTTGCCGCGCGTTTCAGGGCCAGGCTCGTGCTTGTCGGGCGAACCGCGCTTCCGCCACGCGAGGAATGGCAGGCTTACGACCGGCTGCACGGCCACGATGCCGTGCGCCGCGCGACTTCGGCAATCCGCAGGCTGGAGGCGCAAGGGGCCGAGGTGCTTTACCTTTCCGGCGATGTGACCAACCCGCAGGAGATGGACGACATCGTCGCCGCGACGCTTGCGCAGTATGGCGAGATCAACGGCGTCTTCCATGCCGCCGGGATCGTCGACGACGGCCTCATCCAGGGCAAGTCGCAGGAAGGCATCGAGCGGGTCCTGGCGCCGAAGGTGCTCGGCACGACGGTCCTGGACGCGGCGCTGGAGGCCGTGGCGCTCGATTTCGTCCTCCTGTTCTCCTCGACCAGCACCGACACCGCGCCGGCAGGGCAGGTGGACTACGTGGCGGCCAACGCCTATCTCAATGCCTATGCCGAAAGCCGGTCGCAGAGGACCGATCGCCGTACCATCGCGCTTCACTGGGGCATCTGGAACGAGGTCGGGATAGCCGCCCGCGCGTCGAGCGCCGCGGCACGCGAGAGCATCGTCCTGCCGGTTGACGCGGCAACGAAGGGGCCGTTCTTCGAACGCTGGGTCGAGGACGAGGATGGCCTGCCGTGGCTGGAAGCCGTGGTCGGCCCGCAAACGCATTGGGTTCTGGACGAGCATCGGCTCGTGTCCGGCCAGTCGGTCATGCCCGGTGCGGCCTATATCGATCTCGTCGCGCAATCGGCGCGGGAATACGGCCTGTCGTTTTCTGCCGATGTCACCGAGCTGGTCTTCCTGCGGCCGCTCGTCGTCGCCGACGGAGAAACGCGGGTCGTCCGGCTGCGGCATGCGGCGGCCCGGGACGGATATCGCATCACGCTCTCGGCCGCACGGGCCGACGGCGGGTTCGAGAAGATCGTGGAAGCGCACCTGCGCTTCCGTGACGAAGCGGCGCCCGCCGTCCGTGACGTTGCCCCGGTCGTTGCCCGGTGCGGCAGGTGGCAGACGGCACGGCCCGGCTCCAGCCTGCGCGCGGCGCAGGAGGATCACATCCGCTTCGGGCCGCGCTGGGGCGTCCTGAAATCCGTCGCCTATGGAGACGGAGAGGCCCTTGCGGAGCTCGAACTGCCGGCGGACTACCGGCACGACAGCGCGGACGGCGTTCTGGTCCACCCTGCGATGCTCGACCTTGCCACCGGCTTTGCGATGGAACTGATTGCCGGATACGATCCGGCGGCGGTCCTCTGGGCGCCCGCCGCCTATGGCCATGTTTCGCTGTTCAAGCCGCTTCCCTCACGCATCCTGAGCTGGGTCCGCCTTGCCGACAGCAGCGATTTCGGCGAGGGCTATGCGGCCTTCGACGTCACGATCGTGGCGCCGGATGGCGAGGTCCTGCTGGACATCCGGCGTTTCGTCGTCCGGCGGCTGGATCACGATCTCAGTTTCGCCGATCCGCCCGCCCTGGCCGAGGCGCCTGCGGCCGTTGCCGGAACGAGGCGGCCGCCGCCGTCACCGGCCATGCTGAAGCTGGATGCGATGGTGCACCAGGGAATTCGGCCCGGCGAAGGTTTCGAGGCCCTTGTGCGGGCGCTCGCCACCGCGGAGGTGCAGCCCATCGTCAGTTCCATCGATCTCGACGCCCTTTGCCGCCACGCCACGATGTCGGCCGAGGAGGCGCCGTCACGGAGCATCGGCTTCGAGCGCCCGGACCTCGAAAGCGAATATATCGCGCCGCGCAATCCGGTGGAGGAGACGCTTGCGGGATATTGGCGGGAACTGCTCGGCGTCGGGCAGGTCGGTGTCCATGACAGCTTCTTCGACATGGGCGGACATTCGTTGATCGCCGTGCGCCTGTTCCGCATGATCAAGGCACAGTACGGGCTGGATCTTCCGATCTCGACGCTGTTCGAGGCGCCGACCATTGCCCTGTGCGCCGATCTCGTCCTCGCGCAGGTTCCCCAGGCGAACGGCGCCGTGGATGAAGCGGCAATCGCGATCGACGCGCCTCCGCCGCAGGCCAAGCCCACCCATGTCGTCCTGATGCATCCCGGCCGCGACAGCCGGGCGACGCCTCTCTTCATCTGCGCCGGCATGTTCGGCAACGTGCTCAACCTGAGGCACCTGGCGCAGATCCTCGGGGGCGACAGGCCCGTCTACGGACTGCAGGCGCGCGGGCTTTACGGCGGGCTCGATCCGCACGAGACCTTCGAGGACATGGCGCGCGACTACATTGCGGAAATCCGCACGGTCCAGCCGTCCGGCCCCTATCTTCTGGCCGGCTATTCCGGCGGCGGCATCGTGGCCTATGAAATCGCCCACCAGCTTTCGGCGCTGGGTGAGGAGGTCGCCCATCTCGTGATGCTCGACACGCCCCTGCCGACCCAGCCGCCATTGGGATTGCAGGACCGGATCCTGATGAAGCTGCAGGACATTCGCCGTCACAAGGGCGCCTTCGTACAGAAATGGCTGCACGACCGCAGGTGCTGGGAGGCGGAAAAGCGCGAAAAGCGCCTTGCACAGGCCCGCGACACTGCGCCCGACCAGTTCAACAACAGCCGGATCGAGAGCGCCTTCCTGCGCGCCTTGCAGCGCTACGAGCTGAAGCCCTATGCGGGCGCGGTCACGCTTCTGAGGCCGAAGCCCGTCGTCCACTACCGGTTGACGGGCGGGCGGCGGTTGCAGAAGAGCCGCAACATCCTGCTCGACGACAACGGCTGGACGCCGCACATTCCCAATCTGTGCGTCCATGAGGTTCCCGGCGATCACGACAGCATGGTTCTGGAACCCTATGTGCGTGTTCTCGCGGAGCGGGTCTTGACCGCGATCCGTGTCGCGGCGCCCGTCGTGGACCTCGTCCGGCGCGATGAGAAGATATGCGAAATGCCGGTTCACGTTCGCCAGCAGAGGCTCGTCGAGCCCGCGTAGGAAACAAAGGGGCCAGAGATGTTGAAGAGGGAGAGGGCTATTGGCGTCTGTCACGCGTTCCGTCAGGGGCGCCGCAAAGCTGTATCCGATCGACGAGGAACAGGGTCAGCCGTGTTCTGATACCCTCCCGCCGCCCGAGGTCGAGAGTGCCCGCGCGCCGACGAGCTGGGAAGGCATCCGGGGCCTGGTCCTGCGCGCGGCCGGATGGTCCATGGGCGGCTACGTCGCCTCCCAGTTCCTGCGAATCCTGAGCAACCTCATCCTGACGCGGCTGCTCATTCCCGAAATGTTCGGTCTCATGGCCGTCGCCATGATGGTGCAGGTCATCATCTTCATGCTGTCCGATATCGGCCTGCGCCAGGCGGTCGTTCAGAGCGCGAAAGGGGACACCCCGGATTTTCTCGATACCGCATGGACGCTGCAGGCGATACGCGGCTTCCTGATCTGGCTCGCCTGCATCGCCGTCGCGTTCGGCATCGCGCAGGCGGACCGCTTCGGTGCCTTCAAGGCCGGGTCCGTCTATACCTCGCCCGAGCTGCCGCCGATCATCATCGCCGTGGCGTTCACGGCCGTCATCGGCGGTTTCCAGTCGACGAAGCTCATATCCTGCGCACGCCATCTCGATCTGGGGCGCGCGACGGCCATCGAGATGTTTGCGCAGGTGCTGGGCCTTGCCGTTGCCATTCTGCTTGCCTGGTACACGCGGTCGATCTGGTCCTTCGTCGCCTCGGCGCTGGCTTCCTCGCTCGCTCTCACCGTCTTGAGCCATACCCATCTGGCAGGCCGGGGCAACCGCTTCCGCCTGGAGCCCACGGCGGCGGGAGAGCTTCTCCGTTTCGGCCGCTGGATCATGCTGTCGTCGACCACGTCGGTGCTGGCCTCAAACGGGGACAGGATGCTGCTGGCCGGCTGGATCAGCCAGGCCGCCCTCGGCCTTTACGTCCTGGCATACAGTCTCGTTGCCATCCTGGAGGGGGCAGGCGGCCGCCTCTTCACGTCCGTCGCCTCTCCCGCGCTCAGCAAGGTGGCGCGCGAGCGTCCGGAAATGCTGCGCAGCGTCTATTACAAGTTCCGCCTGCCGTTCGACATGTTCTTCGTGGGCGGGGCCGGCCTTCTGTACGGGTCCGGCGAGGCGATCATCGACGTGCTCTACGACGATCGCTACATGGGCGCCGCCACCGTGCTCGAAATACTGTCCTGCGGGCTTCTGGTCTCCCGCTTCACCGTATTCTCGCTGGCCTATCTTGCGCTCGGCGAACCGCGTTACCTCAGCATCCTCAATATCGTCAAGGCGCTGTGCCTCTTCACCATCGTTCCGCTTTGCTATTGGATATTCGGCTTCGATGGCGCACTATGGGCCATTGCACTGCATGCATTGCCGACGGTTCCGATGATCATATACTTCAATCGGCGGTACCAGTTCAACAGCCTCGCCTTCGAGGCGGGCATCCTGTTGCTGTGGCCCATCGGCTACGCGACAGGCAGACTGCTTGCTTACGCGCTGGAGAGCCTGCCCAACCTTGGAGGTGTCGTCCTTTGACGGAAGATGTACTTCAGGATGGGCAAGGCAGACGCCAGGATACGGTTCGTTCGAACCTCGTCGAAGGGAGGCCTGCATGGAGCATCGTCGGGTAGCGGAAAGGCTGTCGCTCTTTCCGGGGATGGAGGCGGGTGACAGCCGTCGCCGACAGGAAGCTCCGTTTCGGCGGTTCGGGCAACGCGGTGTTTATCCCGATGTTTAGCAATCTCTACGCTTCGGACGAGGAATGTGACGAAAGGGCCGGACCTTTCGATGCGGAGACGGCTGGCGCCACGGCGCCGGACGCCGGAGAGGCCCACAGCCTCAAGATGAAGATCATGTCCTATTTCTGGATGGTGGGGCTCGTCATCCGCGCAATGCCGCGCATCGCGTTCAGGCGCGACCTGGAGCACTTCAAGCTGCGCGTCCAGCTCCTGGTGGCGGCCGTGCGTCACGCTTCGCAGGTGGCGACGTTGTTTCGCCAGAGCGCGCCCGCGCTGCAACGCATCGCGCGGGAACGGCCCGAGGCCGTGGTCGGCCCTCTGCTGTGGTCCTATCTCTGCGCGAGCTGGAGCGTGAAGGAACGGCTGCGGTGCATAAGCGACCACTACCGGATCGTCGGCCTGCTGGATGGCCCTTTCCCCATCGCCGTCGCCGAGCGGCTGGTCATCACGTCGCTGGACGAGATTTACCCCGGCTTGCGCGTCGTCATCGACCAGCCGCACTGGCTCATCCGGGAAGGCGGGCTGACGCTCAACCTGTTCGTCGAAGACTTTCGCGCCTATTCCCTGGCCTTCTCCTTCATGGAAGTCGTGAGGGGGCGGGGGATTCATTGCCTGATCGGCTCGGTGCAGGGACGCAATACCGACGAGGCCAAGGACCTCTACCGCCAGTTGACCAAGGCGGCCTACGGTCTTCGTCCCAGGGATCTTTTGATCGAGCTTTGCCGGATGCTCTGCCGTCACTGGCAGGTGCAGCGGCTTCTCGGTGTGCGGGACAGCGAGCGCTACGACCGGCATCCCTTCTTTGGCGGGCATCCCGCGACGACGCAGGACTACGACCGCATATGGGAAGACCGGGGAGGCGTCGAGGACGGCCCGTACTTCTATGCCTTGCCGCTGGCGACCGGGCAAAGGGACACCGACAGCATCAAGCCGAACAAGCGGTCGCTGTACAGGTCCCGCTACCGCTTCCTGGACAAGCTGGAAGCAGACATCGTCCGATGCCTGCCCGACCTCCAGCCGCAACGATTTGTCGACCGCTGATCCGACCGCCGGCGGCCGAATCGTGACGGCGGATCAGAGATAGTCGGTGAGGTCCGCAAGCGAACGACGCGCCATGACGGCATCGTAGATCCTGGCCGTATAGGCGGCCTTGGCATCCCAGGTGTATAGCCCAACGGCGTAATCATGGGCCGCGCTTGCCATGGCGGCATGCGCTTCGGGATCGGCAAGGCATGCCTCCATCGCGGCGCGATTTGCGGCAACGAGCCCGTCGAGCGGCTGCAAGGGCACCCGGACGCCCCGTCCGTTGGCCGTCAGGTCGCCCGGTGCGCCGTAGGCGGTGACGATGCAGACCGGGCCGCAGGCCATGGCTTCGACGACCACGCCCGCGCCAAGCTCCCGGATGGAGGGGAATATGAAGGCATCGACGCCGCGCATCATCCCGGCGACCTCGGCCTGGCTTTTCCGCCCCTCGAAGATCACCCTGTCCTGCGCCTGCGCCTCCGCCACGATCTGGCGCAGGCGCGGCTCTTCGGGGCCGTCGCCGACGATGTGCAGGCGGTGGGGCCGCAATGCATCGGAGCCGACGAAGGCGCGGACCGCCACTTCGGGAACCTTGTAAGGCACGAGGCGGCCGGCATAGAGGAACCGGTAGGGACCGCCCCCCGAAAACGGGCGGCGGCGGCCGTCCGAATGAAAGATGGCGGGATCGAATCCGACCTCGGGAAAGGGGACGACGCGGGCATCGACCCCAGGCGGCAGATCGTCGACCGTGTGCCGGAAGGCCGCCAGGATCGCGGCGGCCCTGGTGAAGGTGGTCCGGGCAAAGGGCAGCGCCTTGTAAAGGTTCCGCAGGCGGCGCATGCCTTCCCGTTCCCGCTTCTGCTCCGACTGGAAGGCGCGTGGCCAGTCGAGGTTGCCGTTGAGCGGGCCGATGACGAAAGGGACGGGACCACGGCTGGCCGCGATGCTCGGCAGCGTCGGCGACATCGGCGTTATGCGATGGACAAGATCGAACGCGCCACCGGCGAGTTCCTCCCGAAATGTGCGCAGGGCCTGTCGCTCGAATTCGAGATAGGGCAGGTAGGCCATGATCTGGTGCGTCGACCACGCCACGTCCGAGCCGCCGCGCAAGATCTCCGAGAGCTTGTGCATCCTTCCCGCGATCCACTCATTGTCGATGTAGATAACCTTGTCGCCAAACTCACCGGCCGCCTCGATCGCCGGCCGGTTGCGCACATGGGTCGCGACCTTCACATCCGCGACCGACGCGAGCGCCCGCGCATATTTGTAGCCCACCACCGGCAGGGACGGCCATTCCGGATTACAGATTTCCGCCAGCAGAAGAACGCGTGGTCTCGACATCGACGCAATCCTGTCGCTGATCGTGGATCCTGTTGAACGGTATCGAGGCTAACGGTTCAGCCAGCAAGGTCAAGGTTGCCACCTATCCCCGCACGCCACCAAGTAGTTGAAGCCGAAAGCGTTCCGAGCGAGGGGGCGTTATCATCGATACGTCTTTTGGCGGAGTATCCCGGAGAACAATTGATCTTGGCGAAGAATGGCGCACCCGACAGGATTCGAACCTGTGACCTTTGGAATCGGAATGCAGGGCTATCCGAATTTCTGCCGCTTCCTACAGTTTACTCCGTAGCGATTTCATGATCAATATCAGGCGCTAATCGCTTTCCGCGATTACAACGGTTGGGGCCGAATTTACCCAAATTTGCTTCCTGCTGCTTCCTATGCGCTTCCTGCAATCCTGTGAGGTGTCGGCATGCCGAAACTGACGAAGAGGGTGATCGACGGGCTCAAGCCCCGCGACAAGGACTATTTCGATTGGGACGACGAGTTGCCTGGCTTCGGAGTTCGGGTGTGGCCTTCCGGCAAAAAGGTCTACCTCGCGCAGTACCGAGTGGGCAAGCAGACGAAACGATACAAGATCGGAGCACACGGTCCCCTGACGGTCGAAGAGGCCCGAAAGGAAGCGAAAATCATCCTTGGCGATGTGGCGCGCGGAGAAGACCCACAACTCGACCGCGCCACGCGACGAAAGTCGCTGACGGTCAAGGAACTCTGCGAGGCCTACTTTGAGGCGGCCGACAAGGGGCTCATCCTCGGCAAGCGTGGCAAGCCGAAAAAGGCGTCGACGCTGTACGTCGACAGAGGCCGCGCGAACCGGCACATTGTGCCGTTGCTCGGCTCGCGGCTCGTGCAAGATGTCAGCCAGGCAGACGCGGTGCGGATGATGCGCGATATCACCACTGGCAAAACCGCCATGTCGGAGAAGACGGGGAAACTTCGGGGGAGGGCGATCGTCGAAGGCGGCGCCGGAACAGCCTCGCAAGCTGTGACACTCTTGAGCGCGATCCTGACCTATGCCGTTTCTGAGGGAATTGTCCCCCACAACGTTGCGCGTGGCATCCGGAAGCCCGCAGTCGGAAAGCGAACGCGCCGTTTGGAGGCGAAAGACTATCGCGCTCTTGGAAAAGCTCTAGCCGAGGTTACCGAAGTTCCGTGGCAGGGTGTCGTTGGCACCAAGCTATTCTTGCTGACGGGTTTTCGTCTCAGCGAGGTCGCGGGCCTGAAATGGCAGGAGGTCGATGAGGCGGGGAGTTGCTTCCGCCTCGTCGACACGAAAGAGGATGCGTCTATCCGGCCGATCGGAAAACCCGTATTCGACATTCTGGCTACAATCAGCCGTCAAGAGGGAAATCCCTACGTTCTGCCTGGCCCGCGAAGCGCGGAAGGCCATTACACGTCGCTTGACGAGGCAATTCGCAAACTGACCAAGAGAGCCGGGTTGGAAGGCGTGACAAGCCACGTGATGCGGCACTCGTATGCCTCAGTGGCGGGCGATCTCGGATTTACGGAGATCACCATCGCCGCGCTGCTCGGCCACGCGTCGGCCGGCGTCACCCAACGATATGTGCATCATCTGGATAGCGTCTTGATCGCAGCCGCCGACAAGGTTTCCGGTGAGGTCCACGCGATGATGACCAGAGACCCGGCGGAGGTGGTGGCGCTACCGCGGCGCGCGTGAGCAGCGAGTGGTAATTCCTACTGGGTATCCTTAGGTCGCATGTTGCTGCGGCCTGTTCTGATCTCATTTCGAAGAAGTGCCACCTCAGTTGCGAGCTCCCTCAAGACCTTTTGAAGAGACAGCGCATCGAATCCGCCGTCGTCAAAGATGTCCAAGGATGCAGGTTCAGGAACGAACCTCCCGGCTGCGATGGCCTCGAGTTTTTCCTTGAGCGTGCCTTTTGTCGCAAAGCTGCTCTCCAGGCGGCTGACGACCTCAGCGTTTAATGATCTGTCATTTGCCTCTGCGGACTGAACGATTTTGTCCCGAAGATCGTCAGAGAGGCGAATAAGCAGCTTGTATTGATCTTTTACCAGCGCACGCTTTGCCATAGATGTTTCCAGTGATCGAATGCGGCATTAGTGCCGCATTTTTTATTGACTTAATCCGAGTTTTCCAGAATATGCAACATACGGCACTTATGCCGCATAATTCTTAGGAGACGGTAAATGGTCGTTCCTGAACATGGTCGCATTCGCCGGGCCGATGTCCCGGCATACCTTCAAAGCAAATTCGGCATCACGATCGCGAAGGCGACGCTCAACAAGATGGCGACGGTCGGTGGCGGACCACGCATGCAATATGATGGTCGTCGACCGCTTTACCATGTCGACGATCTGGATCAGTGGGCCAGCGCTCGGCTGTCCGGTCCGGTCGCATCGACCTCGGAGCGAGCGGCGATACGGGCAGGGGCATCGGCATGAAACGCGAGGAGCCGACCAGGCGGCAACCTGATCGGCTCTCAATTCCGCCTGTCGGCGGCCCATCAATCAATCCACTCAAGGAAAACGATGATGAACACTGATACCACAGCCGCGCGGGCTGCAAAAGCGCCCGCCTTCACCTCCGACCTGTCGATCGACGAAATCTCGGAGGCGATCCGCATGATGCTAGGCATGCGCCAGATCGCAAACCAAACCTCCCTCCTCGCGAACCACTGGCGGCAGGAAGGACTTGAAGACTTCGCCGACGACCTTTGCCGTGGCCTCGACGAGAAGATTGACGTCATCGAGGCCGAGCTTCGTGCACGACCTTCCTCGGCTGACATCGACGATGTCCTCACACTGATCTCGATCACTCTGTACCCCGGAAAAGCCGGCCGGGAGGATCATCCGCGCATGGTGACGGCATGAGCAGGATCGACCACGAGCGCCGTCGCCAGGTCGATCGGCAGCGCCAGCAGGGAACGGAGGCCGCCGACGAACTCGGCGCCCTTTTCTCGAGACCCCGGCCGGTGAAGCGCCGGCCGGCGAAGGCTGATCTTCGCGCCGAGGCTGAGGCGGCGATCGCCAAGGTCACCCGCAAAGTGAAATGCGCCGGGTGCGGCCATGAGGGTACGGTCACCGTCCCCGCCTCTCGTCGACAGGCTCGCCTCTGGTGCTCACAGTGCGACCCCATCGAAGGACATAAGCCATGAAGAAATTCACCAAGCCAGAATTTGTGGTCGATATTCCCGACGCGTCCACCCTTCCCGATGCGAGCTCGCCGCTTTTCGCGCTTTATCTGGCACCGAGGGAGGAAAGCGTCGTCCGGCCATTTCCTGCGCACCGACACCATAATCGCATGTGCGACCTTGCCGTGGCGATCGTGAGGGGAAGGCACGGCGCCACCGTCGAACGCGCTGTTGCCAACCGTGCCCGCGAACTTACCATTCAACTCGTCCCCCTGTCGGTCGCTTTACGCGACCTTGATGAGTTTGAGGCGACTTTGCGAGGATATGTCGGCGACATATCCGTTGCTCTTGCAATGGGGGCCGGCAGCGATGGGGAAAGTTAAAGTCGCGGTGCCTCTCGGGGCGACTGGTCTATACCTCGGTAATGCCCTTCTCGGTTTCCGGCGAGACGATAGCAGCCGCGTGAACAAGGCGGAGAGAACCGAACACCGCTGGTCGCTCGCCGAGCAGCGCGCAACGGAACTCGAGGAGTTCGTCCGACATAAATTCGGCGGGGTCGTTGATACTGACGACGCTGAGTTTCTCGTCGATCCGATGGCGGCGACGATCGCGTGGAAGATTGTCGCCGATTATGCCAGGCGCGACATGAAGATCGGCGTGCCAGAGTTGGCGCGCCTCACCGCTGAATATCTCCGAAGGTGGTTCCCCCATCTTCCTGTTGAGACGGTTGGGGCAGCGGCGCGGCAAGCGGCGGAGGATCGCCCAAACTTGAAGGCCGACGAGATTGCTGCGGCCCTCGGCGTCACATTCAAGGAGCGCCAGGCGCTTGGCCTAAAAACGATTGGTGCCTGTGACGTTCCCTCGCGCGAGCGCAAGAAACGGGTTCGGGAGCTAAAGAACGATCAGCGCCGTCGCGAGCTCGAGCGTGAGCGGCGCGCGAACGGCGTCAAGACGCGGACGGAATACATCCGTCAATCGAAGGCGGAGCTCGCCCGGCTGCTCGGCGTATCACGAAAAACAATCTACGCTTGGGAGAAGGACGGCACTCTTCCGGACAGGGCCGCGCAGGCACAGGGTAACAGGTTGTTCTCTACTAGGGGTATTATATACTCTACTGGCGAACAACCTGTAACCTTCGGTGAGAAGTCGATGACGCGGGGTGACGTCGCCGGGCCTATCAGGCCCGAAAGCGATGTCACGCAAGCGCACACGTATTCTGTCGACATTGCGTGTGACGTTCGCTCGGCCCCCGAGGGGCCGGCTCCATCACACGCGACCGCGATGGGGCACCCAAATGACTGATCCCGCGCCCTTCTACATGAAACGCACTGAGATCATCTCGGCAAAGGAAGCGGCGCGGCGAGCCGGCCGCGAGGTTCGCGTCATCAGAAAGTGGTGCGGCGAATTTGGTATCGGCCGTAAACCTGCCGGATATGGCGACTGGCAAATCTCTGCGCCTGCGCTCGAGATGCTCCTCGCCAACGATCTTGCGGCCCTCGCGCTTCTGCGCGAAGGCCGACGTACCGACCCGCGCGTCGAGTTTTATTTCCTCCAACTAAATTTGGTTGCATGACAATGTGAACCGTCTGCCGTGGGCGTCCGTGGTCGCTCACGGCCCCTACCTCGATCACGAATAGTCCTGTCTTCTCGCTCCTGTATTTGAAGGAGCGAGCCGTGTTTGAATTCTCAGCCGAGCATCTCAAGAAACTTCCCACCGAGGCCCGTGATCGTGCCTTGCGGCTTTCCGATGCGGTGCACGCCGACCTCGGCGCGGTGCGCCAGGCACATCGGCGGAAGTCCGAATTATATGCGGAACTCGGTGCCCTTGACGCGGGTCGTGCTGACAGGATCGCCCGCAACGATGGCATTGCCCTTTCGGCCGGAGAGGACAAGGAATTCGAGCGGAAGCGCGAAGAGATCAAGACGTCGATTTCGCGGTTCGAGAACACAATTCCCGCGCTTTCGCAGAACTGGGAAACCGGCTCTTATGTCGTCGACCGCTGCGCCGAGGCAGTGGCCGCCGCCGACAAGATCGTCGCCGTTAAACCCCCGAAGTCCCCGCGGCCGATCGACGAGGTGCGCAGAGAACTCGCCGAGCTCCTTGCTAAGCGTGAGACCGCTGTCAATGCGCCGCTGCCCAAGGCCACGTATACCGCCGAGCTCGAGAAGGCGCTCGACGGCGAGGCGGAGCGCGGTCGGGTCGACTTTGATCCGCGCATCAAGGGAAGCGACCCTTTCAAGCTCCGCTCGCTTCTTCGTAGCGACGGGACGGCGACCGACATCGGCGCGGGCGCCTTCCTGCTCTGGCTCTTCAAAAATGAGATCGCCAAGCTTCTCGGTGACATGATCCCCGACGATGGACCCGGGACGCTGACGATCGAGGAGCGCCGGGTGCTCATCATCGATCTCGACAAGGAAATCCTTGAGCTCGAGCGCGAGGAGGAGGCTGCGATCCTGATCGCCGCGAAGGACGGGCGGCGCATTGAGCGCCGGCCGGACGTCGATCCGCAAGCAATCCTTGGCATCGCGATCGACGGTGGCTCTCCGCTGCCGAAGACAGCTGCACGACGGCTCGTTGGTGCGCGGTGATGAGCAAAGAGCCTCAGATCGTCAGATTGCGGGTGCCCGTTCCGATTGGCGCAACCATGCTCGACACCATTATTGTCCGCCGCCTGGTCCCGGCCGATCGTCCGGTAATTGCGCGCGCGATCCGTGCAGAGCGTCAGCGTGTCGGCCGGCCTCTCAGCGCCGAGCGGACAGGCGCAGTTGCAATATCGACGATTTGCGGCATCTCGATCCGCGTCGCGAGGAGCCTGCATCCCTCGGACGTGAGAACACTGCGCCGCGTCATCGGTGAGGGCCTGGTGAGGTAGATGCGATGAAGCACTTCCTTCGATCCGCGTCGGATAGCGCGAAGTCACCACCCGCAAAGGTTCGTGGTGCGGGCGTGAGCATGAAGATCGAGGCGCTTCCGGTCATTTCGTCGAAGGTGTCGATGCGACCCCTTTTGCAAACGGTGCGGGCCAACAGGATCGACGTCCATTGGCCCACAGCGGAGGAGACCCTCGTAATCGGCGCGATCATGCAGGACCGCGCGAGGACCAATGCCGAAATCCATCCAGCCAACACGACCGCTGCGCTGTTGGAGGTGCTTTGTGGCCTGCCTCGGCCAGCCGCGCTGCGCGCGGCACTGGCCCATCAAGACGCGGTCTATGCGATGTTCCGCCATGCATTCCGGACCATGCGCGCGCAGATGCTGCCGGGTGATCCGCGCCTCGCCGAGCCTCTTCCTGCCATTCTTGCGGAGGCCGGTAGATGAGCACCCTCACCTCATCGCTCGTCGTTCGCCTCATCGATCAGGTCACCGCGCCCGCCCGCGCGGTGACGAAGTCGCTCCTCGGTTTGAACAAGGCGACCGGCGGCAACTTCGGCGATCGCCTGCGCACCGCGATCGACAACAACAATGCTGCGCTCGACCGGGCGCGCGGCGGGATGGTCGATGCTGTTGCCGGCTTCTATCTGCTCAAGCAGGCTCTCGGCGCGCCCATCAAGAACGCCATGGACTTCGAAAGCGCCATGGCGGATATCGCCAAGGTCTCGGGCTTCGACACGAAGGGGCTCGACGAGTACGGTAAGCGGCTGCGGAAGCTGGCCGTCACCGAAATTCCGCTCGCCGTGAATGACCTCGCGGCGCTGTCAGCCGCCGCCGCGCAGGCCGGCGTGCCGGACGAAGACCTCTTCGATTTCACGCGCCTGGTCGCGAAGGCCGCGGTTGCGTGGGAAATGAGCGGCGCCGAGGCCGGCGAGGCTCTCGCCAAAATCCGCACCGCCCTCGGCCTCACCAACGAGCAGACCGCCGCTTATGCCGACGCGGTCAACTTCGTGTCGGACGCCACGGCGGCGAGCTCGCGCGACCTCATCGACTTCACGAAGCGCGTCGCCTCGCAAGGCGAATTCTACGGCTTCGCGAAGGAGCAAACGCTTGCATTCGGCGCGGCCATGATCTCCGCCGGCGCCGAGAGCGAGGTTGCGGCGACGTCGTTCCGCAACATGGGCCGCGCCCTCACCAAGGGCGCGAGCGCGACGAAATCGCAGCGCACGGCGTGGAAGACGCTTGGCATGGATGCGAAGAAGGTCGCCAAGGCCATGCAGAAGGACGCGGTCGGCACGACCCTTAAGGTGGTCGAGAAGCTCGGCCAGCTTCCGGAGCACATGCAGGCATCGGTGATGTCGAACCTGTTCGGCGATGAAGCCCGCGCGCTTGCTCCGCTCCTGAACAACGTCGACCTCCTCCGCAACGCTCTGGCGCTGACGGCGGATGAGCAGAAGTATCTGAACAGCGTCGGCAAAGAGTTCGAGAAGCGCGCGGCAACCTCGGCCTATAAGCTCCAGCGCTTCAAATCGCAGCTTGGCGACATCGCTTTGACGATCGGCGGCGCGTTGCTGCCGGCGCTCAACAAGCTCCTCGTGCCTCTCGGTGAGATCGCGCTCAAGTTCTCGGCGTGGACCGAGGCCAATCCGGAACTCGTTCGGAACATCGTCATCGCGACGAGCGCGATCGTCGGCTTCCGCGTCGCTCTCGCCGGCCTTCGGTTCGTTGGACTGCTCGGGCGCGGCGGCGTGCTCTCGATGCTCGCGCTCGGCTTCAACACGGTCGGGCGGGCCGCTATCGGCGCGAGCCGCGCGGTAAAGAGCGCTGTCGGGCTGCAAGCAGCGCTCGGCGCGATGAGCGGCATGAAGCTGACCGGCATCCAGACCGTCACCACGGCCCTCAAGGCGATGGCTCTTGCCGTGCCTGGTGTCTCCGCCATCAGCGGGGCGCTGTCGGCCGTGGGTGCCGCCTTGGCGGCGATCTCTGCGCCTGCATGGGGACTGATCGCGGTGGGCGTCGCTGCTGTCGCCGCGGCCGGCGCGCTCATGTGGCGCTATTGGGACCGGATCACATCCGTCGTCTCCGGTGTCGCCAGCGCGATCGGCGAGCAGTTGCAGCCGGTCTTTGATGCTCTCGGCCCTGTCCTCGAGCCCGTGAAAACCACGATCACCGCCATCGGTGATGCGTTCTCGTATCTCGGTGAGAAAATCTCGGCCGCCGCCGGGTGGTTCGGATCGTTCTTCGAAAAGGAAGTCCTTTCGGAGAGCGACAAGGCGAAGCTCGAGCAGAGCGCCTATGAGGTCACGACCCGGATCGCCGAGGCTATCAAGCTCGGGACCAAGGCGCTTTACGATGCTGGCTCGCAACTCATCCAGTCCCTGTGGGACGGGATGATGAGCAAAATCGACGCCCTCATCGAGTGGGTGAAGACGATCCCCTCCCGCATCCGGGCAGCGATCGGCCGGATCGATCTCAGCAACATGATCTCGCTCGGCGGGCTGTTCGGCGGCGGCGGTGAGACGGGCGGCGGCGAGCAGGTCTCCGGCCATCGCAAGAGCGGCGGGCCGGTGGCTCGAGGCGGCTCGTATGTGGTTGGTGAGGAAGAACCTGAAATCTTCACCCCGACGACCGGCGGCACGATCACGCCAATGAGCCAAGCGGGTAGAGATAGCGGTCCGCCGACCTCGGTCGTGATCAATGTCAATGGAGCCACAGACCCGCACGAAACGGCGCGGATCGTCGAGGAGAAGTTGCGCAGCCTCTTGAGAGGTTCGATGCGAGGCGTTCATGCCGATTTGGAGGCTCGTTAATGTCTGGAAACTACCTCCCGCTGCTTGCCGATCGCGTACTCAACCGGCCGCTGCTTGTGCATCCGGATAAGGCCGCGACCATCTTGAACGTTCTCGAGGGCCGGATCGTCCTCGGCGCCGTAGTAGACGGCCAGGCCACTCCGGACGCGAGCCGATTTATCGGCACGAACGAGCGGCCCGATGGTGCCGGCCGCCGCCGCTTCACCCGCGCCGCGGGAAAGACCGCGATCATCACGATCGACGGCTCTCTAGTGAACCGTGGCGCGTGGATCGGCGCGAGCTCAGGCCTCACCTCTTACGAGGGGATCGGCGCGCAACTCGACGAGGTCGATGCCGAGGCGAGGGCGGGCCATCTCGAAAACCTCGTCATCGACATGAACAGCTATGGCGGCGAAGCAACCGGCATGTACGGGATCGCCGCCAAGGTCCGGAATTTGCGCAAGCGGATGCACGTCGTTGCCGTCGTCAACGATGTCGCCGCGAGCGCCGGCTTCGGCATTGTCAGCGGGGCCGATGTTATCGTGGTCTCGCCGACATCGCTGGTCGGATCGATCGGCGTCGTCATGATGCATGTCGACCGATCCGGCGAGATGAGCGCCAAGGGGCTGCGGCCGACGCTCATTCATGCCGGGGCAAAGAAGGTCGACGGACACCCGTTCGGCCCTCTTTCGGAAAACGTCCGTGCGGAAATGCAGAAGGACGTTCTCGCCTTCTACGACCGCTTCCTCGAGACCGTCGAGGCCGGGCGCGGAAAGGCGCGTCTCAGCGCGAAGAAAGCGCGCGAAACCGAAGCAGACGTCTTCATCGGGCAGGAGGCCATAGACGCGGGCCTCGCCGATCGTATCGGCACCCTTGATGAGGTTCTTGCCGATTTATCTCGCCCCACAAAGGCAACTTCCCCTCAAAACAGGAGACCTGCGAAAATGTATCGCGACGAAGAAACTGCACAGGCCGTAGCGGCCGAACGTACCCGCATCAAATCCATCCTTGAACTGCCCGAGGCCGGGAGCCGACCAACATCGGCTCGCTCATTCGCCTTCACGGCCGGCATGGGTGTCGACGCCGCAAAGACCGCGCTCGCTGCCCTTCCGGAAGAGAAGTCCTCGGCCGCTCACGCCACGTCCCACATTCCGACGATCGCGGAGCGGGCGGCGTCGTCCCAGGAGATCGGGCCAGGTGGGCCGTTCGCTGCCCTCCATTCCGATGCCGCTGCGGCAAAGCGCGGCTGGGCCGCCGCTGCCGCTGCCCTCAACAACAAGTAAGGAAAGCCCCATGCTCGATATCTTCAATTCCGATGCCTTCAGCATCGTTTCCCTCACCGACGCTCTCAGCGAGCTCAGGCCCCGTTCTTCCCGTCTGGGTGACATGGGCCTATTTGAGGTGGAGAGCGTTCACACGACGAAGGTGGCGATCGAGCGGATCGGCGACACGATCCAGCTTGTTACCCCGTCTCCGCGCGGCGCGCCTGGCGAGACGCGCGATATGCCAAAGCGCACCATCCAGGACCTGACGATCCCGCACTTCCAGCGCGATTGGTCTGTGTATGCGGACAGCGTGCAGAACATCCGTGCATTCGGCACGGAAAGCCAGTTGCAGACCGTTCAGGGCGTCGTCATGCGCGAGATGAAGACGCACGTCGATGATCTCGACCTTACCGACGAGTACGCGCGCCTCGGCGCCGTACAGGGTATTGTCACCTATAAGGGCGGGCAGACCCTCGATCTTTTCAGCACGTTCGGTGTGGCGCCTCCCGAGGAGATCGACTTCGACCTCGACAATGCCGATCCGATCGACGGCGTCTTGAGGGAGCGGTGCACCCGCATCATTCGCGCGGCTCGAAAATCGGCAGGGGCCATCAGCTTCAACTATGTTCACGCGCTGGTCGGCGACAATTTCTTCGACAACCTGCTCAAGCACCGCGAAGTGCGTGAAACCTACCGCGGATGGTCGGAGAGCCGCATCCTGCAAGAAAGCTACGTCGGCAAGAACCGGGCGAGCAATCCGATATTCGAGTTCGGCGGGATCGTCTGGGAAAATTACGGCGCTATCGACGATGAGGGCGACGGTGCCCTCGTTGGTATTGGAACTGACTACGCCAAATTCTTCCCGGTCGGCCTGAAAGGCCTGTTCCGGACCTACTATGCACCGGCGGATTACAGCGAGACGGTCAACACCTTCGGCAAGCCGACCTACGCTAAGCAGTGGCCCATGCCCAATGACAAGGGCATCCGCGGCGAGATGCAGCGCAACGTGCTGCACATCTGCACCCGCCCGGGCCTTTTGCAGCGCGCGCGCCGCACCTGACCTTGTTGCAGGGGCCGGCATCACCGGCCCCATGCCTTTCCCTCTGCCATGCAGGAGCGCGCAAATGGAAACCTTAAGCGAAATCCTCTCCGGCCGCACCGCGGCCATCGTCAGAGCCAATAGCGACGGTGGCGTCAAAATCTTCTTCCCACGCCTGGGTGCCAAACTCCCCGCCATCACGCTTCGCGTCGTCGGAAACGACGTCTCTTTGAGCAATGTTGAGCAGCCGGACCCGGCCGAGCTCCGCCGCCAGGAGATCGCCATGGGAAGCGGCCACCTCGGCACCAACCTTCCGCCGAACGCATTCGCGCGCTTGGTTCCAGAGGACACGGAATGACCAAGAGAGCAGTATTCGAGGTGATCATCGGCGGCGAGGACATCAGCGCCGTGCTCGCGCCCTTGTTGATCAGCCTGAATGTCAGCGACAAGGCCGGGAGCTCGAGCGATACCGCGTCGATCGTTATCGATGACACGGACGGGCGGGCCCTCATGCCGACCGTCAAAGCGCCGGTGACGATCAAGCTCGGATGGGAGGGCGAAGGGATCGGCACGGTGTTCGATGGCACTGTCGACGAGGTGAGGGCGACGGGGAGCCGTAGCGGGCGCACAATCAGCGTGAGCGCGAAGGGCATGGACACGCGCGACAAGGCCAAGCAACGGCAACGCCGGCACTTCGACGACAAGACGATCGAAGAGGCCATGCAGGCCGCGGCCGAAACTGCCGGGATTTCCGTGAAGGTCGACCAGGCGTTCGCTTCTATCTCCCGTCCCTACATGGCGCTCGACGACGAGAGTTTTGTCGCATTCGGCGAGCGCATCGCCCGGGAGGTCGGTGGAACCTTCAAGATCGTCGGAAAGACCGCGATCCTCGCAAAGCGCAATGGCGGGACGAACCCCTCAGGTCAGGCCCTACCGGTGGTTTCGGCGATCTGGGGTGAGAACCTTCATAGCTACGACATCGCTCCGCTCCTCGGCCGCCCTGTCGAGAAGGAAACGGCCACACGCTGGTACGATCCGAAAGCGGCCGAGTGGAAGGTTCAGAAGGCGGAGACCGGAACCGAAGGAGGCGTCACCACAAAGGTCGCCCTCTACCCGGAAGCCGATGAGGATCGGGCGAACGAGCAAGCTGGCTCCGATGCCGCCGAGGCTGACCGCCGAAGCGGTGAGGGCTCGGTGACGATCGAGGGGAACATCGGCGCGCAGCCCGAAGGCGAGTGCATGGTTTCCGGTTGCCGGCCAGGCGTTGACGGGACTTACCGCATCGACGGTGTCAGCCACACCTATTCCCGCGGCGGCTTCATCACGTCTCTTGATCTCGGTCAGCCTAAGGGCGGTGCCGGGAAGGATAGCCGGCGCGAAACGTGACGTACCTTGTGACATGTGACATCGCTCGATGTCACGCAATGCATGGAACGGTCGGGGAAGCGGCGGAAGAGTTATGACAGGCCCCCCGGGGCCTTAGGGACCGTCCATAGGGCCGGCCCGGTGCGGACAGACATGCCCCCGACCCTTGCCCGATTTTTTCGATTTCTTTTTTCCGTTTCCATTTCCACTTGAGAGGAGCTTTCGCCATGGCGAAGGAAGCATTCGATCCCGACACCGTGATCACGCTGGCGCACGCCGGTGACATGCTTGGCATCAGCCGCAAGAGAGTGTCGCAGTTGGTGCAGGACGGGTTCATTCAGAGGTCGGGCCGGGGAACGACTACGATATTAGCCGCGGTGCGCGGCTATACTCGGTACTGGCAGGAGAGAGCCGCCGAAAAAACCAAGAGTTCGGCCGACGCGCGCGTGCGGGACGCCCGGGCGGCCGAGATCGAGCAGCGGATCGCTGAAAGGGGCCGGAAGGCTGTCCGAGCCGACGAGGCAACAGCAGCGATCGACTATGTTGTCGCAGCATGCAAGCGTGCATTGGCGGCGCTCCCGGCTATGATCACAGACACCCCTGCGGAGCGCGTACGCATAGAAAAGGTCGTGCGCGCTGCGGAACGCGGTATTGCCCGGCGTAAGGAAGAGGCAGAGAAATTGCTCAAGGACGGCGGCAAGCTGCCTGATGCCGAATAAAGCCTCGACGGGCGCCGTGAAGTCTGGAATACTCCATATTGCGAGGGGCGATCCTCCTCGCCCGTTTGTTGGACGAGAAAGCCCCGGATGCGTCACCCGGGGCTTTCTTTATTGCCGGAGGCGCACGCATGGTCACCAAGAAGCAGTTGATCGAGGCGGAAGGGCGCCGCCGGCAGCGCCAGGCGGAAGCAGCCGAGGATGCTGCCGACGTCTCGATCTACGACGAGCGGAAGGCGGAATTGAAAGACGCCGAGACCCTCTCGCCAGAGGCCTCCATGAACATCCTGCGCGCGAAAAGAATTTAGATCACGAACAGCCCGGCAAGCTCCGCTTTCACGGATGCTGGCCCTCAACGGGTTTGTCGGTTTGTTCTACGCTCGCCCCTGTCTCCGGCAAACGCAAAAAATCAGCGGAGCCAAAGAATTTCTCCGAGACAGCGAAAAGCCGCTCTTGAGCTTCCCTACACTCGGCGAATAGCTGAGTGGCTGTGGACGCAATATGATCTGCAAGATAGGCAAGGTTCGCGGAGAAGCGCGCCTGATTTACGTCGCCGGGGCGATGCTTAAAATATGAACGACCGTCTGTCTCGTATGTGTGATCTTTCATATACTCTTCGTATCTCTCCATGCGATCGTTATATGTTGCGATGTGCGAGATGAGGGCATTGAAATTGGCGAGCAAGCCTGCCGTTTTCTCCACTAGCTTCCGGTCTCTCAGCCTCACCACCGCGAGCGTGGTCTCCAAATCTGGCTGTGAGACGACCGGATAGAACCAAAAGCGGGGCATCACTTGCCAAAGCTGGATTTTCCCCTCGCTCGGAATTTCCTTTTCCTTAGCGTTCTGTTCGGCCTCTTCAATAATCTTGATTAGGCTTTGCAAATCTGACTGGACGTGGACGAGGGTAAGAAGGCTGCGGAGCAGTTGCGTCTGCAACCCCTCCTTTTCTATCCCCACGTGAAGTCGCCGCTCGGCAAAGTAAGTTGCAGCGCCGCCCACGAGGGCGCCAACGAGGGTCGCTAGCATCGTCGATATGGTTTCGCCGGAAAGGAAGATGGACCAGAAAGGTTGCGGCAGACAATCTTCCGGCCTGGCACCGAACGGAAGGCTGCATATGGCATCGTGGAGAATGGTCGGTAAGGTCATCGCCCCAAGATGCATGCGCAAGATGCAACGTCTAGAGCAGGAGTGTGTTCAAGATCGACAATCTGGCATCTTGACGGATTATTCATCCGCCTTTTTCCATGTCACGACGTAATCTCGTGCCCTTTGTCGGTCGCTGCCAATCTTACGTTGATCTTTAGCCGGGATCGGGTGGTCGATATCGACCACCCGTCGCAAACGCTCTCGGCGCGCGTCAGCTTTCGCCAGAGCTCGCACAAATTCCAGCAAAAGAGGATCAACGGTTTTCACCGCTTTGCTTCCTATATGCTTCCTGTGGAATTTCCGCCATTTGTCGAGAAGTCCACAAATGGTTGGTTTTGTTGGCGCACCCGACAGGATTCGAACCTGTGACCTTTGGAATCGGAATCCAACACTCTATCCAGCTGAGCTACGGGTGCATCTAAGGCGATGACTCGCCTGTCCGATGAGAGGGTTCTTAACCCAGGTGGGGGCGGGCTTCAATGCGGAAATTGCGGAAATGGCAAACTGTTATGGGTTTGCCGGTGATGAAGGGGAAAGGCCGCCTCTTGGGGCGGCCTTTCTGGCGTGAGAGGGATCAGGCGGTCTGCATGGCGCCGGGGCCGGGGATGGCTTTTTCGGGGACCTTGCCGAGGATGATCATGCCGAGCACCTCGTCCTTGGTGACGTCCTCGGTGCGGGCGTGGCCGACCACCTGGCCGTTCTTCATGACAGAGACGCGGTCGGCGAGGTCGAAGACGTCGTGGATGTCGTGGCTGATTAGGAAGATGCCGATGCCTTCCTTCTTGAGCTGCTTGATCAGCTCGCCGACCTGCGCCGTCTCCTGGGGGCCGAGCGCCGCCGTCGGCTCGTCCATGATGAGGATGCGGGCGTTGAAGAGGATCGCGCGGGCGATCGCCACCGACTGGCGCTGGCCGCCGGAAAGCGCCTTTACCGGCTCCTTGAAGCGCTGGAAGTTCGGGTTGAGGCGGCCCATGACCTCGCGGGTCTTGGCCTCCATCGCGACGTCGTCGAGCGTGCCCCAGGGGGTGCGCAGCTCGCGTCCGAGATAGAGGTTGGCGGCGGCGTCGACATTGTCGGCGACGGCCAGCGTCTGGTAGATCGTCTCGATGCCGTATTTCTTGGCGTCGCGCGGGTTGGCGATGTCGGCGGGCTCGCCGTTGATCAGGATCTCGCCGCTGTCGCGCCTGTAGGCGCCGGAGAGGATCTTGATCAGCGTCGACTTGCCGGCGCCATTGTGGCCGAGCAGGGCGACGACCTCACCGGGATAGAGATCGATCGAGGCGTTGTCCACGGCATGGATGCCGCCGAAGGAGATGGAGATGTTCTTCATCTCCACGAGGGGCGTACGGGTGTCCGTCATTGGGTGGGCTCCTCTTACTTGGCGCGGGCGCGGTAGATCGTGTCGAGCCAGACGGCGACCACGAGGACCACACCGACAACGATGCGCTGGAACGGGGTGTCGATGCCGACCAGCACCATGCCCGATTGCAGCGATTGCATGACGAGGGCGCCGAGCATGGCGCCCGCGATGGTGCCCATGCCGCCGCCGAGCGAGGTGCCGCCGATGACGGCGGCCGCGATGGTGTAGAGCTCGTCGAGCTCGCCCTGCGCATTGGTCGCGGCATTGAGGCGGGCGGTGGAGATGGCCGCGGCGATGGCGCAGAGCATGCCCATCAGCGCGAAGATCTTGACCGTGACCCAGCGCGTCTTGATGCCGGCGAGCTCGGCGGCTTCCTGGTTGCCGCCGATGGCGAAGACATAGCGGCCGAAGCGCAGGCGCGTCGAGATGAAGGTCATGACGATGCCGACGACGATGGCGATCAGCACGGGAATGGCGATGCCGTGCGGGATGAAGAGGCCGCCGTCCGGCCAGGCGATGCCGTTGGCATCGGCATATCTGCGGGCGATGGCGACGGGCCAGGGGTAGCTGTTGACGACCCCGACGGCGCCGAGCACCAGCGCGCAGCCGATGGCGACGAGGAAATATTCGGCCCACATGGGGCGTAGCGGAAAGCCGAAGCGCTTGCGCTGCTTGCGGGAATTGGCGATCGTCGCGACGATGGCGACGCAGGCGAGGGCGCCGACGATCCAGCTCGCCGTCGCGCCGATCGAGCCCTCGGTGCCGCCGCCCATCAGACGGAAGGTGGCGTCCATCGGGGCGACGGTGCGCCCGCTCGTGACGAACCAGGTGGCGCCGCGCCAGACGAGCAGGCCCCCGAGCGTCACGATGAAGGACGGCACGTTCATGAAGGCGATGATCGAGCCTTGCAGCGCGCCGATGGCGGCGCCGAGCAGAAGGCCGGCGAGCAACGTGACGATCCAGGTGGCCGGATGGTTGAAGCCGAGAAGCTGCGGCAGCAGCTCGGCCTGCAGCACGCCCATGATCATGCCGACGAAACCGAGGATCGAGCCGACGGAAAGATCGATGTTGCGCGTGACGATGACCAGCACCATGCCGGTCGCCATCACGGCGACGGAGGCGGTCTGGACGGAGAGGTTCCAGAGGTTTCGTGGCGTCAGGAAGAGGCCGCCGGACAGGAAGTTAAAGCCGATCCAGATGATCAGCAGCGCGCCGACCATGCCGAGCAGGCGTGTGTCGATCTCGGTCGCGCGGAAGAAGCGCTTTACCGGATTCTCGCTCGCCGAGCGCGCACGGTTGGCATGTGCGGTATTCGTGATGTCGGCCATGGTCTTGCCGTCCCCCTCACTTCTGTTGAACGTTCGTTTCGGGCGCGCAGTTCGGGTGCTGCTTCTTGAAAGGATGGATCCGCGTCATCCTCCGCCCGCTGCCCATCTTGCGCAAGCGCCGCAACGATGTCGTTGCGGCGCCTGGTGATGGTCAGGTCGTTACCGGTCGATCGGGCTCAGTCGCAGGCTGCGACCGAACCGGCCTTCACGCCCTGGCAGGCCGCGTCCTTGGAGATCCAGCCGGCGTCGATGACGACGTTCAGGTTGTCCTTGGTGACGGGCAGGGGAGCGAGGAAGACGGACTTCATCTCGACGCCCTTCGGGCCGCCGTTGAAGGTGGTGACGCCTTCGATCTCGTCCATGGTCTTGCCGCCGGCGAGCTCGGCCGCGATTTCCGCGGCGCGCTTGCCGAGTTCACGCGAGTCCTTCCAGACCGAGACGGTCTGCGTGCCGAGCGCGACGCGGTTGAGCGCGGCGTGGTCGGCGTCCTGGCCGGAGACCGGAACGGAGCCGGCAAGGCCCTGGGCCGCGAGCGCCGCGATCGCGCCGCCGGCGGTGCCGTCGTTCGAGGCGACGACCGCGTCGACCTTGTTGTCGTTCGCCGTCAGGAACTGCTCCATGTTCTTCTGGGCATTTTCCGGCTTCCAGCCGTCGGTATACGCTTCGCCGACATTCTTGATCTTGCCGGCGTCGATCGCTTCCTTCAGCACTTCCTGCTGGCCAGCGAAGAGGAAGTCGGCGTTCGGGTCGGCGGAGTTGCCCTTGATGAAGACATAGTTGCCTTCCGGCTTCACCTTGAACACTTCGCGGGCCTGCATGCGGCCGACTTCCTTGTTGTCGAAGGTGATGTAGAAGGCGGCCGGGTTTTCGATCAGGCGGTCGTAGCCGACAACCGGGATGCCTTCCGCCGCGGCCTTCTCGATGGCCGGGCCGATGGCGTCCGAATCCTGCGCCAGGACGATGATGGCGTTGGCGCCCTGCGAGATCAGCGATTCGACGTCGGTGAGCTGCTTTGCGGCGGACGACTGGGCGTCAGCGGAAATGTACTTGTCGCCGGAAGCCTCGAGCGCAGCCTTGATGGCGGCTTCGTCGGTTTTCCAGCGCTCTTCCTGGAAGTTGGACCAGGAGACGCCGACGACGAGGTCCTTGGCGTGAACGGCGGAATGCATGGAAACGATGATGGCAGCCCCTGCCATCAGCTTCAAAACGGATTTCATCTTATCTCCTCCCAAGTGAACACCGGCCGCCTGGACGAACCCCGTCCTTTCAACGACCGGCCATGATAGCACTGTCTCGACAACCCCTCCCGACACGCCGGGACTTTTTTCTCGACAGTCGAGAAAATAAATGTCAGATGTTTCGAGGGCTGTCAACAAGGCTTTGACGGCACTTGAACGGCGGCGTGACAGGTGCTTTGGAGGGGCATGTGTTGCATCTCATGAAAGCGAGCGGAAACAGGCGATGCTGGTGAAGTCGAGCACGGAGCTAGTGCGTCAGCAGAACAGCGCGCTCGTGCTCGCCTCCCTGCGCCGGCATGGACCGCTCGCCCATACCGACATTTCCCAGCATACCGGCCTTGCCTCGGCGACCATCTCGGCCATCACGGCGGAGCTCGAAAAGGCCGATGTGCTGGAGCGGCGCGAACAGCAGGCGACCGCGATGCGCGGGCGGCCCCGCGTCATCTTCGGCCAGCGGCGCGCGGCGGGCTATCTCATCGCGGTGCGCATTTCCTCCGACATCGTGCAATATTCGCTGGCCGATTATGGCGGCACGTTGATCGACCGGTTCGAGGAGGCGCGTAATCACGCGGACAGCTCCACGCAGCCCTTTGCGGAAGCCTTCGTGGCGGCGCTGGAGAAGCTTGCGAGCCGGTCGCGGATCGCGCGGGAAGACGTGCTCGTCGTTTCGATCAGCAGCAAGGGGCTCGTCGATCCGGCGCTTGCGCGGCTCGTCTGGTCGCCCATCTTCGGCTCGCAGCAGGTGGATTTCGCCGCGCTGCTCCAGCCGCCCTGGCGGGCGAAGATCCTGCTCAGCAACGAGACGCTGCTCGTCGCGCATGCCATGGCGCTGCGCATGGAGCGGGCCGGCATGGAAAACCTGCAAGCGGTCGCCGCGCTGTCGCTCGGCCACAGCATCGGCCTCGGCATCGCGCGGTTCGACCGCTCCGGCGAACTGTCGGTGACCGCGCCGAATTTCGGGCACATGCTGAATTCGTCGGACGGCAAGCTCTGCCGTTGCGGCTCGCAGGGATGCATCGAGGCCTCCGCCGGCTTCTACGGCATCCTGCGCACGGCATTCGAAGTGCCGCCGGATACGATTCCCGCCAAGTTCGTGCCGCTGGCCGAGATGGACAAGATCGCGCTCCGGGCCCGGCAGGGGCACCGCATGTCGGAATATGCCTTCCGCCAGGCCGGGCTTGCGCTGGGGCAGGGGCTGTCGCGCATGGTCAGCCTCCACGAGAGCATGCCCATCGCCATCACCGGCCCGGGCACGCGCTATTTCGATCTCATGCGGCGTGGTCTCGAGGAGGGGCTGGCGCAGTCGCAGCAGGTCCGCCTCTTCGGCGCGCCGCCGATCACCGTCGTGCCGGAGGAGGCGACGCTGGTGCTGGAGGGGCATCTCGACCGGGCATTGGCGGAGATGGATCACGATATCATCGCGGCGCGGACGAGCGGGGATTAAGGGCACGCCCGCCGGACGCAAAAGACCGGGCGATGGAACCGCCCGGTCAGGTGCCTTGGGAATCGTCTTCCGTCAGGCGACGGAAATCTGGCGCTTTTCTTCCACCGACTTCACGGCCGCATCGGCCAGCGCCAGGGCGGCGAGGCCGTCGGCGCCGGAGGGCGAGATGGCGGCGCCCTTCTCGATGGCGGCGATGAAGGCTGCGATCTCGTTGGCATAGGCCTCGGTGTAGCGGGTCATGAAGAAATCGTGCAGCGGCGGGCGGGTGTAGCCGTCGCCATTGGCGATCTCGATGGAGACCGGGCGCTGGTTCTCGGCGGAGACGACGCCCTTGGAGCCGTGCACCTCGATGCGCTGGTCGTAGCCGTAGGTGGCGCGGCGGGAGTTCGAGATGATCGCCTGCTTGCCGGACTTCGTCTGGAGGATGACGGAGACGCTGTCATAGTCGCCGGCCTTGCCGATTTCCGGATCGACCAGCACGGCTGCCGTCGCGAAGACCGAGGCGACCTCCTCGCCGAGCAGGAAGCGGGCCATGTCGAAGTCGTGGATCGTCATGTCGCGGAAGATGCCGCCGGAGCGCTTGATATAGTCGACCGGCGGGGCGCCGGGGTCGCGCGAGGTGATCGTCACCATCTCGACGTCGCCGATCCGGCCGTCGTCGATGGCCTTGCGGACGGCCATGAAATGCGGGTCGAAGCGGCGGTTGAAGCCGACCATCAGCTTGCCCCTGGTCTCCTCGACCACCTTCATGCAGGCGCGGACGCGGTCGACGTCGAGGTCGATCGGCTTTTCGCAGAAGATCGCCTTGCCGGCGCGGGAGAAGCGCTCGATGAGGTCGGCATGGGTGTCGGTCGGCGTGCAGATCACGACGGCGTCGATGTCCTTGGCGGCTTCGATCGCCTCGATGGTGCGGACCTCGCAGCCGTACTGCTTGGCGATGGCGTCGGCAGCGGCGGGAAAGGCATCTGCGACAGCGACGAGCACGGCATCGGGATTGCCGGTCACGGCCTTGGCGTGGACCTTGCCGATGCGGCCGGCGCCGAGAAGACCAAATCTCACAGTCATCTTCATTCTCTCTGGTGTACTGCCGGCCGCGCCGGCGGGGAGGGACGGGGCGATGCGCTCGCCCCGCGAAGGCGCCGCGGCCGGGGCCGCGGAGATTGGGATCAGACCTTGCGCTTCTTCTGGCGGTAGACGTCGACGACGACGGCAGCCACGATGATCACGCCCTTGACGATCTCCTGGTAGAAAGCATCGACGCGCAGGAACGTAAAGCCCGATGTCATGACGCCGAGGATGACGGTGCCGATGACCGTGCCGGTGATGCGGCCGACGCCGCCGGCAAGCGAGGTGCCGCCGATGACGGTCGCGGCGATGGCGTCGAGTTCGTACATCACGCCCATGCCGGCCTGTGCGGTCTGGGCTCTCGCCGCGGTGACGACGCCGGCAAGACCGGCAAGCGCCCCGGCGATGGCATAGACCTTCACGAGGTGGGATTCGACGTTGATGCCGGAGACGCGGGCGGCCTGCACGTTGGCGCCGATGGCATAGGTGAACTTGCCGTAGCGGGTGTAGCGCAGCGCGATGTGGAAGATCACCGCGACGACGAGGAAGATCACGACCGGCCAGATGCCGGTGCCGATGAAGTTGAACTGCTCGGTGAGGCCGGAGACCGGCTGGCCCTTGGTGTACCACTTGGAGATGCCGCGCGCGGAGACCATCATGCCGAGCGTGGCGATGAAGGGCGGGATCTTGGTCTTGGCGATGAGCTGGCCGTTGATGAAGCCGGCCAGAAGGCCGACGCCGATGCCGACGACGACCGGCACGATGACCGGAAGGTCCGTCAGCGAGGGATAGAGCGCGCGCGGCCATGTGGAGGCCTGGGCGAGCGAGGCGGTGAACATCGCCGTCATGCCGACCACCGAGCCGGATGACAGGTCGATGCCCCCGGTGATGATGACCTGCGTCACCCCGACGGCGATGATGCCGATGACCGAGACCTGAAGGATGATGATCGTCAGGCGCTGCGAATTCATCAGGAAGCTCTGGCCGACGAAGATCCAGCCGAGGATCTCGTAGACCAGCGCGATGCCGACGAGGACGAGAAAGATGCTGAGTTCCGGCGGCAGCCGGCGGGCAGATTTCTGCGCGGGGCCTTGAGCCTGCGCTGCGGAATTCGTGCTCATGATTACCTCCCTTGCGGCCGCTCGGCGGCCCTGAACTTATTGGGCCGCCAGTTCCATGACCTTGACCTGCGTCGCCTCGGCGCGGTCGAGGATGCCGGTGACGCGGCCCTCGTGCATGACCATGACGCGGTCGCTCATGCCGAGCACTTCCGGCATTTCCGACGAGATCATGACGACGGCGACGCCGTCGCGGGCAAGCTCCGTGACGAAGCGGTGGATTTCCGCCTTCGCGCCGACGTCGATGCCGCGCGTCGGCTCGTCGAGGATGAGGATGCGCGGATTGGTGAGCAGCCAGCGGCCGATCAGCACCTTCTGCTGGTTGCCGCCCGAAAGGTTCTCGATCCTTTCGGAAAGGTTCGGCGTCTTGACGCGCAGCTTCCGGCTCATCTCCTCGCAGACCTTGCTCAGCGCGCCCTCCTGGACGAAGCCGTTCTTGACGAACTTGTCCTGCAGCACGGCGATCTGCATGTTTTCGAGGATGTCGAGGATCAGGAGACAGCCGGTGTCCTTGCGGTCTTCCGTCAGGAAGGCCATGCGGTGGCGGATCGCCGTGTTCGGGCTGTCGATCGCGACTTCCTTGCCGTTGATCGAGATCGTGCCTGACGTGGCGGGCGTCACGCCGAAGATCGTCTCGGCGACATTCGAGCGGCCCGAGCCGACGAGGCCGGCGAGGCCGAGGATCTCGCCGGCGCGCACGTCGAAGGAAACATCGTGGAAGACGCCCTTGAGGGTGAGGTTCTTCACCGACAGGACGACGTCGCCGATCGGCACCTCCTCCTTCGGGAACATCTGGGTGATCTCGCGGCCGACCATCATGCGGATGATGTCGTCGCGCGTCACGTCAGTCGAGGCGTGGGTGCCGATATACTTGCCGTCGCGGAAGACCGAGAATTCGTCGGCGATCTCGAACAGCTCGTTCATCTTGTGGGTGATGTAGACGATGCCGATGCCCTGCGAGCGAAGGTCCCGGATGATGGTGAAGAGATGTTCCACCTCCCGTTCCGTCAGCGCCGAGGTCGGCTCGTCCATGATGAGGACGTCGCTCTCGTAGGAGACGGCTTTCGCGATCTCGACCATCTGGCGGTTGGCGACGGAGAGGTCGCGCACCTGCGTTTCCGGGTCCATCGCGATGTTGAGGCGCTTGAAGAGGGCGGCCGTCTTGCGATGCATCTCGCCGTGATCGACGAAGCCGAAGCGGTTCTTCGGCTCGCGGCGGATCCAGATGTTCTCGGCGACCGTCATGAAGGGCATCAGGTTGAGCTCCTGATGGATCATGGCGATGCCGTTCTCCAGCGCGTCGAGCGGCGATGCGAGCCGGATCTTCTGGCCCTTCAGCAGCACCTCGCCCTGATCGGGCGTGTAGATGCCGGCGAGAATCTTCATCAGGGTGGACTTGCCGGCGCCGTTCTCGCCCATCAGGGCATGCACGGTGCCGCGCTTCAGCTTGAACTGGACGTCGTCGAGCGCGACGACGCCGGGGAATTCCTTGCGGATGCCTTCCGCGGACAGAAGATAATCCGCATTCGGAATGGCGCCGCTTGCACGAACCGCGGCCATGGTGGTCGGACTGACCATCGTGTTCCTCCCTCCCGGAGCACCTGAAACGGGTCGGACGCGCGCACGCAGGCGTGCGCGCGTCCATGGCAGTCTAATCGGTTTTCGTTTGCCGGCGAGCCGGTCAGTTCTTCGCCTGGAAGTCGGCGATGTTCGCCGGGGTCACAAGCTGGAAGGGGATGTAGACCTTGGTATCCACCTTCTCGCCCTTGGCGAGCTTCAGTGCGGCGTCGACCGAGCCCTTGCCCTGGCCGGCGGCATCCTGGAACACGGTGACGTCGAGGTCGCCGGCAGCCATGGCCGCAAGCGCGTCCTGCGTGGCGTCGACACCGGCGACGACGACGCTGTCCATCGAGCGGCCGGCGGCCTTCAGGGCCTGGATGGCGCCGATGGCCATTTCGTCATTGTTGGAGATGACGGCGTCGAATTCCAGGCCGGCGGAGAGCCAGTTGGTCATCAGGTCCGAGCCCTGGGTGCGCGACCAGTTGGCGGTCTGCTCCTCGACGATCTCGAGGCCCTTGCACTCGTCGGTCGCAATGACGTCCTTGATGTCCTGCGTGCGCATGCGGGCGGCCTGGTTGGACAGCTCGCCCATCATGACGACGACCTTGCCCTTGCCGTTCAGCAGACGGCAGACTTCCTTGGTTTCCAGCGTGCCGGATTCCTGCTCGTTGGAGGCGACGAAGGCCTGCTTTTCCGGCAGTTCGTTGACGTTGGCCGGCTCGCGGTTGACGTAGACCAGCGGAATGCCGGCATCGGCGGCCGCCTTGGAGAGCGCGGCGGTCGCGTCGGTATCGACCGGGTTCACGATGATGGCGCTGACGCCCGAGGCGATGAAGTTCTGGACCTGGCTCTGCTGCTTGGCGACGTCGTTCTGGGCGTCCTCGATCTGCAGCTCGACGCCGTCGAGCGTCTTGGCATAGTCGGACATGCCGTTGCGCAGGACGGTCAGGAAGTTGTCGTCGAACAGCGCCATGGAAACGCCGATCGTTTCGGCATGGGCGGCCGTGGACATCATGACGGCGAGCGCCGAACCAAGAATGAATTTTTTCATGTTGTTCTCCTCCTCAACATGGTGTCCGGCGGCACCACAGATCAACCGGATGACCGGCCCTTGCGGGACGGCCCGCCCCTTGCTCCTCCCGGGATGCAAAAGGTCAAAACAGAATAAACAAACCGCGAATTCCGTATTGCGGAATGTTTATTCCATTTTCTGCCCGGGACGTCAAGCCCGTTCCATTTCAGCGATAAGGCAAGGCCCGGGTCCTGGGGAAAAAATACCGGCATCCGCTTGTCGACAAACCTTGTTCCACCCACTGTCGTCATCCTCGGGCCTGTCCCGAGGATCTGCCAACATATTGAAAAAATGGAGACTTTGCAGATGCTCGGGACAGGCCCGAGCATGACGGAAGAGAGGTTGTCGCAATTTGTCGGCAGCCTCACGCCGGCAGCAGGGGCCGCCGGCGTGAGGCTTTTCAGATATTTGCGCTGAGGAAAGCGACGCTTTCGGCAACGGCGGCCTTCGGGTCCGCGACGTCGTGGACGGAAGGCGAAAAGGGCTCGAAGGAGAGCGGGCCGGCATAGCCGGCGGCCAGGAGGGCCTTGATCTGGCCGGCATTATCGAGGCGATCCTTCGGGCCGACGAGGACGCGGTGGCCGTCGCGCATGTCGGAAACGGAGACCGCCGGGTCCTCGACGCCGGAAATGTGCACGAGGCCGGTGAGGTCGGCGAAGAGGTCGGGCTCGCCGGCAAGGTGATGGTGGAACGTGTCGTGCACCAGGCGGAACGTCGTTTCGCCGCCGACGGCGCGGATCGCCTCGGCCGCCTCGCGCTTGGAGCGCAGCGAGCAGACCTCGAAGCCGAGCGGCTCGACGAGGCCGACGATGCCGGCGGCGTCGAGCAGGGGCTTCAGGGCCGTCAGCGCCGTGCGCAGGTTCGCCTGGCGCTCGCCGTCGGCCTGGCCGGTGCCGTCGTTCTTCGGCACGAGCACCAGCGCGCGGGCGCCGCAGGCGCTGGCATAGTCGATGAGGTCCTTCGCCTCGGCGGCGCGGGCGGGCGTCCACTCGTTGAAGCGCTGGAGCGCGTTGATCGAGATGATCGTGACGCCGTGGCGCTCGGCGAGCGCCTTCACCTCGGCCGGTGTCGTGCCGTCGAGGATGGCGTTGCCGTCGAGGTCGTTGCGAATCTCCACCGCCTTCATGCCGAGGGAGACGGCAAGGGCGAAGAAGGCGTCCAGCTTGAGGCCGGGGGCCGTCATGTGGTTGAGGGCGAAATCAAGGGGCGGCATGGAATGGGTGTCCTCCGGTCTTCGAGGCCGCCGACAGGGCGGCCTCGCATGCACGCATGAGGATCGGGACGCACTTGACGGGCGTCAAAGCCGAAGGCGCGGCGGGCGCCTTCATCGCTGAAAGATTTGGCCGAAGGCGTGATGGAAAACCATCATCCCGGGGTCAGATATTTTCCGGCAGGAGGATGTCGAAGGGCAGGAAGGTCTGCCCCGGAACGGCGTTTCCGCCCTTCTCGATGGCGGTGACCATCAGCGAGACGAGCTCGCGGCAGAGGGCCGGCAGCGGGGTGTTGATCGCCATGGTAACGACGTCGTCGGCAAGGCCGGCCTTCGATTCGGGCGTCAGCTCGTTGACGATGAGCTGGATCCGCCCGGCGTAACCTTCCTCGCGGATCGCCGAGATCGCCCCCTCCATGCCGCCGCCGGCGACATAGAGGCCGACGAGGTCGGGGTGCTGGGCAAGGAGGTTCGCCGTCGCCTCGTGGGTGATCTCGCTGGTGTCGAGATTGACCAGCGTGTCCAGCACCTCGAAATCCTGGCCCTTCTCGCGGAAGAAGGAACGGAAGCCCATCTCGCGCAGCTCGTGGCCGTGGAAGCGGTGGCTGCCGACGAAGATCGCCACCTTGCCCGGCCGTTTTGCGCCCTTGGCGATCATCCAGGCCGCCGTGCGCCCGACCTTCATGTTGTTGAGGCCGATATAGCCCTGCCGCACGTCCATGGCGAAGTCGGAGAGCAGGCAGAACAGCGGAAGGCCGCGCTCTTTCAGTTCCTCCACCATGGCGGTCGTCGCCGGATAGTCCGGCGCGACGACGGCGAGCGCCTGGTTGCGCGCGGAAAGCTGGCGCAGCATCTCCGTCATCGCCGCCGGGGTCTGTGCGTTGATGAAGTCGACCTGCGGCACGATGCGGGCGGTCGTGCAGGCATTGCAGGCGATTTCGATCTCGCGGGCGAAGTTCTGGTAGAAGGCCTGGCTCGGGCGCTGAAGGCTGAAGCCGAGCCTATATTGCGGCAGGTCCTCGAAGACGCGCTGCCGGATGAGGCCGATGGCGTGGTAGCCGATCGCATTGGCCGCCTCGTAGACCCGGCGCGCCGTCTCCTCGCGGACCTTGTGGCGGCCGTTCAGCACCCGGTCGACCGTCGCGACGCTGACGCCGGCGGCGCGGGCGAGATCCGAGATGGTGGGTCTCGATGCCATTTTCCCCTCCCTGAAATCTTTCCATCAAGGACGAATGATAGCGGATGATGGAATTTGATGCATTCTATCATGGCAGGATTGAGAGACGCAAGGAGCGGCGCTATCGTTTGGTCACTGGACGAGGCGTGGAGCGGAAACGCCCCCTCATGGAGGAGACGAGCGATGAAGCCGACGAAGCGGGACTACAGCCTTCTTGGCCGCGATGCCGAGGCCGCGGTTGCCAACGGTCTTGCGGCAGCCGAGTGGTACCACACCGAAATCCCCCGCAAGGAAATGAAGGCGCTGATGCAGCGCAGCGACGCCCCGGCGATCCGCGACACCGCGATCTGGCTCGGCTGTCTTGTCGTTTCGGGCGGGCTGGGCGCGTGGTTCTGGGGAACCTGGGCCTGCGTGCCGTTCTTCCTCGTCTATGGCGTGCTCTACGGCTCGGCCTCCGACAGCCGCTGGCACGAATGCGGCCACGGCACGGCCTTCAAGACGATGTGGATGAACAATGCGGTCTACCAGATCGCCTGCTTCATGATCATGCGCAATCCGGTGACCTGGCGCTGGAGCCATACGCGCCACCATACGGATACGGTGATCGTCGGCCGCGACCCGGAAATCGCCGTCATGCGCCCGCCGGATCTTGCGCGCCTCGTGCTGAACTTCTTCGGCCTTCTCGATGCCTGGCATGCCGTCATCGACATGCTGCGCAATGCGGCCGGTGTCATGAGCGCTGCGGAAAAGACCTTCATCCCCGAATCCGAGCAGCCGAAGGCGATCCGCATCGCCCGCATCTGGCTCGCCATCTATGTCGCGACCATCGCCGCCTGCTTCGCGTTCGGCTCGATCCTGCCGGCCATGCTGATCGGCCTGCCGCGGCTCTACGGCGCCTGGCACCATGTGCTGACGGGGCTGCTGCAGCACGGCGGCCTTGCCGACAATGTCATCGACCATCGGCTGAACAGCCGCACGGTCTACATGAACCCGGTCAGCCGCTTCATCTACTGGAACATGAACTACCATGTGGAACACCACATGTTCCCGATGGTGCCCTACCATGCGCTGCCGAGGCTGCACGCCATGATCAGGCACGACCTGCCGGCGCCGAACCCGTCGATGTGGCACGGCTACAGGGAGATGATCCCGGCCTTCCTGCGCCAGCTTCGCAACGAGGACTACTTCCTGAAGCGGGAGCTGCCACCGACGGCGCGGCCCTACAAGGAAGAACTCCACGCGGAACCGGCCTTTGCTGCCGCCGAATAACCAACAGATACTGGAGGAGAGACCATGAGCGACACCTGGATCGAGGTCTGCGCGGCGGACGAGATCGACGAGGAGGACGTCATCCGCTTCGACCATGCGGGCCGGACCTTCGCGATCTACCGCAGCCCGGAAGACACCTATCACGCCACGGACGGGCTCTGCACGCACGAGAAGATCCACCTCGCCGACGGCCTCGTGATGGACCACGTCATCGAATGTCCCAAGCACAACGGCCGCTTCAACTACAAGAGCGGCGAGGCGCTGGGCGCGCCGGTTTGCATCGACCTCAAGACCTATCCGGTCAAGGTCGAGGGCGGCACCGTCTTCATCGGTCTCTAGAGCAATTCCAGCAAAAGTGTGCAGCGGTTTTGCGTCCGGAATTGCGTAGAAACAAAGAGATAGAGGATATCGCCATGATGAGTTTCGTCATCGTCGGTGCCGGCGAATGCGGCGCACGCGCGGCCTTCGCGCTGCGCGAAAAGGGCTTCGACGGCGCGATCACCCTGATCGGCAGCGAAACCCATCTGCCCTATGAGCGCCCGCCGCTCTCCAAGGAGGCGCTGGTCGCGGGCGCCGGCCCGAAGCTGGTCGCGCAGGCGGAGCGCTATGTGGAGGCCGGCATCGACCTTCTGCTCGGCCGCACGGTGTCCGAGATCGACCGCGCCGCAAGGCATGTCGTTCTGGGAGACGGCACCGTCGTTGCCTATGACAGGCTGCTGCTGGCCACCGGCGCGCGCCCGCGCGCCCTGCCGGGGGCAAACCACGGCGGCCGCATCGCGGCGCTGCGCAGTCATGACGATGCGGCCCGCATCCGCGCGCATCTGGTGGAGGGCAGCCATGTCGCCATTCTCGGCGGCGGCTTCATCGGGCTGGAGCTTGCCGCGAGCGCCCGCAAGCTGGGCGCCTCCGTCACGCTGGTCGAGGGCCTGCCGCGCGTGCTGACGCGGGGCGTGCCGCCCGAGATCGCCGAGATCGTCGCCGACCGGCACATCGCCGAAGGCGTGGAGATTCTCTGCGGCGCGAAGGTCACGGGGATCGAGGACCTGCCGGGTGAGGTGCGCATTTCGCTGGAGGATGGCCGCGTCGTTTCCGCAAGCCTCCTCGTCGTCGGTATCGGCGCGGTGCCGAACACGGAGCTGGCGGAGGCCGCCGGCCTTGCGGTGGACAACGGCGTTGCCGTCGACGGCCATCTGCGCACCTCCGATGCTGATATCTTCGCTGCGGGAGACTGCACGTCTTATCCGCTTCCCCTTTACGGTGATCGCCGCATCCGCCTCGAATCCTGGCGCAACGCGCAGGAGCAGGGCCAGCTTGCCGCCGCCAACATGCTGGGCGGCGCGGAGGTCCATTCGGCCGTGCCGTGGTTCTGGTCGGACCAGTACGACATGACGCTCCAGATCGCCGGCCTTGCCGACGGGACGGTGACGACGGTGCGGCGCGAGATGGGCGAGGGGGCCTTCATCCTGTTCCATCTCGACGGCGAGGGCCGGCTGATCGCGGCGAGCGGCATCGGGCCGGGCAATGCGGTCGCCCGCGACATCCGCCTTGCGGAAATGCTGATCGCCGCCCGCATCCATCCCGACCCGGCGGAGCTCGCCGCGCCGGAAACCAAGCTCAAGAAACTGCTCGCCGCCTGAGGAGATCCCCGTGAAGACCAAGAGACCGACCGTCGCCGACCTCCAGGCCATGAAGGGCAAGCGTCAGCTCACCATGCTGCGCGTCGTGACGCTGGAGGAGGCGGAGGCCGCCGAGCAGGCGGGCATCGACCTCGTCTCCGTGCCGCCCGCCCTGCTGGGGCCTGCCTTTCGCGAGGCCGCGCCGACGGTCTTCGCCTTTCCGGGCCTCGAATATGGCGACTTCGTCACCGCCGACGATTACCTGCGCGGCGCCTTCCAGGCGATGAAGGCGGGCGGCGATGCCGTCTATTGCGCGGCCGGCCTTTCGACCGTGCGGCGGTTGCGCGAGGAGGGCATCCCGGTCTGCGGCCATGTCGGCCTCATCCCCTCCAAGGCGACGTGGACGGGCGGCTTCCGCGCCGTCGGCAAGACGGCGGAGATCGCGCTGGATATCTTCCGGCAGGTCAAGGCGCTGGAGGAGGCGGGCGCCTTCGCGGCCGAGATCGAGGTCGTGCCGGGCGAGGTCGCCGCCGCGATCAGCGCGAAGACCTCGCTCGTCATGCTCTCCATGGGCGCCGGCACCGGCTGCGACGCGCAATATCTCTTCGCCGAGGACGTGCTCGGCCAGAACCGCGGCCACTATCCACGCCATGCCAAGGTTTACCGCAACTTCGCCGCCGAATACGACCGGCTGCAGCAGGAGCGCATCGCCGCCTTCCGCGAATATGCCGACGACGTGCGCTCCGGCGCCTATCCGGAAAAGGGCCATCTCGTCGGCATCGAGGCGGCGGAGCTTGCCGCCTTCCTCGAACGGCTGGATGGTTGAAAGCCGGTTTCCTCGCGCCGGAAAACCGCCTATGTAGGCGCTGAAGCAATTCCGGAAAACGTGCGCAGCGGTTTTGCGTCCGGAACTGCGTGGAGCCGCGATAAGGCGCTTTCGCGATTTCGGAGAAAAGCGGAAACGCCCTGGACGCGCGAGGAGACGTTCATGAAATTCATCGATCCCGACCATCCGTTCTACCGCCCGCTCTGGCGGCGGCTGCTCCTGGTCGGGGCCTGCGCGGCATGGACGGCGGTGGAGTTCTACAACGGCGAGCAGGCCTGGGGTACGATCTTCCTCATCGTGACCGCCTATGCCTTCGCCAACCTCATCCTCTTCTTCAAGCCCTCCGCGCCGGCCGCCAAGCCGACGGTCGAGGGCGGTGAGACGAAGAGCGACGGCTAAGGCAGCTCATCGGCAAACCTTGCTTCGTCATCCTCGGCCTTGTGCCGAGGGTCTGCCAACGCTTTGAAGGATCGCAACGTTTGCGGATGCCCGGGATAGGCCCGAGCATGACGGAAGAGGGGGGCGGACATTGCCGGCCGTCCGGGCTAGAGGCCGAGGCTCCTTTCCACATGGATCCGCCGGATCGTCTCGTCGATCAGCATGTTGGCGATCTTCATGCGGAGCGTCGCATTGGCGCGAAGCTCGGCCGGGGCGCGGTCCGGGTGGTTTTCGCGTGCGAAGCTGCGGCGGCGCGCGGCGAGGTCGTCGATGCTTTCGCGGCCGGCAAGGGCAAGGTCTTCCGCGACCGCCTCCGGCGTGATGCGCAGGAGATGTTCCGGCACGGAGGCGGGCTCTTCCGGCGGGCTTTCCGGCTCCGGCGGGGCAGGCGCCTCGTAAAGGTCGAGATAGGCTGCGGCGGCCTGAGAGCCGGACATGAAGGCACCCGTCGCGCCGAGGCCGGCAAAGCCGGAGGAGAGGCCGCGGACAGGGCCGGGGCCGTGCTCTTCCGCTATCTCTTCCTCCGCCTCGCGCGCCTCGGCCCGCAGCCGCTCCAGCACGGATTCGAAAACGGTCATGCCGAACATGGTCTCTCCGATCGATCAGTCCGGCGAAAGCATCCGGCTGCGTTGCAGGATGAGATCATAGAGCAGTTTGGCGCTCGGGGGGAGCGCCCGGCCTTTGACGGAAATGAGGCTGTAGGGCTTGATGTCGATCTCGAAATCCGTGTCGAGGATGCGGATCTCGCCGGCCTGCGCGCCGACATCCGCGATGAAGGTCGCCATGTCGCGCGCGACGGGCGCGATCGCATTGGAGCCGCAGACAATGGCGGTGGTGAGCAGGATGGACGAGGTGTTGACCACGGTGGAGGGGAGCGGCACGCCCGCGGCGATGAAAAGCTCCTCGATGCGGCGCCGCAGCAGCGTGCCCGCCGGCTGGAACACCCAGTCGTAATGCGGCAGGTCGGCAAGGCCGACGACCGGTTTTTCCGTCAGCGGATGCCCCTTTCGCACGATGAGACAGGCCCGCTCGATGCCGATCTCGGTGACGTTGAAGAGGCGCGGGTTGAGGTCGTCCGGCACGCGGGCGATGATGAAGTCCTGCTGGGCGGCCAGCAGCTCGCGGGCGAGCACGTTGCTGGTCTCCACCCGCACGTTCACCTCGATGCCGGGATAGGCGGCGCTCACCTGCTGGATCGCCGGCACGGCGAGGCTGATGGCGGGCGCCGTCACCGAGCCGAGGAAGACCGAGCCGCCGGTGCCGGATTTCAGCGCCGAGAGCTCGCGGTCGACCTCGCGCAGTTCGAGCAGGATGGTGCGGGCGCGGCGCGCGAAGGCGCGGCCGAAGGCGGTGAGGGCGACGCCGCGCGAGACGCGCTCGCAGAGCTGGGCCTTGAGGATCGTCTCCATTTCCGTCAGCATGCGCGAGGCGGCGGGCTGGGAGATGTTGAGCGCGTCGGCGGCCGCGCTCACCTGCTTGTGCTCCTCGATGGCGACGATCATGCGCAGGTGGCTGAGCTTCAGGCCGCTGCGCAGAAGGCCCACTCCCTGCAGGTTGTCGAAGCCCTCGCCGGCAAAAAGTTGCTCCTGGCCATCGCCGTGCAGATGCATGGTTTCTCCGATCGATAAAAAATAGTATATTTCGGTCACTACATATCAAATTTGATATCGGTTTAGAAGTTCATTGCATTTGACAGTTATGGCAATTCGGTAGACCTTGCGCCAATGTGCGCTGGGGTCCTTGGGAGTGGGGATCGGCGGGCTTTTGCCCGACCAGTCCAGGCGTCGCCTGAATGCGGCCCCGCCGGCGCACGGAACAATGCCTGGCTGCAATTTCGGCCAGTGCGCACCAGGGAGAGACCGTTCAATGAAAATGATCACTTCGCTTCTCGCCGCCGCTGCCATCAGCGTCGCGTCGTTCGTGGCGCCGTCCTTTGCCCAGGACAAGGGCATGGTCGGCATTTCCATGCCCACCAAGACCTCGACCCGCTGGATCTCGGACGGCGAGACGATGGAAAAGCTGTTCAAGGACGCCGGCTACACGCCGGACCTGCAGTTCGCCGACGACGACATTCCGAACCAGCTCGCCCAGATCGAGAACATGGTCACCAAGGGCGCCAAGGTCCTCGTGATCGGCGCCATCGACGGCACGACCCTCTCGGACATCCTCCAGAAGTCTGCCGATGCCGGCGTCAAGGTCATCGCCTATGACCGCCTGATCCGCGATTCGGGCAATGTCGACTACTACGCCACCTTCGACAACTTCCAGGTCGGCGTCCTGCAGGCCACCAGCCTCGTCGACGGCCTGAAGGCGAAGTTCCCGGACACCAAGCCGTGGAACGTCGAGCTCTTCGGCGGTTCGCCGGACGACAACAACGCCTTCTTCTTCTATGACGGCGCCATGTCGGTCATCCAGCCGCTGATCGACAAGGGCGACATCGTCATCAAGTCGGGCCAGACCGGCATGGAAACCGTCGGCACGCTGCGCTGGGACGGCGCGGTCGCGCAGGCCCGCATGGAGAACCTGCTCTCCTCGACCTACACCGACGGCCGCGTCGATGGCGTGCTTTCGCCCTATGACGGCCTGTCCATCGGCATCCTGTCGGCCCTGAAGGGCGTCGGCTACGGCTCGGGCGACCAGCCGATGGCTGTTGTCACTGGCCAGGACGCCGAGCTTCCGTCCGTCAAGTCGATCCTGGCCGACGAGCAGTATTCGACGGTCTTCAAGGACACGCGCGAACTCGCCAAGGTCGCCGTCAACATGGTCAACGCGATCATGGAAGGCAAGGAACCGGAAGTGAACGACACCAAGACCTACGACAACGGCGTCAAGGTCGTTCCGTCCTACCTGCTGAAGCCGGTCGCCGTCGACAAGTCCAACGCCGAGAAGATCCTCGTCGAGGACTCCGGCTACTACACGGCCGACCAGCTCAAGAACTGATCGTTCTTCCATTGCAAGGGGTTCGCGCTTCCCGCGCGAACCCTCTTTTATCCGGATCGCAGAGCGAATAGGCTCGCCTTGCCTGCCTTCTTGCAGGCGATGGCCGCTGGAAACTGGTATATGAGCAAGACCCTTCTCGAAATGCGTGGCATCACGAAGACGTTCCCCGGAGTAAAGGCGCTCGACAACGTCAACCTGAAGGTCCGCGAAGGCGAGATCCACGCGCTTGTCGGCGAGAACGGCGCAGGCAAATCCACCCTCATGAAAGTGCTGAGCGGCGTCTATCCGGACGGCTCCTACGAGGGAGAAATCCATTTCGACGGCGAGGTCCGCCATTTCTCCACGATCTCCGACAGCGAGCATCTGGGCATCATCATCATCCACCAGGAGCTGGCGCTCGTGCCGCTGCTGTCGATCGCCGAGAACATCTTCCTCGGCAACGAGGTGGCGACGAACGGCGTGATCGACTGGAAGGCCACCTTCCGCCGCACGCAGGAACTGCTCGACAAGGTGGGCCTCAGGGAGCCGCCGGGCACGCTGATCACCAATATCGGCGTCGGCAAGCAGCAGCTCGTCGAGATCGCCAAGGCGCTCTCCAAGAAGGTTCGCCTGCTCATCCTCGACGAGCCGACCGCCTCGCTGAACGAGAAGGACTCCGACGCGCTGCTCAAGCTGCTCGTGGAGTTTCGCACGCAGGGCATGACCTCGATCATCATCTCGCACAAGCTAAACGAAATCAAAAAGGTCGCCGACCAGATCACCATCCTGCGCGACGGCGGCACGGTCGAGACGCTCGACTGCCACACCGGCGACATCTCGGAAGACCGCATCATCAAGGGCATGGTCGGCCGCGAGATGGAAGACCGCTATCCGCCGCGCGAGGCCGCGATCGGCGAGACGCTCCTGGAGGTGAAGAACTGGAACGTCTTCCACCAGCAGCACCGCGACCGGCAGTTCCTGCATGACGTGAGCTTCACCGTGCGCGCCGGCGAGGTGGTCGGCATCGCCGGCCTCATGGGGGCCGGGCGTACCGAGACGGCGATGAGCCTCTTCGGCAGGAGCTGGGGCCACAAGATCACCGGCGACGTCACCATGCGCGGCAAGCCCGTGGACGTGAGCACGATCCCGAAGGCCATCGACGCGGGCCTTGCCTATGTGACGGAAGACCGCAAGCAGCTCGGCCTCGTGCTGATCGACAACATCATGCACAACACGACGCTCGCCAACCTGAAGGACGTTTCCCGGGCGAGCGTGATCGACAACCGGCAGGAAGCGAAGGTCGCCTCCGGCTACCGGCAGAAGCTGCGCATCCGCTCGCATTCGATCTACCAGGAAGCGGTCAATCTTTCGGGCGGCAACCAGCAGAAGGTCGTGCTGTCGAAGTGGCTCTTCACCAATCCCGAGGTGCTGATCCTCGATGAACCCACGCGCGGCATCGATGTCGGCGCCAAGTTCGAAATCTATACCATCATCAACCAGCTTGCCGCCGAGGGCAAGGGCATCCTGATGATCTCGTCGGAGATGCCGGAACTGCTCGGGACCTGCGATCGCATCTATGTCATGAACGAAGGACGCATCGTGGCCGAGCTCTCCAAGGCGGAAGCAAGCCAGGAATCCATCATGCGCGCCATCATGCGCTCCGGGGAGAAACATTAATGGCCACCGACACCGCGACCAAGACGACCCAGACCTCGGTGGGGGACTATCTCAGGAAGAACATCCGCGAATACGGCCTGCTCGTGGCGCTCGTCGTGATCATGATCTTCTTCCAGGCCATCACCAACGGCGTGCTCTTCCGCCCGATCAACATCACCAACCTGGTGCTGCAGAACTCGTTCATCGTCATCATGGCGCTGGGCATGCTGCTCATCATCGTGGCGGGGCACATCGATCTCTCGGTCGGCTCCATCGTCGCCTTCATCGGCGCCATATCGGCGATCATGCTGGTGAAATGGGGGCTGCCGGCGATCGTCGTCGTGCCGGCCTGCATCCTCGTCGGCGCTGTCATGGGCGCGGCGCAGGGCTATTGGGTCGCCTACCAGAAGATCCCGTCCTTCATCGTGACGCTGGCCGGCATGCTCGTCTTCCGCGGCATGACCTATGTCGTGCTCGGCGGCCGTCCGGTCGGTCCGTTCCCGAAGGAGTTCCAGATCCTCTCCACCGGCTTCGTGCCGGACTTCCTGTCGTTCACCGATCCTGCGACCAGCCTCATCAAGAACTATGTCGCGCTCATCGCCGTGCTGGCGCTCGTCGCCTATGCCGTCTATGCGGGCCTGCGCGAGCGGCGCATGAACACGCTGCACGAGACGGAGAACGAGCCCTTCGCCTTCTTCGCCGTGCAGATGGCGGTCATCGGTGCCGTGGCGATCTTCCTCGGCTTCCAGCTCTCCACCTATCGCGGCCTGCCCAACGTGCTGGTCGTCATGGGCCTCCTGATCGCGCTCTATACGTTCGTGACGACGCGCACGACCATCGGCCGGCGCATCTATGCGATGGGCGGCAACGAGAAGGCGGCGAAGCTCTCGGGCATCAATACCGAGCGGCTGACCTTCTATACCTTCGTCAACATGGGCGCGCTCGCCGCGCTTGCCGGCATGATCATCGCGGCCCGCCTCAACTCGGCGACGCCGAAGGCCGGCGTCGGCTTCGAGCTCGACGTCATCGCGGCCTGCTTCATCGGCGGCGCCTCGGCGTCGGGCGGGGTCGGCAAGATCACCGGTGCGGTCATCGGCGCCTTCATCATGGGCGTGATGAACAACGGCATGTCGATCATGGGCATCGGCATCGACTACCAGCAGCTCATCAAGGGCCTGGTGCTGCTCGCCGCCGTGTTCTTCGACGTCTACAACAAGAACAAGGGCTGACCGGGAAACCGGCCAGCCGCCCCATCGCAAGCGTGTTTGACCGGCCGCCGGCGCGGCCAGAGCGGGGACCTTCGTCCGCCGCAAGTGCGGAGCTCGGCTTGCTGCCGGCTTCAGGAAGGAAACGAAGATGCTGATTTCGCAGGTAGGAAATGCCGATGGCTCGATCACCGTGGTCGTGCGCAAGGAGGGCGGCAGGGGCCGTGCGGTGAAGGGCGCGGAGAGCGTTCACGCGCTCGCTATGGAAGCGGCCAATGGCGGACAATCGCTGAAGGCCGTCATCGACGCGAAAGGTCTCGGCGCGGAGGTCGATCTCGAAGCGGCCTATGCCGAGGGCCGGCTGCTGCCGCCGATCACCCATCCCGATGCCGCGCATCTCCACCTGACCGGCACGGGCCTGACCCATCTCGGCTCCGCCGCCACGCGCGATTCCATGCACAAGAAGACGGCGGAAGCGGCCGAGGAGACGCTGACGGACTCGATGAAGATGTTCCGCATGGGCCTTGAGAACGGCAAGCCGAAGGCCGGCGAGAAGGGCGTGCAGCCCGAATGGTTCTACAAGGGCAACGGGACGCAGGCCGTCGCGCCGGGCGCGGCGCTGACCTCGCCCTCCTTCGCGCTCGACGGCGGCGAGGAGCCGGAAATGGCCGGCATCTACGTCATCGCCACGGACGGCTCGCCCTTCCGCATCGGCTTTGCCGTGTCGAACGAGTTCTCCGACCATGTGACGGAGCGGATCAACTACCTCTACCTCGCCCATTCCAAGCTGCGCCAGGCGAGCTTCGGCCCGGAAATCCGCGTCGGCGCGGCGCCGGAGGATATCCGCGGCTTCTCGCGCATCCTGCGCGCCGGCAAGGTGCTGTGGGAAAAGCCGTTCGTGTCGGGCGAGGCGAACATGTCGCATAGCTTCGCCAATCTCGAATACCATCACTTCAAATATGGCCTGTTCCGTTCGCCGGGCGACGTGCATGTGCACATGTTCGGCACGGCGACGCTGTCCTTCGGCGACGGCATCCGCACGGAAGAGGGCGACGTGTTCGAGATCGGCGCGGAAGGCTTCGGCCTGCCGCTGCGCAATCCGCTGGCGGTCGCCGCGGAAGAAGAAATCGTCATTCGCCAATTGTAATTCCGGTCGCGGCCCGGTTTTATCGGGCCGCATCATGACAGACAGGAGGCTTGTCGAGCCCATGACCATCCACCAGAACCTGATTGCCGGCGAATGGGTCGGCTCCGAGGCGATCAAGAACGTCAACCCGTCGAACACCGACGACGTGGTCGGCGAATATGCCCGCGCCTCCGCCGACGACACGAAGGCGGCGATTGCCGCCGCCAAGGCGGCCTTCCCGGCCTGGTCGCGTTCCGGCATCCTGGAGCGCCACGCGATCCTGAGGAAGACCGCCGACGAGATCCTCGCCCGCAAGGACGAACTCGGCCGGCTGCTCTCGCGCGAGGAAGGCAAGACGCTGGCCGAGGGGATCGGCGAGACGGTGCGCGCCGGCCAGATCTTCGATTTCTTCGCGGGCGAGTGCCTTCGCCTTGCCGGCGAGACGCTGCCGTCCGTGCGCCCGAATATCGGCGTCGAGATCACCCGCGAGCCGGTCGGCGTCGTCGGCATCATCACGCCGTGGAACTTCCCCATCGCCATTCCCGCCTGGAAGATCGCGCCGGCGCTCTGCTACGGCAACACGGTCGTCTTCAAGCCGGCCGAGCTGGTGCCGGGCTGCTCCTGGGCCATCGTCGACATCCTCGTGCGCGCCGGCCTGCCGAAGGGCGTGCTCAACCTCGTCATGGGCAAGGGTTCGGTCGTCGGCCAGACGATGCTCGACAGCCCCGACGTCCACGCCATCACCTTCACCGGCTCCACGGGCACGGGCAAGCGTGTCGCTGCCGCCTCCGTCGAGCATAACCGCAAGTACCAGCTCGAAATGGGCGGCAAGAACCCCTTCGTCGTGCTCGACGACGCGGACCTCACCGTCGCGGTGGAAGCCGCCGTCAACTCGGCCTTCTTCTCCACCGGCCAGCGCTGCACGGCCTCCTCGCGCGTCATCGTCACGGAGGGCATCCACGACCGCTTCGTCGCCGCCGTCGGCGAGCGGCTGAAGAGCGTGGTGGTGGACGACGCCCTGAAGGCCGGCACCCATATCGGCCCGGTCGTGGACGAGAGCCAGCTCAAGCAGGATACCGACTATATCGAGATCGGCAGGCAGGAAGGCGCGAAGCTCGCCTTCGGCGGCGAGCTTCTCAAGCGCGACACGCCCGGCTTCTATCTAGCGCCCGCGCTCTTCACCGAGGCGACGAACGACATGCGCATCGCGCGCGAGGAGATCTTCGGGCCTGTCGCCGCGGTCATCCGCGTCAAGGACTACGAGGAAGCGCTGGCCGTCGCCAACGACACCCCGTTCGGCCTTTCCTCGGGCATCGCGACGACCAGCCTCAAGCATGCGACGCACTTCAAGCGCAATGCGGAGGCCGGCATGGTCATGGTGAACCTGCCGACGGCGGGCGTCGATTTCCATGTGCCCTTCGGCGGCCGCAAGGGATCCTCGCACGGTTCGCGCGAGCAGGGCAGATATGCCAACGAGTTCTACACCACGGTGAAGACCGCCTATACGCTGGCCTGAGGCCGCGCAGTCGTTTCCTTGCTCGGGCGTGGCCTTTGCGGGCCACGCCCGACCTGTCTCGAAACGGCACGGCGGCGTGGCTTGTCCTTCCGTGTAAACCCTTCGTTTGCCCTGCCGGGGAATGGCTGCCGTTCCGCGGGAACAAGCGGCGCCTGCTCAACCTTCCGTTTTGCGATGCCGGCTCAATCCCGGGCCGGATGCTGAATTGGAGGTTCCCATGTTCACAGCATCACGTTCAGTGTCGATCCCCAGGCTTTCGGCTGTTCTGGTCGCGGCGGTTCTTGCCGTGCCGGCGCATGGTCTGGCGCAGGAAGGCCGGGGGCTCGGCGTTGGTGTCAGCGTCGGCGGCGTAACGGCCGGCGTCGGGGCAACGGTCGGCGGCGGCAACGGGCTCGCCGGCGCGCGGGTCGGCGCCAGCGTCGGCGGGTCGAATGGCATCAATGCCGGCGTCAAAGCGAATGTCGGCGGCACGCGCGGTCTCGTCGATTCCGATGTGAACGCGTCCGTCGGCGGCAGAAACGGCGTGAATGCCCGTGCGAAAGCCAATGTCGGCGGATCCAACGGGCTGCTGGACGCCGATGTGCGGGCCAATGTCGGCGGCGCCGGCGGGCTTGGTGCGAACGTCGGCGCGAATGTCGGCGGCGGCAGCCTGCTCGATGCGAATATCGGCATCGGTATCGGCGGCGGTGCGGGCGGTGGCCTGACGCCGGGCGACCGCACCGTGCTGCGCGAGTTCTCGCAACTGCCCCAACGCGACCGAATGCAGATGATCAAGCGCTGCCGCGGCATCGGCAGCGGCGGCTATGATGCCGGCCTGGTCAAGCTCTGCCGCCTGCTGCAGACGGCCTCCCGCTGAGCGTTACGAGAGGGCGGCGGCCGCAGGCCGTCGCCCTCAGCTCTGGCTCTGCGCCTGGCTCTGGCCGGCGGACGGCGCCACGGTGATGGAGACGCTCATCGTCTCGGCCGCCTTGCCCACCACCATGCCGGAGACGGGCGCCGCATCCTTGTAGTCGAGGCCCGTCGAGAGGCGCACGTAGCGCGCATCCGGGCAGATCTTGTTCGCCGCGTCGAAACCGACCCAGCCGAGGCCCTGCAGATGCACCTCGGCCCAGGCATGGCTCGCCGTCTGCTCGGGCATCTCCATCAGAAGGTAGCCGGAGACATAGCGGGCCGGAATGCCGAGATGGCGGGCGGCGGAGATAAAGATGTGCGCATGGTCCTGGCAGACGCCCTGCTTCCTTTCGAGCGCCTGTTCGGCGGTGGTGTTGGCCGCGGTTTCGCCCGGCCTGTAGGCGACGGTCTCGTGCAGCATCGCCATCAGGTCGTGCATGCGCGCGAGCTCGTTGTCGCCGGCGGAGGCCTTTGCCATGTCGCGGATCAGCTTGCCCGACCGGGTCAGCGGCGTTTCGCGCAGGTAGAGCCAGAGCGGCACGAACCCCTGGTGCGGGCCGAAGACGCCCGCCCGGTCCTCCGTCTCCACCTCGCCCTCGGCGACGATGCGGATGGCCACCTGCTCGGCATTGGTGCTGACGAGATCGACATGATTGCCGAAATGATCGGTATAGCCGGCCTCCTGGCGGGCGCCGTCCACGATGGTCCTCCAGTGCAGCACGATCTGGCCCGGCTGGTTCTTCGGCGTCAGCCGCAGCCGTTGCAGGGAATATTGGACGGGGTCGTCGTAGCGGTATTCGGTCGTGTGGCTGATCTTCAGTAGCATCGCGCGTCCCCGGCCCTAGCGATAGAAACGGTAGCCTTCGGAGATTTCCTCCCCGAGGCGATTGTTGTGCACGATGAATTCCTCGATGAACTCGTGGAGCCCCTGTTCCATGATGTCGTCCATGCTGCGGCTTCTCAGCAGCATCAGCGTCGAGGACGCGGTCTCGTGCGCGGCATGGGTCTCGCCGTAGAGTTTTGCCAGATAGCCGAGATTGCTGACGATCTTGTCGTAGCTGTAGGCGAGCGAGCGCGGCATGCGCTCGTTGAGGATCAGGAAGTCGGCGATGTTGGCCGCGGAATGGTCGCCGTCGTAGACCCAGCTATAGGAGCGGTGCGCCGAGACCGAGCGCAGGATCGATTCCCACTGCCTGTTGTCGAGCGAGGAGCCCACCTTGGCGATCGCCGGCAGCAGCACGTAGTATTTCACGTCGAGGATGCGCGCCGTGTTGTCCGCCCGCTCGATGAAGGTGCCGATGCGTGAGAAGTTGTAGATGTCGTCGCGCAGCATCGTGCCGTGGAAGGCGCCGCGGATGAGGCCCGTGCGCCGCTTGATCGCATCGATCACCTCCGGCATCTCGGCCGGGCGGACGCGCCTGGCGAGCATCTCCTTGAACTCGATCCAGCATTCGTTCGTCGCTTCCCAGGTCTCGCGCGTCAGCGCCGTGCGGACCATGCGGGCATTGTTGCGCGCCGATTCGATGCAGGACATGACGCTCGACGGGTTGGACCGGTCGCGCAGGAGGTAGTCGATGGCGTCGGCGCTCGTCAGCGAACCGTGCACGCTGTCGAAATCCTCGCGCACGCCGGCGCTTTGCAGGACGCCGTCCCAGTCCTCGTCGGAAGAGCCGGAGCGCGTCAGCGCCATGCGCAGGCCCGCGTCGACGAGGCGGGCGATGTTCTCGCCGCGCTCGATATAGCGGAACATCCAGTAGAGGCCGTTTGCAGTTCTTCCCAGCATCGGCTCAGTCCTCCAGAACCCAGGTGTCCTTCGTGCCGCCGCCCTGGCTGGAATTGACCACCAGTGAGCCTTCCTTCAGCGCCACGCGGGTCAGCCCGCCGGGAATGATCTGCACCTTGTCGGAAACCAGCACATAGGGCCTGAGGTCGACATGCCGGGGCGCGATGCCCTTGTTGACGAGGATCGGGACCGTGGAGAGCGAGAGCGTCGGCTGGGCGATGTAGTTCGCCGGCCGGGCCTTCAGCTTTTCGGCGAAGGCCGCGCATTCCTTCTTCGAGGCGGTCGGGCCGACCAGCATGCCGTAGCCGCCCGAGCCGTGCACTTCCTTGACGACCAGTTCCTCCAGATGTTCGAGCACGTATTTCAGGCTGTCCGCTTCCGAGCAGCGCCAGGTCGGCACGTTTTCCAGAAGCGCCTTGCGGCCCGTATAGAACTCGACGATCTCCGGCATGTAGGAATAGATCGCCTTGTCGTCGGAAATGCCGGTGCCCGGCGCATTGGCGATGGTGACGTTGCCGGCCCTGTAGACATCCATGATGCCGGGAATGCCGAGGGCCGAATCCGGCCGGAAGGTGAGGGGGTCGAGGAAGTCGTCGTCGACACGGCGATAGATGACGTCGATGGCCTCGTAGCCGCGGGTCGTGCGCATCTTCACCTTGCCGTCGACGACGCGCAGGTCCGAGCCTTCCACCAGTTCCACGCCCATCATGTCGGCGAGGAAGGCGTGCTCGTAATAGGCGGAGTTGAAGATGCCGGGCGTCAGCACCGCCACGCGCGGCTTGCCCGAACAGCCGGGCGGGGCGAGCGAGGAAAGGCTCTGGCGCAGGAGCTTCGGGTAGTCCTCGACCGGGCGCACCTTGTTGAGGTGGAACAGCTCGGGGAACATCTGCATCATGGTTTCGCGGTTTTCCAGCATGTAGCTGACGCCGGAGGGGGTGCGGGCATTGTCCTCCAGCACGTAGAACTGGTCTTCGCCCGTGCGCACGATGTCGGTGCCGACGATGTGGGTATAGACGCCGCCCGGCGGCTTGAAGCCGATCATCTGCGGCAGGAACGCCTCGTTGCGCTCGATCAGCTCGCGCGGGATGCGGCCCGCCTTGATGATCTCCTGCTTGTGGTAGATGTCGTCGAGGAAGGCGTTGAGGGCGATGACCCGCTGCTCGATGCCCTGGGCGAGCTTGCGCCATTCGCGGCCGGAGATGATGCGGGGAATGATGTCGAAGGGGATGAGCTTTTCGGAGCTGTCCGCGTGTCCGTAGACCGCGAAGGTGATGCCGGTTTTTCGAAAGAGGTTCTCGGCGTCCCTCGATTTGGCGATCAGGCGGGCCCGATCCTGTGCTGCGTACCATTCATGGTAGTTCTGATATGGCTGCCGCGCACCGGAGTCCGCGTTCATCATTTCATCAAATGCCAAAGGCGTGTTCCCCATTTTTCGTCATTTGAGTACAACATCCCCGGCAATGCAAGAACCATGCTCAATTAGAGGTCAAGAATTCTCACACCGCTTTGGAAGCATCCAGAACCGGCCATCGCGACGGTTCTTGCCGGAAATGTCCCCGCAGGTCGCGCCCCACCCGATTGGGGTTGCCGAAAACATGGGCAGGTGCCGAAAGACTGTTCGCCCTGCCTTTGCCTGAACCTAAGCATCAAGGAAATTCCTTTGACCATCACCGGCGCGATGCCTATCGCTCGCGCATCGATTGTCCCATCCGCGGAAACACCATGTCCCTCGATCGCCTCGCCCCGGTCATCTTCGTCCTGCTCTGGTCCACCGGCTGGGTCGTCGCCAAGTTCGGCGCCATCGTCTCCGAGCCGCTGACCTTCCTCAGCATCCGCTACGTCGTCGCCGCGCTGCTATTCGGCGGCCTTTGCGTGGCGTCCCGCGTGTCCTGGCCGCGCGATCCGCGCACGGTCCTGCATGCCGTCGTCTCCGGCGCCTTCCTGCACGGCATCTATCTCGGCGCGGTCTGGTGGGCGATCGGCGAGGGGGTTCCCGCGGCGCTCTCGTCCATCATCGCCGCCCTCCAGCCCCTGATGACGGCGCTGGCGGCGCCGTTCTTCATCGGCGAGCGGCTGGGCACGACGCAGAAGCTCGGGCTCTGTCTGGGTTTCCTCGGCGTGCTTCTCGCCGTCCTGCCGAAATTCTTCGGCCACGGTTCGGCGGAAATCCCGGCCTTCGCCATCGTCGTCAACATGTTCGGCATGGCGGCCGTCACCTACGGCACCATCTACCAGAAGCAGCACCTGCATACCGGCGACATCCGCGCCATCGCGACGCTGCAATATGTCGGCGCGCTGATCGTCACCGTCCCCTTCGCGCTCGCGCTCGAAAGCCTGCATGTCGATTTCGGCTTCGCCTTCGTCGCGCTGCTCGCCTGGTCGGTGCTCGGCATCTCGATGGGGGCGATCCTGCTGCTGCTCTATCTGCTGCGCCGCGGCCAGGTCTCGCGCGCCGCCTCGCTCATCTACCTTGTCCCGCCCATCGCCGCCCTGCAGGCCGCCGCCATCTTCGGCGAGGAACTGACGGTCCCGATGATCCTCGGAACCGTCATCGTGGCGGTCGGCGTCTATCTCACGAACCGCAAGGACCCGGCGCCGGGGAAGTGAGGCGCTCCACAAACGAAAACGGCGGGCCGAGGCCCGCCGTTTCTCAATTCATGACCGACCGACCGGCTCACGCCTGTTCGCGGCGCTGGCCTTCAGCGCGGCGCGGCTTGCCGCGGTGCTGCGGGCGGCCGGGCTGGCCGTTGCCGCCGCCGTGGTTGCGGTTCTGGCGCTCGCCCTGCTTCTGGGCGGGACGGGCGTGCTGCGGGCGCTTGGCGCCTGCCGGTGCGCCGGCTTCCGCCTGCGCACCGTCGCCGAAGGGCTGGCGCTGCGGACGCTGGCCGGCGCGGCCGTTGCCGGCGCGCTGGCCGCCGCCGTTGCGGCCCTTGCGCGACTTGCCGCCGGGGCCTGCCGTGCTTTCGGCCGGGGCCTCGCCGCTCGCGACGGCGATCTTGATGCCCATCAGCCGCTCGATGTCGCGCAGGAGATGCGCTTCGTCCGGTGCGCAGAAGGCGATGGCGATGCCGTCGCGGCCGTTGCGGGCCGTGCGGCCGATGCGGTGGACATAGGCGTCCGGCACTTCCGGCAGGTCGTAGTTGTAGACGTGGGTGACGCCCGGGATGTCGATGCCGCGGGCGGCGACGTCGGTGGCCACCAGCACGCGGATCTCGCCGTCACGGAAGGCCTTGAGGGCGCGCTCGCGCTGGCCCTGGCTCTTGTTGCCGTGGATGGAGGCGGCCTTGAAGCCGACCTGGTCGAGGTGCTTCATCAGCTTTTCCGCACCGTGCTTGGTGCGAGAGAAGACGAGCGACAGGCCGTCCGGATTGGCGGTGAGCGTCTGCTTGAGGATTTGCGTCTTCTGGTCCTTGCCGGGCACGAAGTGCACGTACTGCTCCACCTTGTCGGCAGCCTTGCCGGGCGGGGTGACCTCGACCTTCTTCGGGTTGACGAGGTATTCGCCGGCAAGCTCGGCGATCAGCTTCGGCATGGTGGCCGAGAAGAGCAGCGTCTGGCGGTTCTTCGGCACCATCTTCGAAATCTTGCGCAGGTCGTGGATGAAGCCGAGGTCCAGCATCTGGTCGGCCTCGTCGAGCACGAGGTAGCGGGCCTGCGTCAGCGTCACGGACTTGCGGGCGATAAGGTCGAGCAGGCGGCCTGGGGTGGCGACGAGGATGTCGGTGCCGCGGTTCAGCATTTCCGACTGCTTGTTGATCGAGGCGCCGCCGACGACGGTGACGACGCGCAGCGGCGTCTTCTTGACGAAATCGCGCAGGTTGTCGGCGATCTGGTTCACCAGTTCGCGGGTCGGGGCAAGGATGAGGGCGCGGATGTTGCGCGGGTCGGGGCGGCGGGCCTCCAGGAGGAGCTTTTCGATCATCGGCAGGCCGAAGGCGGCCGTCTTGCCGGTGCCGGTCTGGGCGAGGCCGATGAGGTCGCTGCCTTCCATGACGAGCGGAATGGCCTTTTCCTGGATCGGGGTCGCTTTTTCAAAGCCGAGGGTGGAGAGCGTGGCGACGATGGTCTTCGAGAGGCCGAGGTCGTGGAAAGTGGTCAAGTGAATACCTTTCGGGGCGCCAAACGCGATTGCCCGGAACGCACCATGCGCTTCCGGTTTCGTCTGGCGTCAAGAACCCCGCGTGAATTGGGAACTTGTGGGTTGGTTGGCTATCGTCAGCGCAGTCTTCCGCAATCGAGGCGGATCGTTCTCTTGCGCTTGTCCTTCTTAGCATCCCAAGGTCGGGAAATCGCAGGCTCGCTCACGCGGCGGCCGAAGGGCGACGCTTCGGCTCATGTCGTTGTTTTGCGCCGAAAAGTCAAGTGCTAGTTTCGTAGCGCGCGAAAGGATGGCCTCGCCGCGACCCTGCCGGAACATGCGCCTGCGCGTTGCGTTGGGTCAGCACGCATCCTGCCACAATCCTGTTGGATGCTCGCCGACGCAGAAGGATCTGCGTTCCGATGAACCTCGCCACGGGAGTGAAAAATGACCGCTACGACTTGGATTCTCGCCGCCGACGGAAATCAGGCCCGCCTGCTCAAGGGAGTGAACCTGTTGAAGGATGGCCAGCAGAACCCGGAGCAGGAGGTCTTTCGCTGGGAGCCGAAGAAGGCGCAGGACATCATGGCCGACAAGCCCGGCCGCAGCCATTCCTCGGTCGGTCCCGGCCGCTCCGCCATGGAATATTCGAGCGATCCGGTGCGCGAGGAGCAGCAGAAATTCACCGCCGAGGTCGCCAGCCGGATCGATGACTATGCCGCCGAGGGCGCGTTCGACCGGCTCGTCGTGTGCGCCGCCCCGCAGACGCTGGGCGACCTGCGCAGCAAGCTGTCGGACAAGGCCCGTACGCTGACCACGGCCGAGATCGACAAGAACTTCTCCAACCTGCCGACGGAGAAGCTGATCTCCTCCGTCCGGTCGATCATGTTCGACGCCTGATCTTCTAAAGGTGTGCCGGAGCGCCGCCCTCTTCCTTGCGTCTTGCGACGAACGCGTCCAGTTCGTCCTCGACCGCAGGGTCGAGCGGCGGCCTTTCGTAGGCGTTGAGCTTTTCCTTGAAGATCCGGCTGGCGTGGTCGTAGGTCGTCGGCCGGCCGGCTTCGGTCCATGCCTCGAAGTTGCGCCAGTCGGAGAGGATCGGTGAATAGAAGGCCGTCTCGTAGCGCGCCAGCGTGTGCGGCGTGCCGAAGAAGTGGCCGCCGGGGCCGACGTCGCGCATCGCTTCCAGGCCGAGGGCGTCCGCGCTCACGTCGAGCGGCGCGAGGTATTCCGCCACCATCTGCAGCATGTCGACGTCGAGGATGAATTTCTCGAAGGAAGCCGTCAGCCCGCCCTCCGTCCAGCCGGCCGAATGCATGATGAAATTGCCGCCACCCTGGGTCAGCGCCCAGAGGGAGAAGGCGGATTCGTAGGCGGCCTGTGCGTCCAGCGTGTTGGAGGCGTTGGTGTTGGAAGTCCGGTAGGGGATGTCGTACTTGCGGGCGAGCTGGCCGCCGGCGACGACGGCCTTCATGTATTCCGGCGTGCCGAAGGCGGGTGCGCCCGTCTTCATGTCGATATTGGAGGTGAAGCCGCCATACATGACCGGCGCGCCCCTGCGCACCATCTGCGTGAAGGCGATGCCCGCCAGCGCCTCGGCATTCTGCTGCACCAGTGCGCCGGCGATCGTTACGGGCGCCATGGCGCCGGCCAGCGTGAAGGGCGTCACCACCACGGCCTGGCCCCGTGCGGACATCTCGATGATGCCCTGGAGCATCGGCGCGTCGAGGCGCAGCGGCGAGGAGGTGTTGATGATGGTGAAGAGCGAGGGCTCGCGCTCCATCTGCTCCATCGAGATGCCGCGGCCGATGCGGGCGATCTCGATGCCGTCGCGGTTGCGCTGGCGGCCGAGCGAATAGGCGTGGAAAACCTTGTCCGTCAGCTTCACGAGGTCGGACAGGCAGTCGAGATGGCGCACCGGGGCGGGGATGTCGACCGGCTCGACCGGGTAGCCGCCCGTCGTGTGGACGATGTCGTAGCACTGGGCGAGCTTGACGAGCTTGCGGAAATCCGCCCGGTTGCCGGCCCGGCGCCCGCCGTCGCGGTCCGCGACGAAGGGGGCCGAGGCGACCTGGGCGAAGACGAGGTTGTCGCCGCCGATCTCCACGTTCCGCACGGGGCTGCGGGCGTGCATGGTGAAGCGCGGGGGGACCGAGGCGAGCATCTCCATGATGAGGCCGCGGTCGAAGCGCACGCGGTCGGTGCCCGGCGTCACCTCCGCCCCGGCCGCCTTCATGCGGTCGCGCGCCTCCGGAAGGATGATGTCCATGCCGATTTCCTCGAGGATCGTCAGGGAGGCCTGGTGCACGGCTTCCAAGGCATCCTCCGACAGCACGGCGGACCTTGCGGTGGCGTTGACGAGGTTGAGGTATTTCGAGGTCGCCGTTGCGCGGGGACCATGCTCGGCGGCGCGCCCGCTGTGCCGCCGCCTTTCGACGGGCGTTTCGCCCGCGGCGCCGGTCGATTGGCGATTTTCGAGCTTGATCACGTCACCCATATGCAGCGCAGCCCTGGTCTGGTTTGCCTTCGCGTCCTTGTCGCATATCCCGGGGCGCCATGTCCCGTCATTTGCGACAGGCAAGCGCCCTCACCGGATAAGCGCCGGGCACCTTCAGTTCCGGCAACGAAGTGTTAACCATCCGTTCAAGGATTGATGATACTCCCCGAGGGGTATGAATCCCTCCTTCCTTGCCGCTTTGGGGAGCGCCTGGCGTGGCTGAATCTCAGGACGAATTGCTGGTGGCGGCCTTTGCGCGCGTTCGCGAACACCCGCATCCGGCCTACGTCAAGAGCAGCGAATTGCGCTATCTGGCGGTGAACGATGCCTATGCGCTGTTGTTCGGCCATGCCCCGGCGGAGATGATCGGCCTGCGCAGCGACGAGGTCGGCGAGGCGCCCGGCCACAGCGACCGGGATGATCCGGAACGGCGCTGCCTGATCTTCGGCCATCCCGAGCGCGCCCGTTACCTGCATCCCTTCGGCGGCAGTTTCGAAATATCGTTGAAGCGCGAGCGGATCTCCTCGACGCTTTCCATCCTCGTCGGCTTCTTCACGCCTTGCGTCGATGCGGCGGCGGTCCGTCTGGCCGCCAATGCGAATGCCGATACCCTCCAGAGGGCGGCGGGCGCGGAGGCCGAGCCCGGCAGGACGCGTGCGGCCGAGCATGTCGAAGACGCGCTCGACGCGATGGGGGCGGGGGTTGCCGTTTTCGGTGCGGACAACCGGCTGTGCTATGCCAATCCCAACATGTGGGATTTCTACCGGGTGCTCGTCGGCGATCTCGCGGACGGTCCCGTCAGCCTCGCCACGATCACCGAGGCCCTGCACGACCTGGAGGTCGGGTGCCTGCCGGCAGCCGAGCGTGCGCCCTGGGTCGCCGCCCGGCTCGCCTGCTACGACCTGCCGCTCTACGAATCGGTGACGCGCATGGCGGGCGACTGGAGCCGCCTCGTCACGCAGCGCCGACCGGACGGCGTGCTCGTCGTGCTGCGGCTGGACGTCACCGCCCTCAAGGAGAGCGAAGGCCGGCTGAAGCAGCATTCGCAGGAGATCAGCCTCTATCGCGCGCTGCTCGACGAGTTGCCGGTCGCAAGCTTCATGCGTGACGAGGACCAGCGCATGATCTTCGCCAACCGGGCCTATGTCGAGATGACGGGCCGGCCGCCGGAAGACCTGCTCGGCGTCACCACGCGCCACATGTATCCCGAGCAGGGAGAGGAATTCCACCAGCAGAACCAGCTCGTGCTGGATACCGGCGAACTGTTCGAATCCGAGATCGACTATATCCGCGCGGACGGCTCGGTGCTGCCGACGATCTCGCGGCTTTATCGCGTCACGACGCTGGACGACAAAAGATACCTGATCGGCTCGCTCACCGACACGACGGTGCTGAAGAAGCGCGAGGACCAGCTCATCGAGGCGCAGCGCCAGGGGGAAGCCGCGCGGTCGGATCTGGAAAGCATCGTGGAGTCGCTTCCCGTCGGGATCGTCGTCGTCGAGGAGGACGACACGATCGAGCTGGTCAACGGCGCCTTCGAGGAGCTGTGGGGTGGTACCCTGCTGCCGATGAAGGGCCGCCCCATCGTCGAACTCCTGCGCTTCCAGGAGGCGCAGGGCGGAATATGCTGGGACGGCAGCCCCAATCCGGGCGGCCATGCGGGGTATCTGGCCGGCATCCGCGCGGGCGAGACGCCAGTGCGCGAGGTGACCTATACCACCGGCCGGACGGTGATCGAGGCCGGCTGCGCGATCTCCGGCGGCCGCTGCCTGCTCACCTATATCGACATCACGGAGCGGCGCGAGCGCGAACGCGAGGTGCTGGAGACGCGCACCGCGCTGGAAGAGGTCGGCAGCCTGCTCAAGGACGCGGTCTCCTCCATGAGCCAGGGCCTGCTCATCATCGAGGACGATGCGGTGGTGCTCTCCAACGAGGCGCTTTCCACCATGATCGCCATGCCGCGCGAACTCCTGCGGCCCGGCACGCCCATCAAGCATGTGCTGCAGAGCTGCATCGACCGGGGCATTTCCGGGTATCTCGGCGAGCGGCCCGTCGCGGCCGACGAATTCGGGGCCATCCTTTTCACCGGCTTGCCGGCTTCGCTGACGGTGTTCAGCGGCTACAGCCGCTGGCTGCGCCTCGACGTGACGCCGACGCGGCGCGGCCGCAGCGTCCTGGTCTTTTCCGACATCACGGACCTGAAGAGCCGCGAGGACGAACTGCGCCGGCTCGTCACCCGTGCCGAGACGGCCGACAAGGCCAAGTCGGAATTCCTTGCCAACATGAGCCACGAGATCCGCACGCCGATGAACGGCGTGCTCGGCATGGCGGAACTGCTCGCGAAATCGAACCTCGATACCCGCCAGAAGACCTTCATCGACATCATGGTGAAGTCCGGCAATGCGCTGCTGACGATCATCAACGACATCCTGGATTTTTCCAAGATCGACGCCGGCCAGATGATCCTGCGCGACGTCGCCTTCAATCCGGTCGAGGCGATCGAGGACGTGGCGACGCTTCTTTCGGCCAAGGCGGCGGAAAAGGACATCGAGCTCGTCGTGCGCGGGGCGGCGGGCATGCCGGCCTCCGTCATGGGCGATGCCGGCCGCTTCCGGCAGATCGTCACCAATCTCGTCGGCAATGCCGTCAAGTTCACCGACCGCGGCCATGTGCTGATCGACCTCTCCTCGCGGACGGCCGGGGATGGTGTCGAGATCGTCATCCGCGTTGAGGATACCGGCGCCGGCATCCCGCCCGAGAAGATGGACTCGATCTTCGAGAAGTTCTCGCAGGTGGATGCCTCCTCGACGCGCCGCCACGAGGGCACCGGCCTCGGCCTTGCCATCACCGAAGGGCTGACGCGCCTTTTCGGCGGCACGCTGGAGGCGGAGAGCGAGGTCGGCAAGGGGTCCGTCTTCACGGTGCGCCTGCCCATGGCGCTCGCCGCTGCCGCGCTGCCGGCCCGCATCGCGCCGGCGAAGGCGGCCGGCGCGCGCATTCTCGTCGTCGACGCGCACGCGCTTTCCCGCAAGGCCGCGCATGACATGCTGCTCGACTGGGGATACGACGCGACCGCCGTCGGCTCCGAGGCCGAGGCGCTGGCGGTGCTCGCCGCGGCCGCGGACATGAAGGTGTGCGTGGACGCGATCCTGCTCGACTACGAGCCGGAGCGCTCCCCGGCCTTCGTGCTATCGTTGCGGGAAAGCGCCTCGATCGCCGGCATTTCCGTGATCGTGCTCGCCTCCATGAACCTTTCCGCCGAGGATCCGCTGCTGTCCTCGCACGACGTCCAGGCCCATCTGATGAAGCCCGTCCGCGCCGACCTCCTGCGCGAGACGGTCTGCGAGGTCCTGCGCGTGGCGCGGGGCGGGGCGCCGTCTTGCGCTCCGGCCGCGAAGGAGGACAATGTCCTGCCGTTGCGCCCGCAGGCGGCGGCGCCCGCGGAAGACGTCGGATCGCTGGACGTGCTGGTCGCCGAGGACAACGAGGTCAACACGATCCTCTTCACCCAGATGCTGATGGCGTCGGGCCTGCGCTTCCAGATCGTGGAGAACGGCGAAGCGGCCGTCGAGGCCTTCCGCACGCGCCGTCCCGGCATGATCCTCATGGATATTTCAATGCCCGTCATGGACGGCCTGCAGGCAAGCCGGAAGATCCGCGAACTGGAAAGCGGCACGGGCCGCCGCGTGCCGATCGTCGCCGTGACCGCGCATGTGCTCGACGGCGACCGCGAGGAATGCCTCGCTTCTGGCATGGACGACTACCTGACGAAGCCGATCAGCGCGGAAAAGCTGGAGGAAAAGATCGACCGCTGGCTGAAGCGCGCGCCCGCATCCGCCTCCAAGGGCAAGCTTCACTGAGCGCCTAGGCCGGCGGCCTTTCCCCGCAGAGCATTTCGCGCTTGCCGGCAAAGCCCGGCCGGCGCTCCACCGAAAAGCCCGCCGCCGCAAGATTGCGCCGCACGAAGCCTGCGGCCGCATAGGTGGCGAAGCGTCCGCCCGGAACGGTGAGGCGATGGACCTCCGCCATCAGTTCGGCCGACCACATGTCCGGATTGCGCGAGGGGGCAAAGCCGTCGAGATACCAGGCGTCGAACGGCTCCTGTTCCCTCAAGAGGCTGTCGAGCGCCGCGCCGCAGACGACAGTAAGGCGCATGCCGGGTTCGAGGTCGATCTCGACGCGGCCTGCCGGCGCGTCCGGCCATGCGGCGGTCAGGATCGCGCGCTCCCGGTCGATTTCCGGCCAGTGCGCCAGCGCCCGGGCGATGTCGGCGCGCGCCATGGGAAAGCGCTCGAAGGAGGTGAAGTGGAGGCTCGCCCCTTCCGGCGCCGTCTCCCGCCATTGCCGCCAGGTCTCCGCCAGATTGAGGCCGGTGCCGAAGCCGAGCTCGGCGATGCGGAACGGCGCCTGGCGCTGCCACCGGCGCGGCAGGTCGTTGCCGGCGAGGAAGACATGGGCGCATTCCAGGCGGCCGTCGCTGCGACAATAAAAGTGATCGTCAAAGGCGCGGGAATAGGGCATATCGCCCTCGTGCCAGTCGAGGATCGCTTCGGTCCGGATCGGGTTTTCAGGATTGTGATCAGCCATGGCAGATGCCGATAATCGCGCGAAGGCCGCCGGTCAACCGGCCGTCGACCTCCTTGTCGCGGGTGGCGGGGTCATGGGCCTGTGGACCGCGCTCCGCGCAGCACGGGAGGGGCTTTCCGTCCGCCTCGTCGAAAGAAGCCGCATCGGGGCCGGGGCCAGCGGCGGCCTGCTCGGCGCCCTGATGCCCCACCTGCCGGATCGCTGGAACGCCAAGAAGGCATTCCAGTTCGAGGCGCTCGTTTCACTGGAGGAGGACGTCGCCGCGCTGGAGGCCGAGACCGGGCTTTCCACCGGTTATCGACGCGCCGGCCGCCTCATTCCGCTGGCAAGGCCGCACAACCGCACCATTGCGCTCGGCCATGCGCGCGATGCGCTTTCGGTGTGGAACGCCGGCGAACGCGCCTTCGCCTTCGAGGTTCTCGATGCCGCGCCCGTCGCTGGCTGGCCCTCAGAGGAGGCGACGGAATGCGGGCTCGTCCGGGAACAACTTTCGGCCCGCCTTGCTCCCCGCGCGCTTCTTGCTGCGCTGCGCGCCGCGCTGGCGCGCCTGCCCAACGCCACGATCGTCGAAGGCACCGGCATCGCGGCGCTCCATCCTGCCGCCGCCCTTGCCCGTCTGGACGACGGGAGCAGCCTTGCCTTCGGTAACTGCGTTCTTGCGGCCGGCGTGGAGACCTTTGCCCTCGTCGCGCCGCTCGGGCCACCGCTCGCCAGGCCCTCCGGCATGGGGGTGAAGGGGCAGGCGGCCCTGCTGCGGGCGTCCATCGACCCGGCTCTTCCGGTGATCTTCGCCGACGGCCTCTATATCGTGCCGCACGAGGGCGGCTTCGTTGCCATCGGCAGCACCAGCGAGACCGATTTCGCCGATGCGACGGGCACCGACGGGCTTCTGGACGCGCTTGTCGAGAAAGCGCGCCGAATGGCGCCGGCGCTTGCGGATGCTCCGGTGGTCGAGCGGTGGGCTGGCCTCAGGCCCAAGGCGATCGGCCGCGAACCGATGGTCGGGCGGCATCCCGAGCACGCGAATATCAGCCTGATGACGGGCGGCTTCAAGGTGAGCTTCGGGCTTGCGCACGAGCTCGCCCGTGCCGTCCTCGACGAAATAAAGGGCGGCACGCTCGACGTGCCGCCCTCTTTCACCGTTCCGGCACACTTCGAGGAAGCCGGACGGGTGTGAAACGCCTTACATCCAGTAGGGCGGAACACCGTAGTAGTCGTGGATCGCTTTGCCGTTGCGGCGGTCCCAATCGTATTCTGCGTCACTTTCGTAGTGCGGGGCGTTTTCGACCTGTTCCTTCGTCACGTCGACGCGATAGCCGCCGAGGCCTTCGTCATAGCTCAGCTTGGCCCAGGGCAGCGGATAATGGTCCTGGCCGATGCCGAGGAAGCCGCCAAAGCTGAGGACGGCATAGGAAACGTGGCCGCTCCGCTTGTCGAGGATCAGGCGTTCGACCGAGCCGATGCGCTCGCCGTCGGCGCCGTAGACGTTCGTGCCCTCGACCTTGTCGCTGGCGATCAGATCCTGGGTTTCGCGAATGTTTGCATCCTGCATGGCCATAAGTGTTTCTCCTTGGTTGTCATGGACAGGAAACGGGCCAAGGCGGTAATGGTTCCTCTCTACGGGGCTATCTATGCCCCGGATTCAATTCGACTTCCGGCCATCCGGTGCTAGGGTGGCCCATTCCCGAGGTGAGCGAATGACTGAGAAAACCTATGCGCGCGACCTGATCGGCTACGGCCGCAACCCGCCGCAGGTGCGCTGGCCGGGCGATGCGAATATCGCCGTGCAGTTCGTCGTGAATTACGAGGAGGGCGGCGAAAGCTGCATCCTCGACGGCGACGCGGCGTCGGAATGCCTGTTGTCGGAAATCGTCGGCGCGCAGCCCTGGCAAGGCCAGCGCAACCTCAACATGGAATCGATCTACGAATACGGCTCGCGCGCCGGCTTCTGGCGGCTGCACCGGCTCTTCACCAGCCGCAACGTCACCACGACCGTCTACGGCGTGACGCTCGCCATGGCGCGCAACCCGGAAGCCGTCGCGGCCATGAAGGAAGCCGGCTGGGAGATCGCCAGCCACGGCTATCGCTGGCTGGAATACAAGGACTTCTCCGAGGAGCAGGAGCGCGAGCACATCCGCGAGGCCGTGCGCCTGCACAAGGAGCTGACCGGCTCGCATCCGCTCGGCATGTACCAGGGCAAGCCGTCGTCCAACACGCTGCGGCTCGTGATGGAGGAGGGCGGCTTCGTCTATTCCTCCGATTCCTACGCCGACGACCTGCCCTACTGGGTGCCGGGCGTCGACGGCGAGCCCTTCCTCATCATTCCCTACACGCTCGAAACGAACGACATGCGTTTCGCCACGCCGCAGGGCTTCAATGCCGGCGACCAGTTCTTCAACTACCTGAAGGACGCCTTCGACGTGCTCTACCAGGAGGGCAAGGAAGGCAGCCCGAAGATGCTGAACATCGGCCTGCACTGCCGCCTCGTCGGCCGCCCGGGCCGCGTCGCGGCGCTCGCCCGCTTCGTCGACTACGTGCTCGGCCACGAGAAGGTCTGGATCCCGCGCCGCATCGATATCGCCCGCCACTGGATCGAGAATCACCACCCCTCGAAGGACAAGACCGCATGATCGACCGCGCCGACTTCCTCGACCGCTTCGGCGGCGTCTTCGAGCATTCCCCCTTCATCGCCGAGAGCGCGCTCGATGCCGGTGCGGTCACCCTGCCGCTGACGGCGCAGGGCGTCCATGCGGCGTTGACCGATGCCTTCCGCAAGGCGAGCCACGACGAACAGATGGGCGTTCTCACCGCGCATCCCGATCTTGCCGGCAAGCTCGCCATTTCCGGCGAACTGACGGAGGACAGCCGCAAGGAACAGGCCGGCGCCGGCCTCGACCGGCTGAGCCCGGCCGAGCACGCCCGCTTCACGAAGCTCAACACCGCCTATACGGAAAAATTCGGTTTCCCCTTCATCATCGCGGTGAAAGGGCTTACCAAGGACGACATCCTCGCCGCCTTCGAGGCCCGCATCGGCAATACGGCCGAGAAGGAATTCGAGACGGCGAAAGCCCAGGTGGAGCGCATCGCGCTCCTGAGATTGACTGCTCTGCTCCCCGGAGATTGAAAATGCCCGACGACCCACGACCGCCCTTCCTCTCCCCGGGAGGGCTGTCCGATGGCTGAGACACTGACGATCCGCCCGCTGACCCCTGAAGCCTTCGCCCCGTTCGGCACGGTGATCGAGGCCGATCCCGCCGCCATGCGCCATATCAACGGCGGCAATACCGAGCGCTACCATGCGCTCGCCGAGGCCGAAGCCGTCGGCGAGGATGCGAAGGTCATCATCAACATCTTCCGTGGCAGCCCGCGGATCTTCCCCTATGCCGTCGACATGATGGAGCGCCATCCCTTCGGCAGCCAGAGCTTCTCGCCGATCGACGACCGGCCCTGGCTGGTGATCGTGGCGCAGGACGAGGGCGGCAGGCCGGGCCGGCCGCAGGTGTTCCGCGCCAGCGGACGGCAGGGCGTGAACTACCGCCGCAACGTCTGGCACCACCCGCTGATGACGGTCGGCGCCACCAGCGACTTCATCGTCGTCGACCGCCTCGGCGGCGGCGTGAACCTTGAGGAGTACTTCTTCGACACGCCGTTCATCGTCGAGCAGCCCTGACGTGCTTGAGGACGGTCGCTTTGCGACTGATCCCCCGACTGTCGAAATAGCGTGAAAGCCTCTCTTTCGTCATGCTCGGGCTTGTCCCGAGCATCTGCAACGTCTCGATCTTACAATGCGTCGGCAGATCCTCGGCACGAGGCCGAGGATGACGGCAGTGGGTGAGGCGAGCTTGTCCGTAAGCTGGGGGGCGGCCGCTCCTTATCTCAAAGCATCGCCTTCATCGGCCTGCCCGCCACATAGGTCTCGCGCACGGCGCGGTCGTCGCCGAGGGTCTGGAGCAGGAAGAGCTCGTCGGTGAGCGAGCGCACCACTTCCATCTTCAGCGCCATGGCCGGCGTCGCGGCGGCGTCGAGCACCACGAAATCGGCGTCGGTGCCGGCCTCCAGTGTGCCGATGCGGTCCGCCAGCGAGAGCGCTTCGGCATTGCCGAGCGTCATGTGATAGAAGCTCTCGTAGGGGTTCAGCCGCTCGCCGAGCAATTGCTGGATCTTGTAGGCCTCGTCCATCGTCTTCAGCATGGAATAGCTCGTGCCGCCGCCGACATCGGTGGCGAGCCCGATGCGCACGGGCTTTTCCCGCCGCGACAGGCTCTTCAGCGGGAAGAGGCCGGAGCCGAGGAAGAGGTTTGAGGTCGGGCAATGCACCGCCACCGCGCCCGCCTCGCTCATCGCATCCGCCTCGCGCTCGGAAAGATGGATGCAGTGGCCGAAGAGGCTTTTCGGCCCGAGCAGGCCATATTTCGCATAGACATCCGTATAGTCGATGGCGTCCGGGTAGAGTTCGCCGGTGAAGCGGATCTCGTCGTGATTCTCCGAAAGATGGGTCTGGATGTGCAGGTCGGGGAACTCGCGGGCGAGCGCGGCGGTCATCTCCATCTGCGCCGGCGTCGAGGTGATGGCGAAGCGCGGGGTGATGGCGACGTGGTTGCGGCCCTTGCCGTGCCATTCGGCGATCACCGCGCGGGTCTCGTCATAGCCCATCTCGGGCGTGTCGAGCAGGCCCTGCGGGGCATTGCGGTCCATCATCACCTTGCCGCCGATCATACGCATGCCGCGCTTCAGCGCCTCGGCGAAATAGGCGTCGGCCGAAGCCTTGTGCACGGAACAGTAGGCGACCGCCGTCGTCGTGCCGTGGCGGATCATCTCGTCGTAGAAATGGCGGGCGATGCGGGCGGCGTGCTCGCTCTCGACGAAGCGGCATTCCTCCGGGAAGGTGTAGGTGTTCAGCCATTCCAGCAGGTTGGCGGCATAGGAGCCGATCACCTGCATCTGCGGAAAATGCAGGTGCGTGTCGATGAGCCCCGGCAGGATGAGATGGGGGCGGTGGTCGATCTCCTCGGCATCCCCGGCGGCTTCGGCGCTGACGGCGGCATAGGGGCCGGAGGCGAGGATGCTGCCATCGGCGACCAGCAGGCCGCCGTCCTCCTCGTAGCGGTAGCTTGCGGCATCGTCGATGGCTTGCGGGCGGCGGAGGAAGGAGAGCAGGCGTCCGCGGATCAGGGTCTGGGTCATGGCGGTCGGCGTCCTTCTGCGGCTGGTTCGAACGGGATGGTGAGGGCGTGTCTCATCTGTTGCCATATTGTGCAAGCTTTGCGGGCGAAGAAAGGGCGGGTGCCGGTTTTCCGCCCGCGCGAAGGCTGTCCGCGCGGGCGATCTTCACGCATCCGTGGGTTGCTATGCGGCGGCCGCGAGGCTTTTGCGCCTGAGCGACAGCGCGATCACGAAGCCGGCCGCCGCCGCGATGCCGCCGACGAGGAAGACGCTGTCATAGCCGGCATGGTCGGCGAGCAGCCCGGCAAAGGGGCCGGTGAGGCCATAGGCTGCATCCTGGAAGGCCGAGAAGCCGCCGAGCGCCGTGCCGCGCAGATGCGGCGGCACGCGATGCACGACCTCCCGCCCGAGCGAGGGAAAGATCATCGAGCAGCCGATGCCGGTGAGGAATGCGCCGACGAGGGCGAGCGTGGGATCGTTCGCGCTCCAGATGAGCATCTGGCCGACGGCCTCGACGGCGAGCGAGCCGATCGCCACCGGCAGCCCGCCGATGCGGTCCGGCAGGTGGCCGAAGAAGATGCGCATCAGCACGAAGCCGCTGCCGAAGGCCGTGAGGCCGAGGCCGGCATGGCTCCAGTGCTGGTCGCGGAAATAGAGGGCGAAGAACGCGCCGATGGCGGCAAAGCCGATGCCCTGCAGGCAGATGATCGTGCCGTGCAGCCAGATGCGGCTGATCACGCTGCGGAACGAGGGCCTTTCCTGCCCGGGATGGGGCGCGACGGCCGGGATGCGCCAGATGGCCAGCAGGCCGAGCGCCGGCAGGAGGGCGCTGATCGTCATCGCCCCGGCAAAGCCGACCTCCTGGAGCAGCGCAAGGCCGAGCGGCCCGCCGATGGCGAGTGCGCCGTACATGGCCGCGCCGACCATCGCCAGCACGCGGCCCGAATTGGCCGGGCCGACGATGCCGACGCCCCAGGCGATGACGCCGACGGCGACGAGGCTTTCGCCGAGGCCGAGAAGCAGGCGGCCGGCGAGGAGAATGGCGAAGGCGGCCAGGGGCTGGCCGGGCAAGAGGCCGGCGGCGAGCGAAGCCAGCGCGCCCGCGATGTAGAAGACAAGGCCGCGCGCGACGGCGGTCTTGGCGCCGCGGCCATCGGCAAGCCGGCCGGCATGGGCGCGCGTGAGGATCGTGGACAGGAAGGCGCTGCCGACGCCGAGCCCGGCCCAGACATTGCCGAGGCCAAGCGAGCCCGTGACGAAGACGGGAACGATGGGCAGCGAGATCGCGACGCAGAGATAGGAGACGAGCAGGATGGCCGTCAGCAACAGAAGCCGGCCCGGCGGGGCCGCGCGCATGAATTGGGGAGCCATGGTATCCTCCAGGCTTTCCCTCGTCCGACGGCGCATGAAAAACGCACTCCGACCGGCGAGGGTCGTTGTGCGTTGCTTGACGTCAGACGCTTACGGCCAGAACACTGGCGTAAAAACGCAATAGATTTTCCCGCACGGCAAGTCAACGGCTTGCGGCAGCAAAGACCGGCGGTAACCTACGCCTCCGGCGGCATGGTCGCGAGGATCCAGTCGCGGAAGGCCCTGATCTTCGGGATGTTGCGGCGGTTTTCCGGGTAGGCGAGCCAATAGTCCCGCCCGTCGTTGCAGGTCAGCTCGAAGGGCTGGAAGAGCTGGCCGGCGGCGACCTCCATGCGGAAATGGCCGGGATTGAGGACGGCGACGCCCTGGCCGGCCATGGCGATCTGTGCATCGATGGTCTGCGTGCCGAGCTCGTTGGGCGGGAAGCGTTCGAGATCGGGATTGTCGACGCCGGCGGCGGAAAACCAGGTGCGCCACCAGATGTCGCGCGCGCTGATGATCGGCAACTTCAGGAGGTCGCCCGGCTCCTTCACGCCGCCGATGGTCTCGGCGAGCGCCGGGCTCAGCATCGGCGTGAAGTTCATGCGCATGACGCGGTGGCTGGCAAGGCCGGGCCAGTCGCCCTTGCCCCAGCGGATCGCGACGTCCGCCTCCTCCTTGGCGAAATCGATCACGTCCTGCGAGGTGGTGAGGCGGACGGCAATGTTCGGGTGCCTGAGCTGGAAATCGCCGACGGTGCGGCTCAGCCATTGCAGGGCGAAGGTGGGCGTGGAGTGGATGCAGAGCTTCTGCTCCGTCGCGCCGCGCAGGTCCGCGACGGCCTCGGCGAGCTTGCCGAGCCCCTCGGCCACCTTCGGCGCGAGGCGTTGGCCCGCCTCGCTGAGGATGACCTGCCGGGGCTGGCGCAGGAACAGCGGCTCGCCGAGCGTCTCCTCCAGCAGCTTGATCTGGTAGCTGACGGCCGTCTGCGTCATGCCCAGCTCGTCGCCGGCGCGGGTGAAGCTCGCATGCCGGGCCGCCGCGTCGAAGACGCGCAGCGCATTGAGCGGGAAGTTGCGGGACATCTTCAAGGCCAAGTTCTCTTCATGCATGCAGACGAAGCTTCGATTGGAATTCCATCATCTTTCGGCGCACCCTGCAAGCAATGGATCGAATTCACGAGGTTTTCCCATGACATGCATCGCCGACCCGGTACGGGCGGGTGCCCTGCAGTTCCGCAAGCCCGGCCTCTGGCATAAGCTCTCCATTGCCTTGCGCCCGGGCGCGAGGAAGCGCCGCCCGCGGCTCGATCCGCGGGAACTGTCCGATCACATCAAGCGCGATCTCGGTTTTCTCGACGGGCGCAGCGGCCGTTCGAGCCGAAGCGCGTAGCGGTTCTCGTCCCGCCATGCAGGGCTATCGCATACGAAATTCGACATTGCCGCTCTTCCCTTCTCCCCAGCGGGGAGAAGGTGGCCCGAAGGGTCGGATGAGGGGGCGCGGCAGGAGAGACTTTCACTTCCTGCCTTCGGCATCCCCCTCATCCGCCTGCCGGCACCTTCTCCCCGCTGGGGAGAAGGGAATGGAGGCAAGGGCGTCCTTCCCGCCATGCGGCGAAGGCGAGCAGCACCTCGGCGGCCGTCATCGCGGCGATGACCTCCGGGCGCTTGTCGTCGACCGCCGTTCCGCCGATGGGCAGGACGAGCCGGTCGGCCATGGCGCGCTCTATGCCTTCCTCCTCCAGATAGTGGAGGAAGCTGCCGCGCTTCGATTTCGAGCCGACCATGCCGATATAGGCAAGGTCCGTGCGGGCCAGCGCCTCGCGGCCGATCAGGAAATCGAGCGCATGGTCATGGGTGACGATGACCACCGCCGAGCCCGGCGGGATATCGGCGACGAGCGATTCGGGCATGGCGTCCAGCCGGTGGTGCACCTCGGAGGTGAGCTGGTCGAGTTCGCTCTCGCGCGCCTCGACGACGAAGACCTTGAGGGGCAGGAGCGTCAGCGCCTCGGCGAGCGCCCGGCCGACATGGCCGGCGCCGAACACCCAGACCTGCGGCTTTCGCCGTTCCTCTTCCTTCAGCCGGGCATCGAGGGCCTTGCGGGCCGCCTCATCTGCCATGGTGAAGGTGAGCTCGACGCGGCCGCCGCAACACTGGCCGATATCCGGGCCGAGGGGAATGTCGAGGCTCGCCTCGCCACCGGCGCCCGCCAGGAGCTTGCGGGCATTCTCGATTGCCACATATTCGAGCTGGCCGCCGCCGATCGTGCCGTGGATCTCGGTCGGCGCGACCAGCATGAAGGTGCCCTTGTCGCGCGGGGCGGAGCCTTTCGTTGCACTGACCTCGACGATGACGACGCGATGCTCGCGGGCGAGAAAGCCCTCGAGGCTGTCCTGTAGAAAGTTCATTTCGTCCTTCTTGCGCGCCCCGCCATCGGGGGCGCCTTCTTATTGGGCGGTCCAGCCGCCATCGACGGATATATGGGTGCCGTTGATCGACTTTGCCGCATCCGAGGCGAGGAAGAGCGCGATGGCCGTCACCTCGTCGGTGCCGACGAATTCCTTGGTCGGCTGGAATTTCAGCATGACGTCGGTCTTCACCTCGGCCTCGCTGATGCCGCGCGCCTTGGCCGTATCGGGGATCTGCTTTTCGACGAGCGGCGTCAGCACGTAGCCGGGGCAGATGGCGTTGGCGGTGATGCCGTTCTCGGCGACCTCGAGCGCGACGGTCTTGGTGAGGCCCATGACGCCGTGCTTGGCCGCCACATAGGCGGCCTTGAAGGGCGAGGCGACAAGGCCGTGCGCGGAGGCGACGTTGATGATGCGGCCCCAGCCCTTGCGCTTCATGTGCGGCACGGCGGCGCGGATGGTGTGGAAGGAGCTGGAGAGGTTGATCGCGATGATCTGGTCCCACTTCTCGACCGGGAAATCCTCGATCTTCTCGACATGCTGGATGCCGGCATTGTTGACGAGGATGTCGACGCCGTCGAATTCCTCCACCGCCGTCTCGATGAGGTCGGAGATCTCGTGCGGCTTGGTCATGTCGGCGGGATGGTAGATGACGCGGCCCTTGCCGAGCCCGTCGAGCTTTACCCGGATCGCCTCGATCTCGTCCGACGCGCCGAAGCCGTTGATGACGACATTGGCGCCGGTTTCGGCAAAGGCGGTGGCGATGGCAAGGCCGATGCCGCTGGTGGAGCCGGTGACGACGACGCTCTTCATGACTATCTCCCGATATGCTGCGTTGCGGCAGCCTACGCCTAAAACTCAAGCGATGACAATTGCGTTTTCCGCGCGGTACAGTCCCGCTGGAGGCAAAGCGCGACTTGCGTTTTATTTTCCTTTGACATTCGTTTTTGTATCGTATTGAAGATTCCGAAGGGCCTGGGAGCGGCCCTTCACCGGGAGGGAAGCATGGGCGGATATGTTCTCGCGATCGACCAGGGCACGACATCGAGCCGGGCGATCGTCTTCGACGGCAACCAGAAGGTCGTCGGGTCCGGCCAGAAGGAATTCACGCAGATCTTTCCGCAATCCGGCTGGGTCGAGCACGACCCCGAGGAAATCTGGGAAAGCGTCGTCTGGTCGGTGAAGGCCGCGCTGAAGAAGGCCGGCGTCAAGGCGTCCGACATTTCCGCCATCGGCATCACCAACCAGCGCGAGACGGTCGTCGTCTGGGAGCGCGAGAGCGGCAGGCCGATCCACAACGCCATCGTCTGGCAGGACCGCCGCACCGCCTCCTATTGCGAGAAGCTGAAGAAGCAGGACCTCGAAAAGACCTTCACGAAGAAGACGGGCCTGCTGCTCGATCCCTATTTCTCCGGCACCAAGCTCTCCTGGATGCTCTCCAACGTGAAGGGCGCGCGGGCGCGGGGCGCGAAAGGCGACCTCTGCTTCGGCACCATCGACACGTTCCTCATCTGGCGGCTGACGGGCGGCAAGTCCCATGTCACCGACGCCACCAATGCCAGCCGCACGCTGATGTACAACATCGCGGCGAACGAATGGGACGACGAGCTGCTGGAGATCCTGCGCGTGCCGAAGGCCATGCTGCCCGAGGTGCTGGACTGCGCCGCCGATTTCGGCGTGACGGAGAAAAGCCTGTTCGGCGCGGAAATCCCGATCCTCGGCGTTGCCGGCGACCAGCAGGCGGCGACCATCGGCCAGGCCTGCTTCGAGCCCGGCATGATGAAATCCACCTACGGCACCGGCTGCTTCGCGCTGCTCAATACCGGGCCGGACATGGTGCGCTCGAAGAACCGGCTGCTCACCACCATCGCCTACCGGCTCGACGGCGAGACGACCTATGCGCTGGAGGGCTCGATCTTCATCGCGGGCGCGGCCGTGCAATGGCTGCGCGACGGGCTGAAGGTCATCAAGGCCGCGCCCGATACCGGCGACCTTGCCGCCAAGGCCGACCCGACGCAGAACGTCTATCTCGTGCCTGCCTTCACCGGCCTCGGCGCGCCGCACTGGGACCCGGAGGCGCGCGCCGCCATCTACGGCATGACGCGCAACACGGGCCCCGCCGAATTCGCCCGCGCGGCGCTGGAGGCCGTCTGCTACCAGACGCGCGACCTACTCGACGCCATGCACAAGGACTGGAAGGTGAACGGCAGGGAAACGGTGCTGCGCGTCGACGGCGGCATGGTCGCCTCCGACTGGACCATGCAGCGCCTTGCCGACATCCTCGACGCCCCCGTCGACCGCCCGACCATCCTGGAAACGACCGCGCTCGGCGCGGCGTGGCTCGCCGGCCAGCGCGCGGGCGTGTGGCCGGACCGCAAGGGCTTCGCCAAGTCCTGGGCGCGCGACACGCGCTTCACGCCGAAGATGGACGAGAAGACGCGCGCGGTGAAGATCAGGGGATGGAAGGATGCGGTGCGGCGGACGCTGAGCGCGTAATTCGCATAACCGGCCCTTCTAGGCTTGGCGGCCGGATGCTATGCACCGGCCATGCAATCATCCCCTAACGTTGTTGCCGGCCGATCCTGCGGCACCTGCACGCTCTGCTGCCGGCTGCCCGACATCGATCATTTGGACAAGCCGGCCAATGCCTGGTGCCGGCACTGCGTCGCGGGCAAGGGGTGTTCGATCTATGCGGATCGGCCGTCGGTCTGCCGGGATTTCCTCTGTCTGTGGATGACCGATGAGGGCCTTGCTGAAGCGTGGGAGCCGTCGCGCTCGCACATGATGGTCTACCGGCAGGGGCCGCAGGTTACGGTTCTGGTCGATCCCGACCATCCCGATATCTGGCGGCGGGAGCTGTACCATTCGCAATTGCTGGACTGGGCGCGTGAAGCCGAAACGACGGGCGGCTACGTCATCGTGTTCCGGCAGGATGACGTGTTCAAGATCTGAGCGGGCGGCATTTCCTGCCGAAAATCAAAAATATTCCGGTGCGCCCTGTCGGCTGAGGCGTTACTCCTGCGTCTATCAACCACGGGAGTTCACCATGCTGTATGCCGTTCTTTGTTACGATGCCGAAAGTGAAGTCTGCGCCTGGTCGAAGGAGCTGGACGAGAAGGTCATGGCCGATCTCGGCGCGGTCAACCAGCGTTATGCCGAGGCCGGCAAGCTCGGGCCCGTCGCGCGGCTGATGCCGACGACGGCGGCCGTCACCGTGCGCAAGGGGCCGACGGATAATATCGTCATGGACGGTCCCTTCGCCGAGACCAAGGAACAGTTCCTCGGCTTCTTCGTGCTTGAGGCCGAGACGCTGGAGGAGGCGATCCAGTTCGCCCGCGAGCTTTCCGCCGCCAATCCGGCGAACGGGACCTATGAGATCCGGCCGTTGCAGTTCTTCAATCCGGGAGTGCCTATTTCATGACGGACCTTGCCTGGATCGACCTGGCGCTCACCTCGGCACGGCCGCAGGCCATGGGGGCGCTGCTGCGCTACTTCCGTGACCTCGACATGGCGGAGGAGGCCTTTCAGGAGGCCTGCCTTCGCGCGCTGAGGACATGGCCCGACAAGGGCCCGCCGCGCGATCCGGCAGCATGGCTCATCTTCGTCGGCCGCAACAGCGGCATCGACCAGGTGAGGAAGCGCGCGAAAACCCGGCCACTGCCGCCCGAGGAGGTGCTGTCCGACCTTGAGGACACCGAGAGCGACCTGGCCGACCGGCTGGACGGCGCGCATTACCGCGACGACATCCTGCGCCTGCTCTTCGTCTGCTGCCATCCGGACCTGCCGGCGACGCAGCAGATCGCGCTGGCGCTGCGCATCGTCTCCGGGCTTTCGGTCAGGCAGATCGCTCGGGCCTTCCTCGTCTCGGAAGCGGCGATGGAGCAGCGCATCACCCGCGCCAAGGCCAAGGTCGGCGCGGCCGGCATTCCCTTCGAGACGCCGGATGCCGTGGCGCGGGCCGAACGGCTCGGGCTGGTCGCGGCGATGATCTATCTCGTCTTCAACGAGGGTTATTCGGCCGGGGTGCCCGAGAAAGCGGATACGCCGTTCTGCACGGAGGCGATCCGGCTCGCCCGGCTGCTGCTCAAGCTCTTTCCGGCGGAGCCCGAGATCATGGGACTGACGGCGCTGCTGCTCATCCAGCATTCCCGGCTCGCCGCCCGCTTCGACGGGAACGGGCAGATCGTGCTGCTAGAGGATCAGGACCGCTCGCTCTGGGACCGCGCGCTCATCGACGAGGCACTGGTGCTGATCGACAAGGCGCTGCGCCACCGCGCGCCCGGCCCCTTCCAGATACAGGCGGCGATTGCCGCGCTGCATGCCCGCGCCGCGACGGCGGCGGAGACGGACTGGGTGGAGATCGACCTTCTCTACCAGACGCTGGAACGGCTCCAGCCCTCGCCGGTGGTGCGGCTCAACCGGGCTGTCGCGGTCGCCAAGCGCGAGGGGCCGGAGGCGGCGCTGGCGCTCATCGAGCCGCTGGCGGAAAAGCTCGACGGCTATTTCTATTTCCATGGCCTGCGCGGCGGCCTCCTCAAGCAGCTTGGCCGCTATGGGGAGGCGCATCAGGCCTTCGACCGCGCCATCGCGCTCGCCACCACCTCGGCCGAGGCGGCCCATATCCGCCAGCATCTCGACAGCATGCAGCGCGAGGCCGCCGGCGCGATGTTTCCGGCCCCGTGAACACACTGTTTCCCCGGCGCCTCTTCCAACCTCCGCCCGCGCGCCATATCTGAGGGAAAATCCTCTCATATGGAACATCCCATGGAACTTGGCCTCTATACCTTCGCCGATGTCGATCCCAATGCCGCCGACAAGGGGCGGGAAGGGGAGCGGCGGCTGAAGAACCTGCTGGAAGAGATCGAGCTTGCCGATCAGGTGGGGCTCGATGTCTTCGGGCTCGGCGAGCATCACCGGCCGGATTATGCGGCCTCGGCGCCGGCCGTCATCCTGGCCGCCGCGGCGGCGCGCACGAAGACCATCCGTCTTTCGAGCGCGGTGACGGTGCTGTCGTCGGACGATCCGGTGCGCGTGTTCCAGCAGTTCTCGACGGTCGATCTTCTGTCCGGCGGCCGGGCGGAGATCATGGCGGGGCGTGGCTCCTTCATCGAATCCTTTCCGCTCTTCGGCTATGCGCTCGACGACTACGACCAGCTCTTCGAGGAAAAGCTCGACCTGCTGCTCGCACTCAACGCAAGCGAAAAGGTCTCGTGGAACGGCGTCATGCGCGCGCCGCTTTCGGGCATCGGCGTCTATCCGCGGCCCCTCCATGGCCGGCTGCCGGTCTGGATCGCCGTCGGCGGCACGCCGCAGTCGGTGGCGCGGGCAGGGGCCTATGGCCTGCCGCTGGCGCTCGCCATCATCGGCGGCACGCCGGCGCGCTATGCGCCGCTCTTCGATCTCTACCGCGAGGCCGCGCGGCGCGCGGGACAGGACGAGGCGAAGCTGAAGACCAGCATCAACGTGCACGGCTTCATCGCCGATACGACGGCGGAAGCGGCCGACACCTTCTACGGGCCGCAGGCCGAGGTGATGAACCGCATCGGCCGCGAGCGCGGCTGGGGGCCGACGAGCCGGGCGCAGTTCGACCAGTCGACCGGGCCGGACGGCCATCTCTTCCTCGGCGATCCCGAGACGGTCGCGAAGAAGATCGTCGCCCACCACAAGATCTTCCGCAACGACCGCTTCCTGCTCCAGATGGCGATCGGCCTGATGCCACACGACCGCATCCTGCGCGGGATCGAGCTTTACGGCACGAAGGTCGCGCCGCTGGTGCGCGAGATGCTGGCGGACGAGCCCAGGGCGGAAATGGCCCCTTCCGCCTGACAGCGCGGCGCGGACGTGCTAGGACGCCCCGCGAAAGAGAGATGCGATGACCCTTGGAAACGATGAAGACCTGAGCGGCCTGAAGGCGATCGGCCGGATCTGCGCGAACGTGCTGCAGCACATGTCGACCGCCGTCCGGCCCGGCATGACGACGGCCGAGCTCGACCTGATCGGCCGGCGCATGCTGGAGGCGACGGGCGCCCGCTCGGCGCCGGAAAGCTGCTACAATTTTCCGGGTGCGACCTGCATTTCCATCAACGAAGAGGTGGCGCACGGCATTCCGGGCGACCGGGTGATCAAGGAAGGCGACCTCGTCAATATCGACGTTTCCGCCGAGCTCGACGGCTATTTCGCCGATACGGGCGCATCCTTCACGGTCGGCCGCTCGGTGCCGGCGGTGGAGCGGCTTTGCCGCGACGGCAAGCGGGCGCTCTGGGTCGGCCTCAAGGAAGTCAAGGCCGGCAAGCCGCTGGCCGAAGTCGGCAACGCCATCGGCGCCTTCGCGCGCAAGAACCGCTATACGCTGATCGCCAATCTCGCCAGCCACGGCGTCGGCCGTTCGCTGCACGAGGAGCCGACGGAGATCGCCACCTGGCCGGACCCGCAGGAAAAGCGCCGCATGACGGAAGGCCTCGTCTTCACGGTCGAGCCGTTCCTCTCGCTCGGGGCGAACTGGGCCGAAGGCGGCGACAAGGATGAATGGACGCTCTACAGCGAGCCGAGCGCGCCGACGGTGCAGTTCGAGCACACGGTCGTCGCCACGCGCAACGGCCCGCTGGTGGTGACGCTGCCGGGCTGAAAGCCTTCACCGGCGCTGATCCGTTGATCAATAAATGTCGTTTGCCGCGGCCATGTTGCAGTGCAATGGTCCCGCCATGATGCACCGCACAGCCGCTTCTTCGCGCGAGATCCTGCGCGCCGCCATTGCCGGCGCGCTCGCCATGGCGGTGGCCATGGGGCTCGGCCGCTTCTTCTACACGCCCGTCCTGCCCGGCATGATGGCGGACCTCGGCCTCAATGCCGCCGATGCCGGCATCATCGCGGCGGCGAATTTCGCCGGTTATCTCCTCGGCGCGGTGCTGGCCGCCTATGGCTGGGCGGCCGGCCATGAACGGCGCCTTGCGGTCGGCGCGATCGCCGCGACCGTGCTGCTGCTCCTCGCCATGGCGCTTCTTTCCGGTGTCGCGGCGCTTTCGCTGGTCCGCTTCGCGGCCGGCCTTGCCAGCGCCTTCGGCCTTATCTTCACCTCCGGCATCGTGCTGTCCATCGGCCTTGCGCATCGCGATCCGCGCGTGCAGATGGCGCATTTCTCCGGGGTCGGCGGCGGCATCGCGGTTTCGGCGGTGCTGGTCTACCTCCTTTCGCTGGCGCCCGTCTGCGCCATCCCGGCATGGCGGGTGGACTGGATCGCCGGCGCGCTTCTGGGTGCGGGCGGGCTTGCCGCCGTCGCGTGGCTGCTGCCGCGGCCGACGGGCAGCGCCAGGGCCGTGCGCGAGCGGCCTATCGCCTGGACGCGGCCGCTGGTGGCCCTGATGCTGAGCTATGGCCTCTTCGGCATCGGCTACGTGGTCACCGCCACCTTCCTCGTCGCCATCGCCCGGGAAGGCGCCGGGAGCCCGCTGCTCGAATGCCTCACCTGGTTCGTCACCGGGGTCGCTGCGGCGGTCTCGCTGCTTGTCTGGAAACCCCTGGAGCGGCGCCACGGCGTCGCTGCCGCCTATCTCCTTGCGATCCTCGTGGAAATGGCGGGCGTCGTGGCGACGGTGACGCTGCCCTTTCCCTCCTCGGCGCTCATCGGCGGTGCGCTGCTGGGGCTGACCTTCGTCGTCATCACGGCCTATGGCCTGCAGCTTGGGCGTGTGCTCGCCAGCGAAAGCCCGCGCCGCGCCCTGGCGCTGATGACGGCGGCCTTCGGCGTCGGGCAGATTCTCGGGCCGCTCGGGGCCGGGTTTCTCGCCGCGCGCACGGGAAGCTACGCGCTGCCCAGCCTTGCGGCGGCGGGCATTCTTCTGCTTGCCGCGGCCATCACCGCGCTCGGCGGGGTGCTTTCCATTAAATCTCGGTAATGCCTCAGGGCACCAATTGTTGTGCTGCGCAAACTCCTTTAGGTTCTGCGCATCTTCGGTGCGCTTCGCGCTGCCCGGCCTATGAGAAACGAAAGCTATTCCTTTGTTCGTCTCCTTCTTTCCCTATCCCAGATTGTTCTTCCCTTCCGTCATCCTATGGTCGGCCCTCGCCATGGCGATCTGGTACGCCGGCGGGGAAAGTCTGGGCGCCTATATCGGGCTGCCGCCGTTGAAACCGGGCGAGGAGGCGATCATCGGGGTCTCCGTCTTCTGGTCTGCGCCCTTCCTCTGGTTCTACATCTATTATGCGGTGATGGTCGGGCTGTTCGCGGCCTTCTGGTTCACCTACAGCCCGCATAAATGGCAGTTCTGGTCCGTGCTCGGGTCGGCGCTCATCATCTTCAACACCTATTTCTCGGTGCAGGTGAGCGTTGCGATCAACGCCTGGTACGGGCCGTTCTACGACATGATCCAGCGGGGGCTCGCGCGCACCGAGCCGATTCCGACGGAAACCGAGATCTATGTCGGCATGATCGGCTTTGCGGGCATCGCCTTCGTCGCCATCACCGTCGGCACGCTGAACCTGTTCTTCGTCAGCCATTACGTCTTCCGCTGGCGCACGGCGATGAACGATTTCTACATGTCCCACTGGGACAAGCTGCGCCATATCGAAGGCGCCTCGCAGCGCGTGCAGGACGATACGATGCGTTTCTCGCGCACGGTGGAAGGTCTCGGCGTCAGCCTCGTTTCCTCGATCATGACGCTCGTCGCCTTCCTCCCGGTGCTCTTCAAGTTCTCCAGCACGGTGACGGTGCTGCCCTTCATCGGCGAGGTTCCGCATGCGCTGGTCTGGGCGGCGATCTGCTGGGCGCTGTTCGGCACGGTGTTCCTTGCCGCGGTCGGCATCAAGCTGCCGGGCCTGGAATTCCGCAACCAGCGCGTCGAGGCGGCCTACCGCAAGGAACTGGTCTATGGCGAGGACCATGCCGACCGGGCGCAGCCGCCGACGGTGGCTGAGCTCTTTGCCAATGTGCGCAAGAACTATTTCCGCCTCTATTTCCACTATCTCTATTTCAACGTCGCCCGCATCTTCTACCTGCAGGCCGACAATCTCTTCGGCACCTTCGTTCTGGTGCCCTCCATCGTCGCGGGCAAGCTGACGCTCGGCGTGATGAGCCAGATCCAGAACGTGTTCGGGCAGGTGCGCGAGTCGTTCCAGTATCTGGTCAATTCCTGGACGACGATCGTCGAGCTCTTGTCGATCTACAAGCGCCTCAAGGCCTTCGAGGCGGCGATCTACGACCAGCCGCTGCCCGATATCGACGAGCGCTACCTGCAAAAGGCGGCGGTCGAAGGCGAGCTTGCGGCCAACGAGCCGTGAGCCTTCAGAGGGCGGCTCCGGCCGCCTTCTTCTCCCTGGCGAGGATGTCCAGCGCGCCGGCATAGCTGACGCAGGCGACATCCGCCTTGCCGCAGGTTTCCGTCAGGAAGCGGTCGAGCGCCCGCCAGTAGGCGCCGGCGTTCATCTCCACGAAATGGAAGCCGAGCTGCAGCGGGATGCGTTCGCCGTCATATTGTTTGGTAAAGGCATCACGATAGGCCTTGAGCGTGCTTTCCTCGAAAGCCGCGCTCTTTTCCGGAGCTTCCTTGCCCTTGGAATGGCGGACATAGAGATTGTAGTCCATGGCGATGACGGGTCGCTGTGCCGCGCCCTCCGGGATGAGCGGCAGGCCGAAGCGGGCGATGTCGCCGCTTGCGACCGGCATGGCCGGCCCCTTGGTGACGAGGCTTGCATCATATGTGAAGCCGTTCGCCTCAAGCGCCTTGATGAGGCCGCTGCCGGCGGAAAGATAGGGCGCGCGGAATCCTTTGATGTCTTCCCTTGCGAAACGCTTCCAGTCCGCCGGCTCGCGTTCGCCGACGCCGGCATTCTGCCAGGCATTTTCCAGCGCGTCGCGGAAGAAGGCGAATTCGGCCTTCCAGTCCCCAGCGCTCCATTTGCCGCCGTCGAAGTGGCCGCAGGCATGGCTGCCGATGTCGTGGCCTTCGAGTTTCGCCAGCCAGATCTCGCCGAGGCGCAGGATCGTCTCGTCCCTGTCCTGCGCGAAGCCCACATTGGAGCGGCCGCGCTTTTCGTGCGGCGCCTGGTACTTCGCGCGCTCGGCCTTCGGGAACAGGAAGGTGCAGGAGAGGAAATAGGTGAAATGCGCGCCGGTGCGCCTGGCCATGGCGCGGCTCTTTTCCCAGAGCTGGTTGTCGTGCGCGCCGTCGAAGGAGACGATGACGAGTTGCTTGCGCCTTGCCGGCTCCACCGCGTCGTCCTTTGCAGAGGCCGTACCTGCGGCAAGCGCCAGGGCGAGGGGCAGAAGGAGGATTCGAGGCGAAAACAAGGACAACATGGCGACCCGTGACAATTTGCAAAGGGTCTCTCATCGGTTCGGAATGCGGCAATCCTTTGATCGGGCTGGAATTGTCGCCCGGTGACGGATATTCCATAGGCGGCGGCCATCGGCCGATATTCATCAAGGGGTTTTCCATGACGTTGCTCATCGCCGGTCTCGTTCTCTTCATCGTCACCCACCTGCTGCGCCCCGTCGCGCCGGGCCTGCGCAATGCCGGCATCGCGGCGCTCGGCAAGCCGGGCTGGATGGCGCTGCACGGCATCGTCTCGCTGGTGAGCCTTGCCCTCATCGTCTACGGCTTCATCAATGCGCGGGAGAACGACGGCGCGATGCTCTATTTCCCGCCGGCCTTCATGACGCATATCACTTTGACGCTGATGGCGATCGCCTCGGTCTGTCTCGTCGCGGGCTTCCTGCCTGCCGGCCATATCCGCACGAAGCTGAAGTTTCCGATCCTCGTCGCCATCAAGATCTGGGCGCTGGCGCACCTGCTGTCGAACGGCGAGAGCTATTCCGTGCTGCTCTTCGTGACGATCCTCGCCTGGGCGGTCATCCTGCGCATCACGCTCAAGCGGCGCATCGCCGCCGGCGAGACGGTGCTGCCGGTTTTCGTCTCGGCGAAATACGACATCGTCTCCGTCGTCGTCGGCCTTGCGCTCTATGCCGCTATCGTCTTCAAGCTGCATGAATGGCTGATCGGCGTCGCGCCGCTCGGCTGACCGATTGCCGTTCCCCGGGGCTTTTCGCGTCTGCCCCCTTACAACGCCGAGAAAATCGGGTAGAAGGCGCTAACTTCAAACGTCAGTTGGCGCCGGGCAGGACATGGTAAATCAGGACGACAGCTTTATCCGCGAGGTGAACGAGGAACTGCGCTCCGACCAGATGCGTCTGGTCTGGAAGCGTTTCGGCCGCATCTTCATCGGCGCGGCCGTTCTCCTCGTGCTCGGCACGATCGGCAAGGTGGGCTACGAGTACTGGCGCGACAGCGAGGCTTCCGCTGCCGGCGACGAGTTCCTGGCTGCCCTCACCCTTGCGCGCGATGGCAAGAAGGACGAGGCGCTGGCCGCGCTCGGCAAGCTCGAAAAGGAGGGCTTCGGTTCCTATCCGGTGCTCGCCCGCATGCGCTCGGCCTCGCTGCTGGCCGAAACGGATGCCGAAGGCGCCATCAACGCCTTCACGGCGATCTCCAAGGACAGTTCGGTGCCGCAGGCGCTGCGCGATGCCGCGCGCCTTCGCGCCGCCTACCTGCTGGTCGACACGGGCACCTACGAACAGGTTTCCGCCGAGGTCGAGCAGCTTGCCACGCCCCAGGGCGCGCAGCGCCATTCCGCCCGCGAGGTTCTCGGCCTTTCCGCCTACAAGCACCAGGACTATGCGCGCGCCAAGGAATGGTTCGACGCCATCCTCAACGACAGCGAAAGCCCGCGCAACGTCGCCAACCGCGCGCAGATGCTGCTTGACCTGATTACGGCAAGCGGCAAGCTGTCCTCCTGACCTGGCATCTGCCGGGTCACTAAAACGGAACACGTTCATGAGCTTCACCGTCGCCATTGTCGGACGCCCCAATGTCGGCAAGTCCACCCTGTTCAACAGGCTCGTGGGCAAGAAGCTCGCGCTGGTCGACGATACGCCCGGCGTCACCCGTGACCGCCGGCCGGGCGATGCCCGCCTCATCGACCTGAAGTTCCGCATCATCGATACGGCCGGTCTCGAAGAGGCCGTGCCGGAGACGCTGCAGGGCCGCATGCGCGCCCAAACGGAAGCGGCGATCGAGGAAGCCGACCTCTCGCTCTTCGTGGTCGATGCCAAGATGGGCCTCACCCCCGTCGACCAGACGCTTGCCGAGATGCTGCGCCGCAAGGGCAAGCCGGTCGTGCTGGTCGCCAACAAGTCGGAAGCCCGCGGCTCCGACGGCGGCTTCTACGATTCCTATACGCTCGGCCTCGGCGAGCCGACGCCGATCTCCGCCGAGCACGGCCAGGGCATGCTGGACCTGCGCGACGCCATCGTCGCCGCCATCGGCGAAGAGCGGGCCTATCCCGAGGACGACGAGGCCGTCACCAATATCGATGTGCGCGCCGAATTGGCCGAAGGCGCGGAAGCGGACGAGGACTTCGAGCCGGAATACGACGAGACGAAGCCGCTGCGCGTTGCCATCGTCGGTCGTCCGAATGCCGGCAAGTCGACGCTGATCAACCGTTTCCTCGGCGAGGACCGCCTGCTGACCGGCCCGGAGGCCGGCATCACGCGCGATTCCATTTCCGTCGAATGGGACTGGAAGGGCCGAACGATCAAGATGTTCGACACGGCCGGCATGCGGCGCAAGGCGAAGGTGCAGGAGAAGCTGGAAAAGCTTTCCGTCGCCGACGGCCTGCGCGCCATCCGCTTTGCCGAGACCGTGGTCATCGTCTTCGATTCCACCATTCCCTTCGAGAAGCAGGACCTGCAGATCGTCGACCTCGTGCTGCGCGAGGGACGCGCCGCCGTGCTCGCCTTCAACAAGTGGGACCTGATCGACGACCCGCAGGCCGTGCTTGCCGAACTTCGCGAGAAGACCGACCGCCTCCTGCCGCAGGCGCGCGGCATCCGCGCCGTGCCGGTCTCCGGCCAGACGGGCCGCGGCCTCGACAAGCTGATGCAGGCCGTCATCGACACGGACCGCACCTGGAACCGCCGCATCTCCACCGCCAAGCTCAACCGCTGGCTGGATGCGGTGCAGACGCAGCATCCGCCGCCGGCCGTCTCCGGCCGCCGCCTGAAGCTGAAATACATGACGCAGGTGAAGGCCCGCCCGCCGGGCTTCATGATCTCCTGCACGCGTCCCGACGCGCTGCCGGAATCCTATATCCGCTATCTCACCAACGGCCTGCGCAACGACTTCAACCTGCCGGGCGTGCCGATCCGCATCCATTTCAAGGCGGCGGACAACCCGTTCGCCGGCAAGGCCAAGAAGAAGCGCTGAGCGCTCACCCCTCCGGCAGCCTGTCCTTCGCCACCAGCGCGCCGTGATGCTGGATGACGGCGGCGGCGACCTTTGCCGCGAATCGGGCGGCGTCCCCTGGCGTTGCGCCCGTTGCGAGACGGGCCAGGAATGCGCCGTTGAAGCTGTCGCCCGCGCTCGTCGTGTCGACGATCTTCTCCACCTGCGCCGAAGGCACATGGCTGCGCTTTTCGCCGAAGACGAGCGTCGCGCCCTTGCCGCCATCCTTGACCACCTGTTCCGCGACGCCGAGCGCATTGTAACGGCCGATGGTTTCCTCCAGCGAGGCGTCGCCGAAATGGGTCGTCTCGTCGTCGAGGCTCGGCATGACGAGCGTGGCGGCGCGCGCGCCCTCGATGATCGTCGCGCGCATGCGCTCCGCATCGTCCCACAGGCGCGGGCGGATATTGGGATCGAAGACGACGCGCTTGCCGGCGGCCCTGGCACGGCGCAGTTCTGCAAGCAGGGTCTCCACGTCCTCCGGGGGCAGGATGGCAAGCGTGATGCCGGAAAAGACGATGATGTCCGAGGCCTCAATCGCGGCACGCAGCCGGTCGCCGTCCTGTGCGAGGCGCTTTGCGGCGGATGCCGAGCGCCAGTAGGAGAAGCTGCGCTCGCCGTCCTTGAGGTGGATCATGTAGAGGCCCGGCGAGCGGCCTTCGATGCGGGCGACATGGGTCGTGCCGATGCCGTGGCCCTCCATGAAGGCCAGCATCTCGCCAGAGATCGTGTCCGTGCCGACGGCGGAGAGATAATCGACGCTCCAGTCGGACGGCAGGTACTGGCGGGCGTAATAGGCGGTGTTGAACGTGTCGCCGGCAAAGCTCTTGCGCATCAGGCCGCCTTCGGCCTGCATCAGTTCCACCATGCACTCGCCGATCGCCAGCAGCCGTCCCGCCATGCCCGTTCCTCCCGGTCAACTTCGCCGGAAAGAGGAAATACTGTCAAAGAGTTGGCGGGGCAAGACGATGCCGGCGCTTTCTGCCTGCCGCCGACGCTCCAGGCGTTCGAGGCCGGGAATATAGACGCCGTAGTCGCCGGAAAGGCGCTGCACCTGGCCGGAGAGCCGGGCCGGGAAGTCGTCGGCGAAAAGCGTCGGCGAAAGGGCTAGGACGAAGAGGCCGACGCCGGGCGTGACCTCGCCCGCCTGGAAGTCCGGCGCGTCGAGCGACCAGTTCGCACCCGTGAGGCCCGCGGCCAGAACCTCCACCATGAGGGCGATGTTCGCCCCGCGCGCGCCGCCGAAGGCCAGCAGCGCCCCCTGCATGGCCGCGAAGGGGTCGGTGGTCGGCTCGCCGTCCTGATCGAGCGCCCAGCCCTCGGGAAGCGCCTCGCCGCGCGCCGCGGCCGCGCGGATGTTGACGAAGGCGGTGGCGCTCGAGGCCTGGTCGACCAGCAGCAGCCGGCCGTCCGCCAACGGGGCGGCGAAGGCGAGCGGATTGGTGCAGTAGACCGGCTGGCGGCTGCCCGAACCGGCGAGCAGGGCCGGGCCGTTGGTGGCGGCCAGCGCCACGAGGCCTTCTTCGGCGAGGCGGGCGGCATACCAGCCGAGCTCGCCGGCGGTATAGCTGTTTTGCGAGGCGAAGACGGCGATGCCGAAGGTCTTGGCCTTCGATACCAGTTCCTCGCAGGCGGCCGAGAAGCCGTGCTGCGCCACGCCGCCCATCGCGTCGCATTTCATGATGGCCGGCACGGGCGAGGTGATGAGCGGCTCGGCCCGGCCTGCGATGCGGCCGTCGACGAGGCCGCGCATGTAGTCCGTCAGGTGCTGGAGGCCCATGGTCCGCCTGCCGGCCATCTCGGCATCGACGGTGGCGCGGGCGAGCGCCGTGGCGGCGGCCTCCGCCATGCCCACGCGCGCAAGCGCGGCACGGGCGAAGTCGATCGCCTCGGTCGGGGAAAGGGTGACGTCGTCGGCCATATGGTCAACCTTCTCTATGGGATTGGCCGGCATCATCGAGACCGGCCGGTCTTTCGTCAACCTTCGAAAAATCGGGGCATGTGCCGTTTACGCTCCGGGGGGTGCGCGTTACATCTTGCCCGAGACAAACAGCAGCGGAGCAGGAACGCATGGCAAAGCCCCATAAGAAGGCCGACGACTGGTGGCGCGGCGCGGTCATCTACCAGGTCTATCCCCGCTCGTTCCAGGACACGACCGGCGACGGCATGGGGGACCTCAGGGGCATCACCAGGCGGCTCGGGCATATCGCCTCGCTCGGCGTCGACGCCATATGGCTCTCGCCCTTCTTCAAGTCGCCGATGGCGGACATGGGCTATGACGTCTCGGACTATTGCGATGTCGACCCGATGTTCGGCACGCTCGCCGATTTCGACGCGATGCTGGCCGAGGCCCATCGCCTCGGCATCAAGGTCATCATCGACCAGGTGATCTCGCACACGTCCGACCAGCATCCCTGGTTCGTCGAGAGCCGGTCCAGCCGATCCAACCCGAAGGCGGACTGGTATGTCTGGGCCGATCCGAAGCCGGACGGCACGGCGCCCAACAACTGGCTGTCGATCTTCGGCGGGCCGGGCTGGGAATGGGACGGCGTGCGCAAGCAATATTACATGCACAACTTCCTGACCTCGCAGCCGGATCTCAACTTCCATAACAAGGCCGTGCAGGACGCGCTGCTGAAGACCGTGCGCTTCTGGCTCGACCGCGGCGTGGACGGCTTCCGCCTCGACACGGTGAACTTCTATTTCCACGACAGGAAGCTGCGCGACAACCCGCCCCACGAGCCGAACCCGGACGAGATCGGCCTCGATGCGCCTGATGTGAACCCCTACGGCATGCAGACGCATCGCTACGACAAGACACAGCCGGAGAATGTCGATTTCCTCAGGCGCTTCCGCGCGCTGCTCGACGAATACGAGGGGCGCATGACGGTGGGCGAGGTCGGCGACGGCGCGCGCTCGCTGAAGACGGTCGCCGAATACACGGGCGGCGGCGACAAGCTGAACATGTGCTACACGTTCGACCTGCTCGGACCGGACTTCACCGCCGACCATATCCGCAAATGCGTGCAGGGCTTCCAGCGGGCGGTGACGGACGGCTGGGTCTGCTGGGCCTTCTCCAACCACGACGTCAACCGCCATGTCAGCCGCTTCATCCATGCCCCGGAGGAGCGCGAGCGCGTCGCCAAGCTGGCTGTCACCCTGCTTTCGACGCTGCGCGGCTCGATCTGCCTCTACCAGGGCGAGGAACTGGGCCTCACGGAAGCCGAGCTTGCCTTCGAGGACCTGCGCGATCCCTACGGCATCCGCTTCTGGCCGGCCTTCAAGGGCCGCGACGGATGCCGCACGCCGATGCCCTGGCAGCGCGGCGAGGCCCATGCCGGCTTCAGCACCGCCAAGCCCTGGCTGCCGGTGCCGGAGGACCACGCCCGCCTTGCCGTCGATACGCAGGAGAAGATCGCCGGCTCCGTGCTCAACCACTACCGCGCGACGCTCGCCTTCCGCAGGGAGCACGAGACCCTGCACGACGGCGACATGTCCTTCCTCCATTCCAACCACGACATCCTCGCCTTCACCCGCGAGAAGGGTGGCGAGAGGCTGCTCTTCGTCTTCAACCTGACGCGCGAGAAGGCGGAATTCGTGCCGGCGAAATCGCTGAAGCTCGGCGAGCCGCTGCCGGTCCCCGGCTTCGGCGCGAAGCTGAAGGACGGGACGATCGAGCTGGATGCACTGGACATGGCCTGCGTGCGGCTTTGAGCTTGCAGGCGGCCGGCGCCGATAGTATCATAAAGTGATACTTCGGAGTTTCGCCATGGCCTCCAGCTATACGCTCGGCAATCACTACGAGACTTTCGTCCGCGAGCTTCTGGCCAGCGGCCGTTATGCCAGTGCCAGCGAGGTGCTGCGGGACGGCCTGCGCCTTCTGGAGGACCGCGAACGGCAGCGGGAGGCGAAGATCGCCGCGTTGCGGGATGCCATCCGCGAAGGGTTGGAAAGCGGCCCGGCTGCCCCGCTCGACATCGATGCCATCAAGGCGCGGGCGCGAGCCGGCCGTGCTTGAGGTCATGCATCTTCCGCAAGCGGAAGAGGACCTGATCGCGATCTGGCGCTATATCGCAGACGACAACGAAGCGGCGGCCGACCGTCTCCTCGACCGCATCGCGGCGGTCACGCGAAAGCTTTCGGCGCATCCCGAGGCCGGCCGTTTGCGGCCGGAACTCGCGGCAGGTCTGCGCAGCTTCGTGATTGGAAACTACGTTCTTTTTTATAAGGTCGACCCCGCCCGTCTTGTGCTCGTGCGTGTTCTCAGCCGCTACCTGGATATTGGCGAGGACGAGTTTCCCGCCGGCTAGGCTCACCCGATCAGCGCGAACCGGTCCACATCCACCATCCCCCTATCGGAAATCTTCAGGTGCGGGATGACCGGTAGCGGCAGGAAGGCGAGCTGGAGGAAGGGTTCTTCCAGCGTGGCGCCAAGGGCGAAGGCGGCCTGGCGCAGGTGGTGCAGGGTGTCGCGCACGGCCTCGTAGGGTTCGAGGCTCATCAGGCCGGCGACGGGCAGGGCGATCTCGCCGGTGACCTTGCCGTTCTCCACCACGACGAAGCCGCCCTTGATCTCGCCGAGGCGGTTCGCCGCGAGCGCCATGTCGTCCTCGTCGACGCCGACGACGCAGATATTGTGGCTGTCGTGCCCGACCGTCGAGGCGATGGCGCCCTTCTTGAGGCCGAAGCCCTGCACGAAGCCGTTGGCGTGGTTGCCGTTCTTGCCGTGGCGCTCGATGACGGCGACCTTGATGATATCCTGTGCGAGGTCGACGGCGGTCTGGTTGTCGCCGGCCGGCAGGCGGTAGCGGCGGTGCTCGGTGATGATCTTGCCGGGCAGGACACCGATGACCGAAGTCTCGCCTTCCGTGACGGGAACGGCGAAATGGGCGGCGCTGACGGGGCGGGCCTTGACGCTGTCGAGGCCGACGGGCTTGACAGCCTTGCGGGTCGCGAAGAGCGCGTCGTCCACCTTGCGGCCGGCGGAGAAGACCATCCCGGCCTTGCAGGTCTCCAGCGTATCGACGACGACGAGGTCGGCCCGCCAGCCGGGGGCGACAAGGCCGCGGTCACGAAGGCCGAAGGCCTTTGCCGCGGAGATGGAGGCGGCGCGGTAGACGGCGAGCGGGGCGCGGCCGTGGGCGATGGCCGTGCGGATCATGTAGTCGAGATGGCCCTGTTCGGCGATGTCGAGCGGGTTGCGGTCGTCGGTGCAGAGGGCGAGGAAGGGGGAGAGCCGTTCGGTGAGGATGGGCATCAGGGCGAGGAGGTCCTTGGAGACGGAGCCCTCGCGGATAAGGATATGCATGCCCTTGCGAATCTTCTCCAGCGCTTCCTCGGCCGTCGTGCATTCGTGCTCGGTGCGGATGCCGGCGGAAAGATAGCCGTTGAGGTCGTTGCCGCGAAGGAGCGGCGCATGTCCGTCGATATGGCCGCCCTGGAAGGCCTCCAGCTTGGCGAGGCAGACGGGATCCTTGTGGATGACGCCGGGGAAATTCATGAACTCGGCAAGGCCGAGGACCTTGGGATGGTCGCGGAAGGGCAGCAGGCGCTCGACCGGCAGGTCGGCGCCGGAGGTTTCCAGATGCGTCGCCGGCACGCAGCTCGACAGCTGCACGCGGATATCCATGATCGTTTCCATGGCGCTGTCGAGGAAGAACTGGATGCCCTCGGTGCCGAGCACGTTGGCGATCTCGTGCGGGTCGCAGATGACGGTCGTCACGCCGTAGGGCAGCACGCAGCGGTCGAATTCGTGCGGTGTCACCAGCGAGGATTCGATATGGAGATGCGTATCGATGAAGCCGGGCACGACGATGCGGCCGGTGATGTCGATTTCCGTCCGGCCCTTGTATTCGCCGCAGGTGCCGACGATGCGCTCGCCGCAGATGGCGATGTCGGAGGCGACGAGCTCGCCCGTCACGAGGTCGAAGAACTGCCCGCCCTTCAGCACGATATTGGCATCCTCGCGGCCGGTTCCCTGGTCGATGAAGCGTTCCAAATCGGTCATGGCTGGTCTCCGAATCCCTTTTCGCAGACTCTAGAGCATTTCCGCTTTTCTCCGAATTGCGAAAACGCTCCAACTCTTTGCTTGCCGCATTTCCCTACGCAAAATCGCTTGGCACTTTTGCTGGAAATGCTCTGGCCGCCGCAGGAAGAAAGGGCCGGGGCGGCGGATCTTCAGTGCGGGAAGGTCACGGTGAAGGCGAAACGCGTGCGCGCGCCCGCGGCAAGCACGGTGGTGAAGGGCCGGTCCTTCAGTTCGTGCGCGCCGCCATATTCGGCGGCCGTGCCGTGCCACGGCTCGATGCAGAGGAAGGGCGCGCCGGGCTTGGTCCAGAGCGCGAGGTTCGGCAGGTTTTCGAAACGGAAGCGCAGCGCCGGGCCATCCTCGGCGGCATAGGTGAGGCCGGTGCCGGCGCCCTGCGGGAAGACGAGGGCGTCGTTGTCGAAGAGCGCATGGGCGAGCGTGAGCCGGCCCTTGCTGAAGGGCGAGGGGAGCCGGTGGGGCGAGAGGAGGCCCTTTTCCAGCGGCTGGCGCTCCGGCTCTCCTCCATTGTCGAGCGTGACGGTGTGCGGCCGGCCGGCGGCGCCCGGCAGGGGCCAGAGGAAGGCGGGGTGGAAGCCGCAGCCGAAGGGCATGGGGAGCGTGCCGCGGTTTTCCACCTCGGCGGAGACGGTTAGCGCCGGGCCATCCAGGCGGTGCTCGACGGAAAGCCGGAAATCGAAGGGATAGGCGGCGCGGGTTTCCTGCGATGCTTCCAGCACGTAGCGGCAGGCGCTGTCCTCCGCGGCTTCGAGCGAGAATTCCAGCCGGCGGGCAAAGCCGTGCTGCGCCATCGGATAGGGCTTGCCGTCGATCAGCAACGTATCGTCCGGCGCCTTGCCGACGATGGGGAAGAGGATCGGCGAGCGGCCGGTCCAGAAGGCGGCGTCGCCGTTCCACAGCCAGTCCGCCCCGTCGCGCGTCGTCGCCGATTGCATCTCGGCGCCGAGGGCGGAGACCTCGATGGAGAGGAATTCGTTCGCTATGCGGGTCATGGTCGGCATCGGCTGGCCCTCGTCGTGGTGGCCGCACAATTGCGCTGAACGGGGCGGACTTGCAAGAGCGGCGGTCGACGACGGCATGTGCCGCTTGCCCCTCATCCGGCCTGCCGGCCACCTTCTTCCCACAAGGGGGAGAAGGGGATATGCCGCGCCGTTTTCCCCAATCAGCAACCGTTCGTGGGGCAAGTCCCCTCTCCCCGCTTGCGGGAGAGCGACTGTCTAGAGCTGCAAGCCAAGAAAGGGCTTGGGAATGAGGAGCTTGTTGAGAATTTCGGTGTCCCATCCTTGCGCATAGCGGGCTTGGTCCCCGGCCGGAGCTTGGCCCAAGCGACTGTACGGGCTTGGGAAATCCTGGCGAGTGTCCCTTGCTCTCCCACGAACTTCAAGTTCTCAGAGTTATCGGGCTTGATCGCCAATCCCCCCGAACCGGCCAGTCCGGGAAGCAAAGTCCAAGTTACAAGGGTTAGGATGAGGGGCAGGAGCCATCCTGTGGCGGTGAGAATGGCGGCCGGAGCCGCGATCAGACTGCCGACAAAGTACGAAACCTCTCTTCCGTCATGCTCGGGCCTGTCCCGAGCATCTGCAAACGTTGCGACTTTTCAATGCGTTGGCAGATCCTCGGCACAAGGCCGAGGATGACGGCGGTGGGCGAGGCGAGGTTTGTCAACAAGCTGATGGCGGCCGGAGCCGCCATTTCCGTCTGCCCGGCGTGCCGGCTCAGATGTTGTTCTGCAGGACCTCGCGCAGCTTGCCGAACAGTTCGTCGATCTCAGGCTTCTCGATGATGAGCGGCGGGGAGAGGGCGATGATGTCGCCGGTGGTGCGGATGAGCAGGCCCTTCTCGTAGGCCTTGAGGAAGGCGTTGAAGGCGCGCTTGGTCGGCTCGCCGGGGATGGAGGCGAGCTCGACGGCGCCGATCAGGCCGACATTGCGGATGTCGATGACGTTCGGGCAGTCCTTCAGCGAATGCAGGCCCTCTTCCCAATAGGAGGCAAGCTCGCTGGCGCGGGTCAGAAGGCCCTCTTCCTTGTAGGTGTCGAGCGTGCCGAGGGCGGCGGCGCAGGCGATCGGGTTGCCGGAATAGGTATAGCCGTGGAAGAATTCGATCATGTGTTCCGGGCCGTTCATGAAGGCGTCGTGGATTTCCGACGTCACGAAGACGGCGCCCATCGGGATCACGCCGTTGGTGAGGCCCTTGGCGGTGGTGATGATATCCGGCTTCACGTCGAAATACTGCGCGGCGAAGGGCGCGCCGAGGCGGCCGAAGCCGGTGATGACCTCGTCGAAGATCAGGAGAATGCCGTGCTGCGTACAGATCTCGCGCAGCTTCTGCAGGTAGCCCTTCGGCGGGATGAGGACGCCGGTGGAGCCGGCGACCGGCTCGACGATGACGGCCGCGATGGTCGAGGCGTCATGCAGGGTGATGATGCGCTGGAGTTCGCTGGCGATGTCGCCGCCATGCTCCGGCTCGCCGCGGGAGAAGGCGTTCTTGTCCGGGAAGTGCGTGTGCGGCATGTGGTCGACGCCGGTCAGCAGCGTACCGAACATCTTGCGGTTGGAGACAATGCCGCCGACGGAGATGCCGCCGAAATTGACGCCGTGATAGCCGCGCTCGCGGCCGATCAGGCGGAAGCGCGAGCCGTCGCCCTTGGCGCGGTGATAGGCGAGCGCCACCTTCAGCGCGGTCTCGACCGATTCGGAGCCGGAATTGGTGTAGAGGACGTGGTCCATGCCATCAGGGGCGATGTCGACGAGGCGGTTGGCGAGTTCGAAGGCCTTGGGATGTCCGAGCTGGAAGGCGGGGGCGTAGTCGAGTTCGCCGGCCTGCTCGCGGATCGCCTCGGTGATCTTCGGCCGGCAGTGGCCGGCATTGACGCACCACAGGCCCGCCGTGCCGTCGAGTACCTGACGGCCGTCATGGGCGGTGTAGTACATGTCCTTGGCGCCGACGAAGAGGCGCGGCTCCTTCTTGAACTGCCGGTTCGCCGTGAACGGCATCCAGAAGGCTCGCAGATCGTTGGGGGTGTTGAGGCGGTTGGACATGCGGTCTCTCCATGGCCTTTGAATGCGGGGGCCGTCCCGGCTGGCGGTGCGGAAGGGGCGGGATTTTACCCGATGGTCAAACTATCAAGGCGCCCGGAGGCGTCAAGCGGAGCTTCCATGCGAAACGCCCCGGATTTTCATCCGGGGCGCTGGAAGGCGGAGGATTTCGGGGATTTCAGGCGATGCGGAGCTTCTTTTCCGCCGCGCCGTTGCCCGAGCCCCGGTAGATTTGATCGAGCGCTTCGAGAATGGTCATCACGGCATCCGACTTGCTGGAATAGTAGATGGTCTGCGCATCGCGACGGGTGGTCACGAGGTTCTGCGCGCGCAGTTTCGAAAGATGCTGCGACAGAGCCGACTGGCTGAGGCCGACCTGATTTGCAAGCGCGCCGACGGCGATTTCGCCGCTCACCAGGACCTTCAGGATGAGAAGGCGCTTGGGATTGGCCATGGCGGAAAGAAAATCGGATGCAACTTCGGCCTGTGCGTGTTCTGCGTCTGAAATCTTGTCCATCTGAAACTCCTTTGGGCGTTTCCGCTTTCAAATCATGTGATTTTATGTGAATCCGCTTGTTAGCATATAAACAAAACCTACCTCATCAAGAGCAAGAAATGGGGGTAGGGTGCACGTATGACGCTAAATTCCCCCCGCAATGACGGGGGGCGCGAACAGCGAATTCGTCGGCGGGTCAGCCCGCTGCTCTTGCTTCCCGAAGCAAACGTGCAAGCTCGCTGCGAAGTTCCCCGGCGTTTTCAAGCTCATGGGGAAATTCGAGGCGCTTCAGCCTGTCTCCGCTCGCAAGGTCGACGCCGGCCGCGTCCAGTCCGACGATGATCCAGTCGCCGTCCCTCGCGCGGCAATAGTGGCGGGCATAGACGCCGGCGGCCTCTGCGTGGTCGCTGTTCATGTGCTCGACGGCGCCGGTTTCCATCGCCGCAAGCGCGCTGCGGGCGGGAGAGCGAATCAGAAGGTCGTCGGCGGTGAGCAGGAAGGCCTTGCCGAAACCGCCGTTGAGAAAGGCGCGCTCGGGCACCAGGCGGAAGAAGGTGAAGTCGGGGAAATCAACGTAGAGTTTTGCCTTGGGGTGGCGGCGGACGAAGCGCTCGCGCAGCGCCGTGCGCGCTTCACTTTCGCGTGATACCTCCTCGGCGGTGCAGATGACGGTGAGGCGTGGGTGGGCGAGGGGATCGCCCTTGCCGGGCTCGCCGGCCAGCAGTGAGGCGCGCGGGTCGGCCCGCAGCGCCTGGGTATGCGAGGAGAGCGCGGAGACGAGGATGACGGGCGTGCCGTCCGTATCGGTGCCCGTCAGCGTGCGGCTGGCGAAGGGCGCGCCGGTTTCCGGCTCCAGCACGGCGAGCGCGCAGCTTCGCGCCGAGCGCAGCAGGGTGCGGGCGAGGTTCCGCGCCTCGTCGTCCGTTTCGCGCAGAACGCCCGGTTTGTCCTTTTCGCTCATGATGTCGGCTCTCCTGCTGGCGGCGATGAAAAAGGCAGCGCCCTTGCTGCGGGCGCTGCCCTATCTAATCCGATCGCGGCCGGCTGTCAGCCGCGTCTTCGATGCCGCGTCAATCCGTTCACGATGTCCTGCGCGTTGATCGTGCCGATCACCGTGCCGTTGTCGACGACGCCGACATTGCCGGGCGTGCGGGCCATGGCGTCGAGCACGTCGACGAGGGGCGTCGCCGCCGTCGCCGTCGCCGTGACGCCGCCATCGCCGGAGGCGCCCTGCTGCATGACGTCGCCGGCCGTCAGCATGTTGATCGGGTTCATGTTCTGCACGAAATCCGCGACATACTGGTTGGCGGGGTTCTTCACGATCTCCTGCGGCGTGCCGCACTGGATGATGCGCCCGCCTTCCATGATGGCGATGCGGTTGCCGATGCGGAAAGCCTCGTCGAGGTCGTGGCTGACGAAGATGATGGTCTTCTTCAGCCGGCGCTGGAACTCCAGCAACTCGTCCTGCAGGCGGGTGCGGATCAGCGGGTCGAGCGCCGAGAACGGCTCGTCCATGAGCAGGATCGGCGCGCCGGTCGCGAAGGCGCGGGCAAGGCCGACGCGCTGCTGCATGCCGCCGGAGAGTTCGTCCACCTTGCGGTCCGCCCATTTGGCGAGGTTGACGAGTTCGAGCTGTTCGGCGACGCGCGCCTTGCGCTCGCCGTCCGGCACGCCGGCAAGCTCCAGCCCGAAGCCGACATTGTCGGCGACGGTGCGCCAGGGCAGCAGGGCGAACTGCTGGAACACCATGGAGACGGTGTGCATGCGGAAATCGCGAAGCGCCTTCGGCGTCGACGCATAGGGGTTCACGCTGGCGCCGCCGGCCTTGACCTCCACCTCGCCGCGTACCACGGGCGCCAGCCCGTTGACGGCGCGCAGCAGCGTCGACTTGCCCGAGCCGGAAAGGCCCATCAGCACGAGGATCTCGCCCTCGGTGATGGAGAGCGTGGCATCGGCAACGCCGAGCACGAGGCCGGTTTCCGCACCGATCTCGTCGCGGGTCCTGCCTGCGTCGACCATCGCCAGCGCCTTTTGCGGGTTGTCGCCGAAGATGATGGAGACGTTCTTGAAAACGACGGTCTCGGTCATTTCGCGTCTCCCTCGTCGGAGGAGCGGAAGAGGCGGTCGAGGATGATCGCGAGGATCACGATACAGAGACCCGCTTCGAAGCCCATGGAGATGTTCACGGTGTTGAGCGCGCGCACGACGGGAACGCCGAGGCCCTTGGCGCCGACGAGCGCGGCGATGACCACCATCGACAGCGAGAGCATGATGGTCTGGGTGAGGCCCGCCATGATCTGCGGCGTGGCGAAGGGCAGCTCCACCTTGCGCAGCACCTGGCCCGGCGTCGCGCCGAAGGCCTGCGCGGCCTCCACCAGCGAGGGCGGCGTCGAGATGATGCCGAGGCGCGTCAGGCGGATCGGCGCGGGGATGGCGAAGATCACCGTGGCGATCAGGCCCGGCACCATGCCGAGGCCGAAGAGGATGAGCGCCGGGATGAGGTAGACGAAGGTCGGGATCGTCTGCATGAGGTCGAGGATCGGCCGGAGGATCGAGTAGAACCACGGCCGGCGCGCGGCGGCGATGCCGAGCGGCACGCCGACGACCATGCTGACCCCCGTCGCCGCCAGCACCAGCGCCAGCGTCTCCGTCGTCTCCTTCCAGTAGCCCTGGTTCACGATGAGCAGGAGGCCGAGGAAGGTGAAGGCGGCAACGCCGAGCGAGCGGCGGAAATACCAGCTGAGGCCGGTGACCAGCGCGATGAGGAACAGCGCATAGGCGAGCTTGCCGCCGGCGCTGGTGATGAAGGGTCCCTGCAGGAGGACGAGCAGGATGTCGATGCCGGCCTGCAGGAAGACCTTGAGGAAGTCGAACAGGCCCTTGCCGTTGGTCGTCAGCCAGCTGACGGCTTCCTTGGCGATCGGACCGATCGGAATTTTTGAGACGGTAAGCCAATCCACGGCAGCAAGCCCCTGGCTGGATGTTGACGATGTACGACTGTGCGCAGCGAAGAAGGGCGGGAAAGTTTCCTTCCCGCCCTGTTCCTGCCTGTCAGAGGCCGAGTGCCGTCTTGACGGCCGGCAGGGCCTCGCCGCTGCCGTCCTTCGTCGTCACGCCTGCAAGCCACGGCTCGACGGCGGAAGGATTGGCCTTCAGCCATTCGGCGGCCGCCGTTTCCGGATCCTGGCCGTCGTTCAGGATCTTGCCCATGATCTGGTTTTCCATCTCCAGCGAGAACTTGAGGTTCTGCAGGAACTTGCCGACGTTCGGGCATTCGGTCGTGTAGCCCTGGCGAACGTTGGTGTAGATGGTCGCGCCGCCGAAGTCGGGTCCGAAGACGTCGTCGCCGCCGGTCAGGTAGGTCAGCTTGAAGTTGGCGTTCATCGGATGCGGTTCCCAGCCGAGGAAGACAACGGGCGTACCTTCCTGCTCGGCGCGGGCGACCTCGGCCAGCATGCCCTGTTCGGAGGATTCGACGACCTCGAAGCCGGAAAGGCCGAACTTGTCGGACGAGACCATGTCGATGATCAGGCGGTTGCCGTCATTGCCCGGCTCGATGCCGTAGATCTTGGCGCCGAGCGCGTCCTTCTGCTTGGCGATGTCGGCGAAGTCCTTGATGCCGAGCTCGGCGCCCTTGGCGTTGGTCGCCAGCGTGTACTTCGCGCCCTCGAGGTTTTCGCGCACGACCTCGACGCTGCCGTTGTCGCGGAACGGCTTGATGTCGGCTTCCATGGTCGGCATCCAGTTGCCGAGGAAGACGTCGATGTCCTTGTTGCTGAGCGAGGTGTAGGTGACGGGTACCGAGAGAACGGTGACTTCCGTCTCGTAGCCGAGGCTCTTCAGGATCGTCGTCGCGGTTGCGGTGGTGGCCGTGATGTCCGTCCAGCCCACATCCGAAAAGCGGACCTTGCCGCAGCTTTCCGCTTCGGCGGCCGAAACATCGGCGATGCCGAACGCGAGGACGGACACGGCTGCGGCAAGAAATGTCTTTAATGTCGATGCAGTCTTCATTTTATTTGCTCCCCTTATGACCGGTGTTTTAGCCAATCACCAAAACGGCAGGCTTTCAAGCGCCTTGGCGTAGCCCGAAGCCTCTGAAAGGTCCAATAAATTTCAGACCTGTTCGCAATTGCGCACATGGATGTCGCAAAGGATGGGCCGTGCTGTTTTCTGTGGTTTGCAGGGCTTTGCGACTGGAAAATCGGCGGTCGCCGGGCGATGAGGCTGGAACGGAGAAAATCATGGCCAAGCTCTATTTCAGTTATGCGACGATGAATGCCGGCAAGTCGACGCTGCTCCTGCAGGCATCCTACAACTACCGCGAACGCGGCATGCGCACGGCGATCTTCATCGCCTCCTTCGACGACCGCGCCGGGCAGGGCCGAATCTCCTCGCGCATCGGCCTTGCCGCCGACGCCATCGCCTTCGACCATTCCGACGATCTTTACCGGCATATCGAAGCGCTGAACGGCGACGGGGCGGGGGAGATCGCCTGCGTCTTCGTCGACGAGGCGCAGTTCCTGTCGCCCGAGCAGGTCTGGCAGCTCGCCCGCGTCGCCGACCGGCTGCATGTCCCCGTCATGGCCTATGGCCTGCGCACGGATTTCCAGGGCAAGCTGTTTCCCGGCTCGCAGGCGCTGCTCGCCATCGCCGACGAGCTGCGCGAGGTGCGCACCATCTGCCATTGCGGCCGCAAGGCGACGATGGTCGTCCGGCTCGGCGCCGACGGCAAGGCGGTGCGGGAGGGCGCGCAGGTGGAAATCGGCGGCAACGACAAGTACGTTTCCTATTGCCGCCGCCACTGGGACGACATCATGAGCGCCGAATGAGGCGAGGGCGGCGAAAGGACGGACCTTGAAAAAGCTTCCCGCACTCGCTGCCGGCATCCTCTGTCTTGCCGTCGGCCCCGCCCTGGCGGACGGCGATGCCGTCGCGGGCAAGGCGGTGTTCCGCAAATGCGCGCCGTGCCATTCGGTGGAGCCGGTCAACCGCGTCGGCCCGACGCTCGCCGGCGTCGTCGGCCGGCCCGTCGCCTCCGTCGGCGACTACGGCTATACGGCCGCGATGACGGCCTTTTCCGAAGGCGGCAAGGTGTGGAGCGAGGCCCTGATCGCCGAATACCTGCTGTCGCCAAGGGCCATGGTGCCCGGCACCCGCATGACCTTCGCGGGGTTGAGGAAGCAGCAGGACATCGCCGACCTCATCGCCTACCTGAAGGCGCCGGCGACCCGGTAGCGGCCAGCCGGATATTTTTCCGCCGGCCTTGCACGCCGTCGCGGGCGTCCCACATCTTGTGCGGGGCAGGTTCCTATCTGTCTGAAATCGTATAGTGTTGCCGCGTCGGAATAAATCGGGCGGCGCAGACGTCTGCCGTGGAGAGCGCAAGGGAAAAGGCATATGGCCACACTTCAGAACTTCGATGCCGAGATTGAAAAGACCCGCGGCGTCGTCAACCAGATGCGCGGCAAGCTGGAGCAGTCCGGCGTCGTGCTGGAGCAGTTCGCCAAGGCGGACACCAAGCTCGGCGACGTCAATTTCGACATCGAGAATGCCCGCATCCAGGACGTCATCGCCCAGCAGAAGGTGATGGAAGGCAATATCGCCGACCTGATCATCGGGCTCGAGGACGCCACCAACATCTTCGGCACCGAATTCGAGAGCATGAAGAGCTATACGGGCTACGAGAAGTTCATCGGCATCTTCTCCAAGCAGAAGATGCAGCGCATGCGCACCGACCGCGTGCGCAACATGTCGCTTGCCGGCAATCTCCAGGAGCTTCTCTCCAAGTCCGACACGATCGTCGGCATCCTCAAGGAGCAGAAGTCGATCCTCGACCAGCGCTACAAGACCTCCGAGGCGAGCCTCGTGCAGGTGATCGAGCGCCGCAAGGCCACGATGACGAACCTGGAGGCGACGCAGAAGCGCATCGATGAGCTCAACCCGCTTCTCATGGACATCGAGAACCGCATCGCCGCCTCGACGGACCAGAAGACCCGCACGGACCTCGAAGGCGAGCGCTCGGGACTTGCGACCGAGTACAACCAGATGCAGGCGAAGGAGCAGGAGCTTCTGGCCGAAAGCCAGACGCTGGAGCGCTACACCTCGATGTTCCAGACCTTCGTCGATTCGCTCAACAACCAGATCGCGGCGCAGAACACGCTGATCAACAAGCTGACCATCGATACCGAGCAGCGCATCGTGCTTTACAAGGCGCTGGAGGATTCGTTGAAGACGGCCGCCCAGCAGGACGTGGCGCACAAGATCAACACGCTCGGCTCGCAGGTCGACACCGCCGCGGAGGAGACCATGGCCGGCATCGGCTCGGCCGCCCAGCGCCATATCGGCGACCTTCTGGAGATGCACGAGAAGAACATGCTGGCCACGCAGGACATCCAGCGCCGCAAGAAGCTCGCCGACGACGCCTTCGCCCGGCGTTTCCAGGCCGTCATGGACAAGCACAACGCCGCGAACTACGTGAAGTCGTGATGACGGGCGCCGTGCATTTTCCTGCCGGTTTGCCCCTCACCCCAACCCTCAACCCGCAAGCGGGGAGAGGGGACTTGCCCCACGAATGGTTATGGGGTGGGGAAAAGAGCGCGGCATATCCCCTTCTCCCCGCAGCCAGGGAGAAGGTGGCCGGCAGGCCGGACGAGGAGCGTCGCTGTGCCCCCCGCGGGACGGCCGCGCCATGAACATCCCCGCCGACAGCCCCGTCGCGCAGTATTTCTCCGCCATCCGCGCCGCCCTCGGCGGGCTGGAGATATTCCTCGGCGACCGCAATTCCCCGCTCTACCGCAACTCCGTGGTGGGCGAGGTGGTCATGCCGTATCTCGCACGGCTGAGGGCGTCCTTCGCCTGCTGGGAGAACCGCATCGGCTTCGTGCGGCAGTTCCGCATCTCGCGCGCCGAGAGCGGCTTTCCCGTCTTCCAGAACGTGATGGAGCTGGAGAACGACCGGCAAAGCGCGGAAAAGCGCCTCGCCGCCATGCCGGATGCCGACCAGCTCCGCGCGGAGATGGCGGATTTCATCCTGCGGCAGAAGGCGTTTCCGGCCGATCTCCAGGCGCGCATGGCCGAGCGGCTCTATCTCGAGCAGATCGGCAAGGGCGACATCTTCTCGCCTTTCGTGCTGCCGGAAACGATCCGGGTCGCCGTCAACCCCAAGACCCTGCGGCCCTACTACGTCGTCTGCTGGGGCGCCTTCGACGGCACCGCGACGCTGCCGACGGTCTATATGGCGACCATCGAGGATTCGAGCGAGAACGTCGTCAAGATGCTGGTGACGGCCGACGGCAGGCTCAACCCGGATGTCGACATACCGCTGCCGGTCGGCGGGCTGCTCAATCCCGAGCTTGCCAGCCGCTTCGACGATTTCGCGCTGAAGAACAGCGCCTATTCGCTGACGCCGGTGACGATCGCCACCAATCTCGACAAGGATTTTCCCACGCTGCATCCCAAGCAGCTCCGCCGCATCGTGCTCGGCCCCTTCTATTCGGCCGGCATCACCGAGAACAATGCGCGCGTCAACGAGATCCTCTCCAAGGTGCGCAAGCCCGAAAACGCCTGGCTGCTCACCTGGACGGTGCAGGAGGTGTTTTCCAAGGCCGAGCGCCCGGCGCAGAAGGGCTTCTGGAACTCGACGCCCGCGCAGGAGGAATTCCACATCGAGACCGACGACCTGGAAGCCGCCCGCATGGGCGTCAGCGCGTATGAAAAGCATGCGCTCGTGCCGCACGATGCCTATCAGGCACTCTATGCCGCGGGCGAGACCGCCGGCATCTTCGGCGGCTACAAGGTTCATGTGATCTCGGGAAACCAGGTGATCAGCGAGGGATAGCCGATGAGCCTCAATGCCGGACTGACGACCATCCACGAGGACGACATCGCCAAGCACCAGGCGGCGGCGCAGAGCCTCGTCACCCGGCTCGTCATCCTCGAAAACGACGATGGGCGCAACGGCACGGCGCTGGCCGGAACCGGCCGCCGTTTCGTCTCCACCGTTTCGACCGCCGGCGCGCGCCGCACGCACGAGGTGGAGCTGGTGAAGACCATCCAGTCCGTGCGCGCGTCCGATCCGCTCTTCTCGCCGCCGCAGCATGCGGTGCTCTTCCGCGCCCGCCGCGGGCTCCAGGTGGCGCTGGCGGTGACGGATGCCTTTTCCCGGCAGACGAACCTCGAAGGCCTGCAAGCGCGCAATCTTTCCGCGCCGCTCACCGGCGACGAGGCGAACCGGTTCAAGGCGCTGCTGGCCGCGTCCGCCTATATCGCCGCCTTCACCTTCGCCGCCTATCTCGGCGCCACGCTGCCGGGCGAGGGGGAACCGGTGGAGGACGGCGGGGAACCGGACTATCTCTTCGATACGCCGCAGGATGCACTGAAGAGCATGGTGGCCGGGCTCGACCGCACCCTCGCCGGGGCGCCCGACGATACGGCGCTCGTCAGCCGGGCGCGCGCCTTCTCGCGCGTCGCCATCGAGGGGCTGATCGGCCGCCGGGCGCGGTTCACCGGCCTTGCCGGCTTCGAGAACGCCCATATCCGCATCGAGCAGGACGATTTCACGCTGTCCGGCTTCGACGTTGCGCCCGGCCAGAAGCGCAAGCCGCTCGTCATGACCTTCAAGAAGCCGAACGAGATCATCGGCAACCACATTGCCAAGTACCAAGCGATGAAGCTCGCCAAGATGCTCGTCGCCTATGATTTCGAGCGGCAGATGAACCCGTTCGTCGAGCTCGGCGGCTTCCTCTTCACCTTCATCGGCGACGGGATGCCGGGCACCGGCAAGACGATCCTCATCCAGATGCTGGCCGGCCTCGTCAACGACTACTGCCAGGTCGCCGGCTATGCCTTCCACTACGAGAATTTCGGCGTCGACCAGATCTCGTCCTACCAGGGCAAGTCCGGCCAGAACTGCAAGGAATTCGTCACCAATGTCATGAACCCGAAGGCCATCGGCTTCGGCACGATCGACGACGTCGACCAGGTCGCCGCCAAGCGCTCGGACGACCGCGCCTCGGCCGGCCAGCACGAGGTGACGGCGGTGCTGATGGAGAGCTTTGCGGGCGCCTCGACGGTGGTGCGGGGCAACTGCACCTTCGGCATGTTCTCCAATTATCCGGAAAATGTCGACGATGCGCTGCGCCAGCGCGCCGGCGCCCGCTGGCTGGTCGACGGGCCGCAGACGGAAGACGACTATATCGACATCTTCGCCATGCTGGTCGGCAGGAACCACTCGATCCCGCTCGGCGGGCACGCGCTGTTCGAGGGGCAGGAGATCCGGCGCGCCGTCTCCAGTTCCTACGGCCAGCATGCGCGTCCGCAGGAGGAGGGGCTTCTCGCCGTCTGGGAGCGGCACGAGAAGGAGCACGGCGCGATCCGCACGCTGGAGGACATCGGCAGCTACCTGCATGCGATCAAGGTCGCCGAGCCGCGCTTCACCGGCCGCGCCATCAAGAACATCACCGATGCGATCAAGATGCGCGCCATGGACGTGGACCTGCCGGACGACTGGTTCACGACCGCCGACGCCTTCATGCACAAGGGCTACGACGAGAAGAAGGCGATGATCGAGGAACTGCGCGGCCCGATCACCATGGAGATGGTCCTCCAGGAGATCAACCGCTACGCCGACAGCGAATTCCGCTACACCGACAAGTCCGACGACGCCGCCGTCTCCGACATCATCCGCCGCGAGCGCCAGCGCGAGAAGGCGGTCCGCGAGATCGAGGCGATGAAGGCGGAGGGGCGGTGGTGAGGATGCCCGAATGAACCGCCTCCTCGAAGCCGAATTGATCTATGGGCGGCTCCTGCCGGTCGACGAGCCGCATCTTGTCGAGCGCTACAACAAGGCGCTGGACGGGTTCGGGATGCGGCGCACCGGGCTTTCGAGCTTCCGCATCGACATGACCGGCTTTTCGCCGGAGATTGCCGACGAGCTGGGGGACCGGGATTATCTCGACCCGAACCGGGTCAACCGGCGCTTCATCATCATGACGCCGGACCAGGTGAACCTGCCGGTGGTGCATACGAGCTTTTCCAACACCGCCGCGCTGATGCACGAGTTCTTCTCGGCCAATGCAAGGGCGATCAACGCGATCACCATCCGCGACGCGCTCTATGGCGAGATCGAGGATTCCGTCTCTGTCGTCAACGACATCGACGACCTGCTCTCGATCAACGAGGTGCGCTTCCGGGTGCTTTCGGCCGAGGACATGCTCGGCAAGGCGGGGGAACTGCGCGGGCTGGTCGACCGGCTGAAGACGGTGCCGAACGCCTGGGCGGACGATGCCATGCTGGACCGCATGGTGGAGCTCGCCAGGCAGACCGGCGACATAAGGCAGAACGCGCTGGTGCCGGACCAGCTCGTCTTCCGCCACGAGGCCTACTGGGCGAACCATTTCGGCGGCGTCCACGTCTTCCTCGACGACAGGACGACGACCGTGATCTGCGATCCCACCGTGCCCGGCTTCCGCCGCTCGCGGCCCTGGCAGGTGAGCTACATCGCGCTCGACGACCACAAGCGCATCTTCGACTTCCTGGCCTCGACGAAGCGCCTTGAGCTGCCGCGCGCCTCCTGGGTCGAGCCTTCCGGCCTATTCCAGCACCGGGCGGACATGACGATCGCCGGCCTCGTCAACAGGAGCGACCCGACGGCGGACCTGCAGAAGACGGACCGCATCTGGCTGCAGACCTGGATGCACCGCAATGCCGCTCTCGTTTCCGAGGAAGGCACCTATCCGTTCCTGCAGGAGGCGATCCGCACCGTGGCGGCGACCGGCGAGATCAAGATCGCCGAGGTGGCGCCGGAACGGCGCTTCCTTCTGGTGCGCGCGGCGCCCGACCATCCCGACCAGTGGCTGGTCAACCGCCTGATTTCGCAGATGGTTCCGCATGACTTCGTGTCGCGTTTCGTCTTCGACAAGCAGGGCTTCTACGCGGCCTACGAGCACTACAGCGAAAAGTTCCGCGAATACGTTGTTGCGACATTGACGAGAACCTATCTGCAGGACAAGGCTGCGTTCCGCAGGAAACTCTTCGGCATCAGAGAGGACGACCCCAATGCTTGACCCGATCGTCGCGTTCTTCCAGCGCATCTTCGCGGCCATCGGCCGGGGCATCGGCCTCGTCATCGCCTGGATCCTCTGGCCGTTCATCACGGTGGGCAACTGGTATCGCGCGCGCGGCTGGATCATCAAGGGGCCGATCGGCATCGCGCTCCTCGTCCTCGCCGGCTTCTATGCCTATTTCATCTGGCAGACGCAGGTGTGGAGCGGCTTCAATCCCGATTACGTGAACGCCTACAATCTCGGCCAGCGCAAGCAGGACGCCGGCACCGCGGCTGCGGGCGCGGCACCGGCGACACCGGCGGCGGGAGAGGTGAGCGAGCCGGCCCCGAAGACCTGCACGCGCTCTGCCATCGTCGACGTGACCGCCGATCTCATCGACTTCAACGTCAACCAGAATGCCTGGATCTCCTCGATGCTGCTGTACAAGCTCGGGCTGTTCGGGCTCGACTGGGACAGGACGCCCTGGTTCGACAACAAGGCCTCCTTCCAGCGCGGCATCAACCAGGCGGTCCGCCGCACGGCCGTCGAGCTGGTGGATGCGCTCGGCCGCGTGCGCGGCACGTCCGGCATCAACAACGATCTCCAGCGCGCCCGCGGCAACCTGCAGTTCGACGAGGAGACCTGGTATTTCGGCTCCAATTCGCTGCTGCCGAAGACGCCGACCCCCACCTATTACCGCACGGCGATGACGGACCTGCGCAAGTTCAACACCTCCCTGGAGGCGTGCGACGCGATCTTCGACGGGCGTTCGGACAACCTGATCGAATTCCTCGACCGGATCACCAACGACATCGGCGCGACGACCGCGATGATCCGCGAGCGCTCGGAGTTCTATAATGGCGGCTGGTTCGATACGCGGGCGGACGACCGCTTCTGGTTCGCCTATGGCCAGCTCTACGGCTATTACGGCATCCTTTCGGCCGCCGGCGCGGATTTCGACGCGGTGATCAAGGCGCGCGGCATCGAACCGCTTTGGATCGAGAGCATCAAGCAGCTCCGCTCTGCGCTGAACATCCAGCCGGCGATCATTTCCAACGGTCGCGAGGATGGCTGGATCATGCCGACGCATCTTGCCACCATGGGCTTCTATATCCTGCGCGTGCGCTCCAACCTCGTGGAAATGCGCGACGTGCTGGCCCGATGAGCGGGCAAATGGGAAGTTGCGGATAGCGGCGAGGAGAGGGATTTTCGCTATTCGCTGTTTTGGGGAGGAAACACCGCATGGCAGACGTGAAGTCCGACATCGAAATTGCCCGCGCAGCGAAGAAGAGGCCGATCCTGGAGATCGGCGAAAGGCTCGGCATTCCGCCCGAGCATCTCCTGCCCTACGGGCATGACAAGGCGAAGATCAGCGCCGAATTCATCGCCGCGCAGAAGGGCAGGCCGAACGGCAAGCTGATCCTCGTGACGGCGATCAATCCGACGCCGGCCGGCGAGGGCAAGACGACGACGACGGTGGGCCTGGGGGACGGGCTCAACCGCATAGGCCGCAAGGCGATCACCTGCATCCGCGAGGCTTCGCTCGGTCCCTGCTTCGGGGTGAAGGGCGGGGCGGCCGGCGGCGGCTATGCGCAGGTGGTGCCCATGGAGGACATGAACCTCCACTTCACCGGCGACTTCCACGCCATCACCTCGGCGCACAATCTCCTGTCCGCGCTCATCGACAACCACGTCTACTGGGGCAACGAGCAGAACATCGACATCCGCCGCATCGCCTGGCGGCGCGTGATGGACATGAACGACCGGGCGCTGCGCCACATCGTCGCCTCGCTGGGCGGCGTGGCCAACGGCTATCCGCGCGAGACCGGCTTCGACATCACCGTCGCCTCGGAGGTCATGGCGATCCTCTGTCTTGCGACCGATCTCAGGGATCTCGAACGGCGGCTCGGCAACATCATCGTCGGCTATCGCCGCGACAAGTCGCCGGTCTTCGCCCGCGACATCAAGGCCGACGGGGCGATGACGGTGCTCCTGAAGGACGCCATGCAGCCGAACCTCGTGCAGACGCTGGAGAACAACCCGGCCTTCGTGCATGGCGGCCCCTTCGCCAATATCGCGCATGGCTGCAATTCGGTCATCGCCACCACGACGGCGCTGAAGCTTGCCGATTACGTGGTGACGGAAGCCGGCTTCGGCGCCGACCTCGGGGCGGAGAAGTTCTTCGACATCAAATGCCGCAAGGCGGGCCTCAAGCCGGACGCCGCCGTCATCGTCGCCACCGTCCGCGCCATGAAGATGAACGGCGGCGTGAAGAAGGACGATCTCGGCCGGGAGAATGTCGAGGCGGTGATGAAGGGCTGTGCCAATCTCGGCCGGCATGTGCAGAACGTCAAGAAGTTCGGCGTGCCTGTCGTGGTCGCCATCAATCACTTCACATCGGACACCGAGGCGGAAATCCGGGCGGTGAAGGAGTATGTCGCAACGCTCGGGGCGGAGGCGATCCTGTGCAGGCACTGGGCGCTGGGTTCGGCCGGCATCGAGGAACTGGCGCAGAAGGTCGTCGACCTTGCCGAATCCGGCCTTGCGCAGTTCTCGCCGCTCTATCCGGACGAGATGCCGCTGTTCGAGAAGATCGAGACGATCGCCAGGGACATCTACCATGCCGGCGAGGTGATCGCCGACAAGGCGGTGCGCGACCAGCTACGCGTCTGGGAGGAGCAGGGCTATGGCAGGCTGCCGGTCTGCATGGCCAAGACGCAATATTCCTTCTCGACCGACCCGAACCTGCGCGGCGCGCCCACCGGCCATACGGTGCCGGTGCGCGAGGTGCGCCTGTCGGCGGGCGCCGGCTTCGTCGTCGTCATCACCGGCGAGATCATGACCATGCCGGGCCTGCCGAGGGTGCCCTCGTCGGAAAAGATCTTCCTCAACGAGGAAGGCCATATAGAGGGCCTCTTCTGAGAGAAGGGGCGCCTCGGGCGCCCCATGTGATGGCGGTCACGTCCGGCCGAGGAAATCCAGCTTGCCGACGGCAACGCCGTTGTGGCGCAGGATCGCGTAGGCGGTCGTCAGGTGGAAATAGAAGTTCGACAGCACGAAGGTGAGGAGATATTCCTTGCCGGAGGAGCTCGTCTCGCCGCCGCGCGTCTTCAGGACGACGGTGCGTTCCGCCGCGCCCTCGAAGGCGGCTTCCGGCACGGAGGCGAGGTAGGCCGTCGTCTTTTCGATGCGGGCGCGCAGGTCCGCCAGCGTCGTCTCGTCGTCGGCAAAGCTCGGCGCCTCGGTGCCGGTAAGGCGTGCGGCGGCGCCCTTGGCGGTATCGCTCATGCGCTGTACCTGGCCGGCGAGCGGGAGCATGTCGGGCGCAAGGCGTGCATTGACCAGGATCTGCGGATCGATCTTCCTTTCCTGTGCGAAGGCTTCGGCCTTGTCGAGCAGCCTGGACAGGACGGCGAAGCCGCGTTGAAACGCCGGAACGGAGAGGTCGTAGGGAGAAATCGACATGGAAAGCCTCTGGATGGGAATGACGGAAGGCCGCGGCGGGCCATGCTAGAGATAGGTGGCGGCGGGCCGTCTTTTGAGGCGCGGGGAAAAATATCTCACCAGCAATAGCGATAGCCGCCGCGCCGCTCCTTGACGTCGAGATGCAGGTGGTTCTGGTGCGCCGCGTCGCTGCCGGGATCGAGCACGGTGGTGAAATAGAGGCAGGCGGCCTCCGTGATGGCGCGCTGGAAGGCGCCCTCCAGCGTCGAGTCCTTGTCCGCCGGGCGGATGGTGACGGCCTTGCCGCTTTTCAGCGTGAAGCCGGCAAGGTCGATGGCATTGCCGAAGGCGTGCTCGGATATTTTTCCCTCAGTCGCGCCGTTGCGGTTGCGGCAGACATAGGCGGACGCCTGGGAAAGGCGCGCGATCGTTTCGCCGGGCATGGCGGCTTCGAGCGCGGGCTTCACGGAACCGTCCATCCAGCGAGCAAGCTGCAGCGCGGTTTCGCAGCGTATGGTCGCTTCCGGCTCGACCGTAACGCCGCCGGCCAGCCCCTTGAGCAACACGGGCTTGCCGATGCCGCAGGCCTTGCCGTCGTCGACGACCTTCGCCTCCTCGAATGTCGCTCCGATTTGCGCCAGTGCCGCCCGGCAGGCGGCCTCCGCCTTGTCGTCCTCGTGCGGCCGTTCCTTCGCCTTTTCCGCCTCCTCCTTCTCCTTCACGTCTTCGGCGGGTTCCTTTTCCTTTGCGTCCCCGGCGGGCGCCGTCTTCGTCTCGTCCGCGGCCTGAGGCGCAGGCCGGGAGAGCGGCAAGGGGCCCTCCTTCGGCAGGTCGGCGGCGCCGGCGAGCACGAGGATGGAGGCCATGAGGGCTATGGGGCGGAGCGTGGCGATGGTCGATCTCCCGGCTGGCAAGAACAGCGGGGAAACGTTCGGGAACGGATTTGGTTGCCGGCGGGCGGCTAGATGCCGGCGCCGTGGGCGATTTCCATCACCTGGGCGCGAAGCCCGCCGCACGTCTCGACGATCGTGCGGACGTGCTGGATGAGGTGCGTGTTATCGCCCGCGTCATTGTCCTCGATGAGATCGAGGAAGAAGCCCGCCATGGTGCGCGCTTCCTGCGCATCACGCGGCGCGTGGCGGCAGATATCCAGGAAAACGCGGGCGATGTCGCCGTCCAGCGCCTTGAACTCGGGCGTTTCGTGTCGTTCGATCGTCTCCGCGAGCCTGACCTGCAGGTCGCGGAACGCTTCCACCAGGACGGAAACCATGGGGCTGTGCCTTGCTGTCGATGTTCTTTTCGCGGGTGCCTTTAGCACATGCTCAAAAAGGCGGCAAATGTCCGGGCATGGCGAAAATTCGCGATCTTGACAGTTTGTTTCGCGGCATCGGCGCGTTTCGGCCTGGAGCGAATGCATCGGCCCTGGTCGGCGCAATATCCGCAAAGGGTGGAATGGCGTGCCTTCGCCGAAACTTGAAAATTGGCATTTATGTGACAGGGGCGCCTATCCCTTATAGTTGATTGATAAACTCACCTTTTTTATGTTGACAAATTTAATCATGTTTCATAGCGATGTGGCGGGCCACAGACCCGACCCCGTTTTGCCATATTTCCGCATGGCTTGAGCCGGCGCATATCTTGCGCCGGAGCGATGCCGCGCGCGCTGACCAGTAAGAGGATAGACATGCAGGCTCGCCGTTCCCGTTCCGCCTTCCTGGCCTGCACGGCACTGGCCGTGCTTTCGCTTTCCACCCACGCGCTTGCGCAGGATGCCGCAAATGCGGGCGCTGCCAATGGCGATGCGACAACGCTGAAGCCCATTGTCGTGAAGGGCAAGCGGGTGAAAGTCGGCGCGATCTCCGCTACGCCGCTGGCGAGCGAGACGACGGCGGACCAGATCCGCAAGAAGGAAATCGCCAATGCGCGCGACCTCGGCAACACGACCGAGCCGGGCGTCGATTATTCGGAGTCCCGTCCGGGCAAGGTGGGCGGCCTTTATATCCGCGGCCTTGGCGCGCCGCGTATCCTTACCCTAGTCGACGGCGTTCCGATCTCGTCCTTCGGAAACCTGGTTCGCGCCGGCGGAACTTCGCCCACGACCGGTCTCAGCGATGGTGCCAATTCTTTCGACTTTTCCTCGCTTTCGACCGTGGACGTCTTGCGCGGCGCGGACTCCAGCCGTCTTGGCTCCGGCGCGCTCGGCGGCGCGCTGGTCATGCGCACGCTGGAACCGGAAGACCTGATCGAGGAAGGCCGGGACTGGGGCGGTTTGGCAAAGCTGGGCTTCGACAGCTCCGACAGGAGCGTCGGCGGCTCTGTCGCGGTGGCCAAGAAGTTCCAGGACACGTCCGTCCTGTTCCAGGGCGCCTACAAGAAGGGACATGAGCGGGACAACAAGGGAAGTGTCGATAGTCTCGGCTTCACGCGCACCGAGCCCAATCCGACCGACTTCGACCAGAGCAATCTGCTCTTCAAGGTAAGGCATGACCTGGAGGGCGGGCATCGCATCGGCATGACGGCCGAGCGTTACGATCTCGACAACGATTTCGAATTGAAAACGATGCAGAGCGCGACCGTCCTTCCCGGCCCCTTCCCGCCGATGACCTACCTGCCTGGGCAGGGCCGGGGTTTTGAAAACACCCATCGCGATCGTGTCTCCCTGGACTACAGCTTTGAAGCTCCTTCCGCGGATGCGCTCATCGATGCAGCCTCGCTGACGCTCTACTGGCAGAAGCTGGAGAAAGAAGCGGGCTCGGATGGCACGCGAACAAGCACGAATGCTCGCTACTACCGCGACAACAGTGTCGAGGAGCGATCCTACGGCGTCACCGGCAACCTGCTCTCCGAATTCACCACGGGCAACCTCTCCCATGAGGTTCGCTTCGGCGGCTCGCTTCAGTTCCTGGATACGGATCAATATCTCGCCGGCTTCCCGGTCGGTGGTGCGGTCAACAAGTCCGACATGCCGCATGTCGACGGGACGAAGCTGGGGCTTTATCTCGATGACCGCATCAGCTGGGGCGACAGCGGGTTCGCGTTGACGCCCGGGGTGCGCTTCGACTGGTACGATTACAGCCCGAAGAGTGCGCCCGGCTATACGGGCAGCCTCGACTCACGCGACGGTTCGCGTGTGTCGCCGAAGCTGCTGGCCACATATCAGTTGACGCCCGAAACAGAGTTGTTCGCGCAGTGGTCGATGTCCTATCGCGCTCCGACCGTCGATGAACTCTACATCTATTTCCCGAATACGGGCTATCTGGTGCGCGGCAACACCGCCCTCAAGGATGAAACCGGCCAGGGCTTCGAAGTCGGCGCCAGCTACGAGAGCGGCGATCTCTCCGGGAAGCTGACGGTGTTCCACAATCAGTACAAGAATTTCATCGAGGACTACACGGTCACCAGCGCTCCGTTGGTCATGTCCTGGCGAAACATCGACAAGGTGGCGATTTCCGGTATCGAGCTGAAGGCGCGCAAGGAATTCGACAACGGGTTCTTCCTGAACGGCTCCCTTGCCTATGCCTATGGCAAGAACGAGACGGACAAGACCTACCTGCGCTCCGTCGCGCCGTTCAAGGGCATCCTCGGAATCGGTTACGAACAGGACGTCTGGGGGACCGAGCTGACCGGGATTTTCTCGGCCGGCATGCGTGACGACCACCAGGCAAACACGTTCGATGCACCCGGATACGGTATCTTCAACCTGACCGGCTGGTGGGAGCCGGAGCAGATGAACGGCCTGCGCGTCCAGGCCGGCGTCTACAACATCTTCGACAGGAAGTACTGGAACGCGGTGGGCGTGCGCGACGTCAACCCCGTCTCGCAGTCGGGTGGCAACCAGCCGCCGGACTTCTATTCCGAGCCGGGACGTTCGTTCAAAATCTCGCTGACCAAGAAGTTCTGAGCTTCGGTGTCTTCACTGTTCGGAGGCGGCCTGCGGGTCGCCTCCTTGCGTTTTTACAGCAAGAGGAATTGCCGCTTGCGCGAGCCCTTCCGCCGCGCTAACAATTCCGCCCATGACAAACGCACGTATCATCGCTGGTTGGTGGTGGGCTCGCTGAGGCGGCCTTGACCAGTCATGCGTGATTGAGACGACAAGCCGCCCGGAAAATTCGAGGCGGCTTTTTTGTGTTCGGCCGCCTTGCAGGGACCGGGCCCGAAACGGAGTTGGGAATGGCCACGAGAATTCTGGAAGACGGCGGCGAAGCCTATGAGACGCGCGGCGGGGTGGCCGTCACGCGCCGTCGCCGGGCGGCGGACTATGCGCATGCGATCTCCGCCTATGTCGACAAGCTCGACGAGCGGCGCGGCGCGGTCTTCTCCTCGAACTATGAATATCCGGGCCGCTATACGCGCTGGGACACGGCCGTCGTCGATCCGCCGCTCGGCATCTCCTCCTTCGGCCGCGCCGTCTGGATCGAAGCCTATAATGCGCGTGGCGAGGTGCTGCTCTCGCTCATCGCGGATCGTCTCGCCGAAGTGCCGGAACTGGCGCTCGGCGCGCGCAGCGCTAGCCGCCTCGACCTTGCGGTGAAGATGCCCGACCGGGTGTTCACCGAGGAGGAGCGCTCCAAGATGCCGACGGTGTTCACGGTGCTGCGCGCCGTCACCGACCTCTTCCATTCGGCCGAGGATGCCAGCCTCGGCCTCTACGGGGCCTTCGGCTACGACCTCGCCTTCCAGTTCGACGCCATCGACCTGAAGCTCAAGCGGCCGGACGACCAGCGCGACATGGTGCTCTTCCTGCCCGACGAGATCCTCGTCGTCGACCACTATGCCGCCAAGGCCTGGATCGACCGCTACGATTTCGCCAAGGGCGGCCTTTCGACGGAAGGCAAGGGCGAGGCGATCGCGGCCGAACCGTTCCGGACCGTCGACGTGATCCCGCCGCACGGCGATCATCGCCCCGGCGAATATGCAGAGCTCGTCGTCAAGGCGAAGGAGAGTTTCCGGCGCGGCGATCTCTTCGAGGTGGTGCCGGGGCAGAAGTTCTTCGAGCGCTGCGAGAGCAGGCCCTCGGAAATCTCCCGCCGCCTCAAGGCGATCAACCCGTCGCCCTATTCCTTCTTCATCAATCTCGGCAACCAGGAATATCTCGTCGGCGCCTCGCCGGAAATGTTCGTGCGCGTGTCGGGCCGGCGCATCGAGACCTGCCCCATTTCCGGCACGATCAAGCGCGGCGATGACCCGATCGCCGATTCGGAGCAGATCCTGAAGCTGCTCAACTCGAAGAAGGACGAGTCCGAGCTCACCATGTGCTCGGACGTCGACCGCAACGACAAGAGCCGCGTGTGCGAGCCGGGCTCCGTCAAGGTCATCGGCCGCCGGCAGATCGAGATGTATTCGCGCCTCATCCACACCGTCGACCATATCGAGGGGCGCCTTCGCGACGACATGGACGCCTTCGACGGCTTCCTCTCGCATGCCTGGGCCGTCACGGTGACGGGCGCGCCGAAACTCTGGGCGATGCGCTTCATCGAGGCGCATGAGAAGAGCCCGCGGGCATGGTATGGTGGGGCGATCGGCATGGTCGGCTTCAATGGCGACATGAACACGGGCCTGACGCTGCGCACCATCCGCATCAAGGACGGTATCGCCGAGGTGCGGGCCGGCGCCACGCTGCTCTACGATTCCAACCCCGACGAAGAAGAAGCCGAAACCGAACTGAAGGCCTCCGCCATGATCGCAGCCATCCGGGACGCCAAGTCCGGCAACGCCGCCAAGGTGCAGCGCGACGTCGCGGCCGTCGGGGCAGGGGTGAACATCCTGCTCGTCGACCACGAGGACAGCTTCGTCCACACGCTCGCCAACTATTTCCGCCAGACCGGCGCGAACGTGACCACGGTGCGCACGCCGGTTCCCGAAGAGGTGTTCGACCGCATCAAGCCGGACCTCGTCGTGCTTTCGCCCGGGCCGGGCAACCCGAAGGATTTCGACTGCAAGGCGACGATCAGGAAGGCGCGGGCGCGGAGCCTGCCGATCTTCGGCGTCTGCCTCGGGCTCCAGGCGCTGGCCGAGGCCTATGGCGGCGAGTTGCGCCAGCTCGCCGTTCCCATGCACGGCAAGCCTTCGCGCATCCGCGTGCTGGAGCCGGGCATCGTCTTCTCCGGCCTCGGCAAGGAGGTGACCGTCGGGCGCTATCATTCGATCTTCGCCGATCCGGCGACGCTGCCGCGCGACTTCGTCATCACGGCGGAAAGCGAGGACGGCACGATCATGGGCATCGAACATGCCAGCGAGCCGGTGGCCGCCGTGCAGTTCCATCCGGAATCGATCATGACGCTGGGGCAGGACGCCGGCATGCGCATGATCGAGAATGTGGTGGCGCACCTGTCGAAGAAGGCGAAGGTGAAGGCGGCGTAGCCGATTTGCCTGTCACCTGCCCGCCGGAATCCTCTCCCTGCAAGCGGGGCGAGGAGGGTGGGTTCACCGTTTTCCTCCTTCTCCCCGCCTGCGGGGAGAAGGTCCCGGCCGGGGGATGAGGGGCGGCGCCCAGCCTGTGCGTCGAGCCGAACGGGCTTTGACAAAGCCGGCCTGCTGGTCCATAGCAAACCCGAGAGAAAAACCGCGTGCACGCTCCCGTGCGCGCGGTTTTGCGTTGATGGGCCAAGGTTTTTGCAACTCGGTTGCATGCGCATGGAGAACGAGATGGAAAACAGGGACAGCAGCACGGTCAAGCGACTGGCGCTCTGGGGCATTCCGCTTGCGCTCGGGGTGATGGGGCTGAAGCTCGTCGCCTGGTGGGTGACGGGCTCGGTGGCGCTGCTTTCGGACGGGATGGAATCGAGCGTCAACGTGGTCGCCGCCATCGTCGCCTTCGCGGCGGTCAGCTATGCCGCCAAGCCGGCCGACAAGACCCATCCCTTCGGGCACCACAAGGCGGAATACCTTTCGGCGGTCCTGGAGGGCGTGCTGATCGTCGTGGCGGCGCTCCTGATCGTCATGGAGGCGTTGCCGGCCGTGCTGGCGCCGACGCCCATGGAGGCGCCGATCCTCGGCCTCGCCATCAATTTCCTGGCCGGGATGATCAATGCCGCCTGGGCCTTCGTGCTCATTCGCGCCGGCCGGCGCTATCGTTCGCCGGCGCTGGCCGCCGACGGCCAGCACATCCTTTCGGACGTCGTCACCTCGGCCGGCGTGCTCGTCGGCCTCGTGCTGGCGATCGCGACCGGCTATGCCGTGCTCGATCCGCTGCTGGCGGTGCTCGTCGCCCTCAACATCCTCTATCAGGGCTGGAAGGTCATCACCCATTCGGTCGACGGGCTGATGGACCATGCGGTGGAATCGGGGGAAGCCGAAGCGATCAAGGCCGCCATCGCCGCACACGGCGCGGGCTCGCTCGGCGCGCACGACCTGAAGACCCGGCGGGCGGGATCGGCCACCTTCGTCGATTTCCACCTCGTGGTGCCGGCGTCGATGCCGGTGGGCGAGGCGCACGAGATCTGCGACCGGCTGGAGGACGCCATCCGGGAGGTGCTGCCCGGCGCGCAGATCGCCATCCATGTGGAGCCGGAAACGGAGAGGGCGCATGGCGAGCGCGTGCGCCTCGGGCCGCCGGCCGGAGCGGCAACGTAGAACCGCGGCGTTTTACGCGCCGCCGTTCCATGGCCGAGCCGGCGCTTTTCAGCCGAAGGCGAGCGCGAGGCCGATAAGCGCCGTCAGGCCGCCGATGATGCGGGCTGCGACCGCGCCGGCGGAGAGGCGGGCGATGCCGAGGCCGACGGCGATGCCGGCGAGGTGCAGCAGCGCCGTCGCGGCGACGAAGCCGATACCGAAGGGCAGGGCGCCGGCCGCGCCGAGTTCACCGCCATGGGCATGGCCGTGGAAGAGCGCGAAGACGGCGACGAGCGCTGCGGACGCCGCCGTGTCGAGCTTCACCGCCATCGCGACCAGCAGCCCGAGCGCGACGACGGAGGCAAGGATCGCCGGCTCGACGAAAGGCAGGCCGATGCCGCAGACGGCAAGGCCGAAGCCCGCGGCCATGGTGGCGACGAAGGCGGCGGGCACGGCCCAAAGCGCCCGGCCGCCGGTCTGCGCGGCCCAGAGGCCGACGGCGACCATGACGAGGATATGGTCGAGGCCGAAGAGCGGATGGGAGAGGCCGGCTATGAAGGAGCCGTGCTCTTGCGGATTGAGATGGGCGAAGGCCGGCGCGGCCGTGGCGCCGAGCGCGGCGAATGCCAGCGTGATGCGTCTGATCATGATGTCCCCTGTTTGCGCCGACCCTTGGGAGCAGGCCGGGCGTCTTGTCGATGAGCACCCGCATCCTAGGAGCGACTGCAAGGCCAAGTCCATACGCAAATTGCGGCGGTGCGGCGCGGGGCCGAAGGCCGTTCCCCGCGCATTTACCGTGTTTTCCGGTGGCGGCGGCAAGCTCTATCGCCCCCTATCGGTTTTGTTGCATTGTCTTGGCAGGTGAGTCGCATTATCTGACAGCGACAGGACCATTACGAGCAATCCGGAGACTTTGGATGAGCGACGAGGACGACAAGAAGACGGAACTGCCCCTGAGCAAGGAAACGGAGGCGAACCTTTTCAAGTCGCGTTCGATCTTCATCTACGGGCCGATCAACCAGGAACTGGCGCAGAAGGTCTGCTCGCAGCTCGTGGCGCTCGCCGCCGCCAGCGACGAAGATATCCGCATCTACGTCAATTCGCCGGGCGGCCATGTGGAATCGGGCGATTCGATCCACGACATGATCAAGTTCATCAAGCCGAAGGTGTGGATGATCGGCACGGGCTGGGTCGCCTCGGCCGGCGCGCTGATCTATGTCGCGGCGCCGAAGGAACGGCGCATCTGCCTGCCGAACACCCGCTTCCTGCTGCACCAACCGTCGGGCGGCACCCGCGGCATGGCATCGGACATCGAGATCCAGGCCCGCGAGATCATCAAGATGAACGAGCGCCTGAACAAGATCTTCGCCGAGGCGACCGGCCAGCCGATCGAGAAGATCGCCAAGGACACGGACCGCGACTACTGGCTCTCCGCCGAGGAAGCCAAGGGCTACGGCCTCGTCTCGCGCATCGTGACGTCGCAGGGCGATATCTGAGGCTTTTCGGCCACTTGAATAGAGGAAGCCCTCCCATTGCGGAGGGCTTTTTCGTCCTGGTGGGTTGCGCAGCGGCCTTCCCGCCGCTATAAGCGCCCCATCATGTTGAAGACCAGCGCACAGATCATCGAACGAGTTTCCCGCGGCAGCGCTGCTGTTCGCGAGCGTTCGCGCGGCTTCTCCTCGCTTCTTCTTCTCGGCCTTACGCGCGGTTGCCGGGTTCGCTGAGGAGCGCCCGGCGGCCGAAAAGCCCGTCCGGCAATAGCTCCTCGTTTCACCCCAAGCATTAATTCCGGTTCTGGCCGCCCATGGCCAGCATTCGCCGTCGCCAAGCGCCGATCGTTGCGCTAAGACGCTTTCGCGAATGCCGGGACGACGAAGAGAAGACGCGATGATTTTGAAGACCCACACGCCCAAGCAGGGCATGCCCGAGGCGGCAGTCAAGTACCAGCCCTATCCCACGATCAACATCCCGGACCGCACCTGGCCCGGCAAGACGATCACCAAGGCGCCGATCTGGTGTTCGGTGGACCTGCGCGACGGCAACCAGTCGCTGGTCAACCCGATGGGCCACGACCGCAAGGCCCGCATGTTCCAGCTCCTCATCGACATGGGCTTCAAGGAAATCGAGATCGGCTTCCCCTCGGCCTCGCAGACCGATTTCGATTTTGCCCGCTGGTGCGTCGAGGAGGGCAACGTGCCCGCCGACGTCTCGCTGCAGGTGCTGGTCCAGTGCAGGCCGGAGCTGATCACCCGCACCTTCGAGGCGCTGGAAGGCGCGCATAAGCCGATCATCCATTTCTACAATTCGACCAGCGAATTGCAGCGCCGCGTGGTGTTCGCCAAGGACGTCGCCGGCATCAAGCAGATCGCGACCGATGCGGCCAAGATGATCACCGACATGGCGGCCAAGGCCGGCGGCGGCTATCGCTTCGAATATTCGCCGGAGAGCTTTACCGGCACCGAGCTGGACGTGGCGCTGGAGATCTGCAACGCGGTCGTGGAGATCGTGAAGCCGACGGCCGACAACAAGCTGATCCTCAACCTGCCGTCCACCGTCGAGATGGCGACGCCGAACATCTATGCCGACCAGATCGAATGGATGTGCCGCAACATCGACAACCGCGAGAACGTCATCATCTCGCTGCACCCGCATAACGACCGCGGCACCGGCATCGCGGCCACGGAACTCGGCCTGATGGCCGGCGCGGACCGCGTCGAAGGCACGCTCTTCGGCAATGGCGAGCGCACGGGCAATGTCGACGTCGTCACGCTGGCGCTCAACATGTACACGCAGGGCGTCGATCCCAGGCTCGACTGCACCGACATCGAGCGCATCAAGGCCGTCTACGAATATTCCAACGAGATGGTCATTCCCGAGCGTCACCCTTACGTCGGCGAACTGGTCTACACGGCCTTCTCCGGCTCGCACCAGGACGCGATCAACAAGGGCATGAAGGCCATCAGACAAGCCAACAAGCCGCTCTGGGAAGTGCCGTACCTGCCGATCGACCCGCAGGACGTCGGCCGCTCCTACGAGGCGATCATCCGCATCAACTCGCAGTCCGGCAAGGGCGGCATCGCCTATATCCTGCAGGAAGACTACGGCATCAACCTGCCGCGTAACCTGCAGGTGGAGTTCCGCGAGGAGATCCAGCGCATCACCGACGAGGAAGGCGTGGAGCTTCCTTCCAAGCGCATCCATGAGAGCTTCATGGAGCGCTACGTCACGCAGCCGGGCACGCGCCTGCGCTTCGTCGACCATCACACCTATCCCGACGGCGAGCACAAGGGCACGCGCATCGTCGCGGCCGAGATCACCGACGGCGGCGAGGGGAAGCGCATCGAGGGCAGGGGCACCGGCCCGATCGACGGCTTCATCAACGCGCTGTCGATCTATCTCGGCATCCCCATGTCCGTCGCCGATTATTCCGAGCACTCGCTCCAGCACGGCTCGAACGCGGCGGCCATCGCCTATGTCGAGGTCGAGCATCCGGGCGGCAAGCTGTTCGGCGTCGGCATCAACACGAACATCGTGACGGCCTCGCTGGAGGCCATCGTCTCGGCCGCCAACCGCGTTCTGGAGATGCGCGGCTGAGCCACCGGCAATGCGAATGACGAGAGCCCGGCAGGTCGCTGCCGGGCTCTTTTTTTGTCTTGTCCTTTTCGGGGTGGCCTCGCCGGGGCGTGACGCCTAGATCGTCGCGGAAACCACTTCGGCGATGCGCTCCAGGTCGGGATCGGCGGAGGGACCGACCACGACATAGGCGGCGTTGCCCTTCTGCCAGGAGATGAGGCCGATGTCGTTGCGCATGCTTTCGGCGAGGCCCGTCTGGTCATCGACGGGCTCGCTCTGCATGAAACAGATCGCGAAGATTTCATTCTCGGCGTCGCGGTAGAGAAGCTGCGCGGTCGGCTTGCCGCCGGCAACGAGCAGGCGGGCGCCCTCGAAGGTGAGCTTCTGGGCGGAAAGATCGGGCAGCGCGAACTTGACCCCGGTGCTGACCGAGAGCCACTCCACGATATGCGCCGCGTCGCTCGCCGGCACCTCCACCAGATGGCGGGCCTGGCGGGAATAGATGCGGTGATACTCGGCGACGTCGTCGAGCCATGTGCGGGCGGGGGCGAACTGGTTGCCGATGGCCTGTACGGTGGCCTGCTTCTGCTCTGAAATCAGGTAGCCGGCCGCGCCGCCGGCAAGGAAGATCACCAGCGAGGCGACGAGCGCCTGCGGCCACAGGGCGCTGCGGCGGGAAACCGGCGGGGGGACGACGGGCGCATCGACGAAACCCAGCTTGGGCGCCTCGTCCTCGTTCCTGCCCGCTTCCTTGATGTTGCGCACCAGGTCGAGCGGGATCGGCTCCTGCAGCATCCTGTCGAAGGCGCGGGCGCCGAACTCGCTGCCGAGCTTGAGCTTCTCGTAGACGCCGCGCGCATCGTCGTCGATGGCGAGGATGGCGTCGATTTCCTCCACTTCCGCTTCGGGCAACTGGCCATCCAGATAGGCCGACAGCCGCACCTCGAGCGGGAGACCCTGTGTGCTTTCCACGGTCAGGCCCTCCTTTCCGCCTGTTCGGAGATCATGGTGGCGAGCCGGATGCGGGCTGCCGAAAGCCGGCTCATCACAGTGCCGACCGGTATCCCGAGAATATCCGCCGCCACCCGGTAGCTGTGCCCCTCGACATTGACCAGCAGGAAGACGCTCGAAAGCCCCTCCGGCATCGTCATGATCAACTTGTGCAACTGCCTGGCATAGACCGCCTTGTCGGCGGATGCCTCGATGTGCAGGTTGTCCTGCTCGGCGACATCTACGGTGCCGGAGCCCGTGCGGACCTTTCGCTTGCGGATCTCGTCCACCCAGAGATTGCGCGTCATGGCATAAACCCAGCTTTCCAGCCGGCCTTCCCCGTTCCACAGATGGCTTCGCGTGATGGCTCTCTCGCATGCCTCCTGCACGAGGTCGTCGGCATCGCTGCCGTTGCGCGTCAGCGTCATGGCGAAACGGCGCAGCTTCGGCAGCAGATTGACCAACTCTCGCCGGAACTCATTTGATTCTGCCGTCGGACGCATTGCTTTTCCAAGGGACGTTCGGGATCAAAACTCTACGCGCGCCCCGGCCGGGCGGCGATCGTCTGATATGAAACATTCTGCCTTGTGTCTGCAAGCATGAACGGCGCCGCGGAGCGCAGTTTCCCGCGTTCCGCACGATTTGTTCCCGACTTGGGCAGGCGTCAGTAGCTGGCGCGCTCCCCGCCGAGCGACTGGAGGAGGGCGCGGTATGCCCAGGTGTTCTCGCCGCCGCGGTCGCGGATCTCGACGAGCTGGACGCGCGCGCCCTCGATGTCGCCCTGTTCGATCAGCGCCTGGCCCATATAGGAACGGGCGAGGATGTAGTTCTCGTCCTTCTGGAGCGCCCGCCTGTAATAGCTCATGCCGAGCTGCATGTTGCCGAGCTTGCGGGTGTTGTAGCCGAGATAGTTGAGGATGCGCGGATCCTCCTGGTCGTAGGCGGCGTTGAGCGCGCGGATGGCGTTGCGGTACTGGCCGGCATAGGCGAATTCGCGCGCGGCTTCATAGAGCCTGTCGTCGATCCGGCGTTCGCTCTTCTTCTGCTCCCCGGGCTTTTCCTTGCCCGTCGTGGCAGGCTTCATGTCTTCCGGCGCGATGCATTCCTTCTTCTCGTCGCTCCAGATCTTGCCGTCCGTGCAGGTCGTCGTGGTCTCGGTGGGAACGGGCGGGGTGGTGGTGTCGGAATCGGCGGCGCGGGCGGCCGAAAGCGCCGTCAGCGACACGGCGGCGCAGAATGAAAGCAGCATGGTGTGGCGGAGCATGGTCGTGATCCTCTCGATCGGCGCGTCTGGCGGGTGCTGGCCGTCCCGGAGCGGGCCCTTCCGGCTGTCTTCCGGGCGGGCGGCTCTGGGAACATATGACGGATGTCGGGCGGGATTTATTCGCCGGGCTCACAGATGCGTGGTGTCGGCGAGCCCCAGCGCCAGCCCGTCCGGCGTCAGCGCATAACGCTCGCGCAGGATGTTCCAGTTTCCCGGCGCGCCCGAGATGGAGAAGAGGTTGTAGCCGGCCGGCGGCTTGCGTCCGCCCGGCCCCTGCGAGGCCGAGGCGATGCCGACGACCGGAACCGGCTTCGTCTGGCCGGGCAGCCAGTTCACCGTGTCGAGATGGGTGTGGCCGTGCAGTACGAGCTCCGCTCCGCCGGTCGAGACGGTCGCGGCGAAACGGCGGATGCCGATCATGCGCTTGTGGAAGGAGGTCGCGCCGCGGATCGGCGGATGATGGATGAGCACGACGCGGAAGAGGCCGGCCTCGCCGGCCGCGCGCAGCATGTTCACCGTCTCGCGCGCCTGCCTACTGCCGAAATAGCCCGAGGCGGAGAAGGGCGGGGTGGCGACGGCGGTCGAGCAGCCGATGATCGCCACCTGGCCGCGCACGCGCAGATAGGGGAAGACGTGCATGTCCTCCTGCCATTCGGCGGGGCCCGCGTCGCCGCGCATGTAGGGATACCAGGCGCGTGTCGACTTCTCGTAGGCGCCGCGCACATAGGCGTCGTGGTTGCCGGGCACGACCGAGACGTTTTCCGGCGGGCCGGCCTCCGGCAGCCAGCGCTTCACCGCGGCGATCTCCAGCGAGGAGGCGAGGTTGACGAGGTCGCCGGTGATGGCAAGGTGGTCGGGGGCCTGCCGCTCGATATCCTCGAGCACGATGTCCAGCGTGTTGGTGAAGAGGTGCCGGCGGCGGTTGCGGTGCCAGTTCACGAAACCGGTGATGCGCTTGGAGAACAGTTCCAGGAAGGTAAGGGCCGGCAGCGGCCCGAGATGGACGTCCGATATATGGGCAAGTCTGAACATACCCTTCCTTAGAGCATAAGCCGGTTAAGGGAAACGCAAGGCGTGGATATTCCGGGCCGTTCGTTCGACGAGCCTTGATTTGGCCGGATGGTTGCGGCCAAGTGCGGCCATGGACGATACCGCGCCGCCGACCCGAAGCCCGCTCGTGAAACTCGTGACGCGGGTGCTGCACGGCTATTTCGCGCTGTCGCGCGGCATGACCATGGGCGTGCGCGCCGCCTGCTTCGACGCGGCCGGCCGCATCTTCCTCGTGCGCCACAGCTACGTGCCCGGCTGGCATATGCCGGGCGGCGGCATCGAGCGGGGGGAAACGGCGCTGGAGGCGCTCGCCAAGGAGATGCGGGAGGAGGGGAACCTTGCCCTCGGCGCGCCGCCGCGGCTCCTTCAGATCTACTTCAACCGGCAGACCAGCCGGCGCGACCATGTGCTGCTCTACCGCTGCGACGGCGTCACGCAGACGGCGCCGCGCCTCAAGGATCGCGAGATCGTCGAGGCGGGCTTCTTCGCGCTCGACGGCCTGCCGGCCGCAACCACGGCGGCCACCCGCCGGCGGCTGGAGGAGATCGCCGGCGACGCGCCGTTCGCGGATTTCTGGTAGCTCAGGCCGCCTTGAGCCGCTCGCGGCCATGCGGGGAGGAAAGGTCCATCTGCGGGCCGACCGGCACGATGCCCGTCGGATTGATCGTGACGTGGCTGCGGTAATAGTGCTCCTTGATGTGGCGCATGTTCACCGTCCCGGCGACGCCCGGCACCTGGTAGAGCTCGCGCAGGTAGCCGTAGAGGTTCGGATAGTCGGCGATGCGGCGGATGTTGCACTTGAAATGGCCGACATAGACGGGGTCGAAGCGCACCAGCGTCGTGAAGAGCCGCCAGTCGGCCTCGGTGATGCGCTCGCCCGTGAGGTAGCGCTTCGTCGACAGTCGTTCCTCAAGGCTGTCCAGCATGGCGAAGAGCTTCGTGACACTGTCTTCATAGGCGTCCTGCGTCGTCGCGAAGCCGGCCTTGTAGACGCCGTTGTTGACCGTGTCGTAGATGCTGTCGTTGAGGGAATCGATCTCGGCGCGCAGGCTTTCCGGGTAGAAATCCTCGCGCGAGCCCGTCAGATGATCGAAGGCGGAGTTGAACATGCGGATGATCTCGGCCGATTCGTTGGAGACCATGCGGTTGTCTTTCTTGTCCCACAGGACCGGCACGGTGACGCGGCCGGAATAGTGCGGATCGGCCTTGAGGTAGACCTCGTAAAGCGCGGACGCGCCGAACAGCGGATCGAGCGTGCCGCCGTTCTCGCCCTTGAACTCCCAGCCCTTCGCCAGCATCAGCGGATCGACGATGGAGACGGTGATCGGGTCCTCCAGCTTCTTCAGCTTGCGGAAGATCAGCGTGCGGTGCGCCCACGGACAGGCAAGCGAGACATAGAGATGGTAGCGGCCGGCCTCCGCCGCAAAGCCGGCTTCGCCCGTCGGGCCGGGGGCGCCGTCCGGCGTGATCCAGTTGCGGAACTGCGAGACGGAGCGCTGGAAATGGCCCTTCGTCGCTTTCGTATCGTACCAGACGTCATGCCAGACGCCGTCAACGAGCATGCCCATGCGTATCTCCTTTGCCATCATTGCGGCCTGAACGTGCGTTCCTAGATAGCGCATGGGGCGGGGCTGGACAGACGCTTTTTGGTGAACGGTGCGTTTTGCGCTTTGACAGATCGAAAAATTCTGCTATCCGCGCAGACCAGCACCGGCACTCCAGCCGGCGAGGAAGACGAGACGCATGTTCTATACGGGAACCCCACGACGACGCTGATGCTTCATGCTGCGCCCCCTTCGGCGGCGGCGCGATCACCCGCATCCACAGCCTTGTCTCCGGTTCCCCGATCCATGAACATGCTCAAGCACGATATCGTCTACCTGACGGAAGATGCCTCCCACGACGCCGCCATCGAACTGATCAACGAAGAGGCCTTCGGCCCCGGCCGGCATGTCCGTGCCGCTGCGCGCATCCGCGAGCAGGGGCCGCACGACCTCTCGCTCTCCTTCGTCTGCACCGACGACGGCGAGACCATCGCCTCCGTGCGCATGACGCCGGTCATGGCCGGGGCCGTGAAGGCGCATCTCCTCGGCCCGCTCGCCGTCCGGCCCTCGCACAAGAACCGCGGCATCGGCCGGGAGCTGCTGCGCATCGCCTGCGCGGCGGCGAAGCGGAAGGGCTCGGAGGCCGTGGTCCTCGTCGGCGACCCGCCCTATTACGGCCCGCTCGGCTTCGAGAAGGTGGCGTGGAACGCGCTGGCATTTCCCGGTCCGGTCGATCCGGCGCGGGTGCTCGTCATGCCCTTCGCGGTGGATACGCATGAGCGGCTGAAGGGCGTCATCGCCTGGCGGGACGATGGGGAAGCGCGGTAAGGCTTCCCTCGGATAACTTGCCCGAAGCCCTAACCCTCACCCCGCAAGCGGAGAGAGGGGACTTGCCCCACGCGATGTTCGAGATTCGGGAAAGCCGCGCGGCATATCCCTTCTCCCCGCAGCCAGGGAGAAGGTGGCCGGCGGGCCGGATGAGGGGCAGCCAAGGACTTCTCAGCCCTTCAACTCCATGAAGCGGATGCGGTTCTGGAAGGGGTCGGTCACCGTCACCTCCAGCCGCGAGCCCTCGTCCTCCAGCCCCGGCTTCATGTAGCGGTAGTCCTTGCCGATCAGCTCCTTCTGGAAGGCGCGGATGCCCGTCATGTAGACGACCATGTTGCCGCCGGGCGTGGCGTCGCCCGCATGTTCGGAAAGGTGCAGCCGCAGCCCGCCGCGCGAGACCTGCGTGTAGAGCGGGAAGTTTTCGCCGTAGCGGTGCTCCCAGTCGACGGAAAAACCGAGGAAGCCGAGGTAGAATTCTTGCGCCTTTGCCACGTCGAAGATGCGCACGATGGGCACCGCCTGCTCGAAGGCGATGCCGCCTTCCGGCGGTTTCGCCTCGATCTTCGAAGAGAGGATGTTCCAGGTCTCCGCGCCGAACTGGCGGGCGACGATTTCGAGGGCTTCGCTGTGGCTGATCTCGATATTGCGGGCGGCGAGCGTCTCCCGCATGGCTTTCGCCATGGCCTTGGCATCGCGAAAATCGCGCATGTCCGTTCCTTCCGTTCCGGCGAAGTCCCCGTCAGTGCCCGCATTGCCGACGCCTTCGCCCAACGATGAACGGTGGAGAAAGGGTGTTGAGGAGGCGTTCGCCATGCCTTCGGAAAAGGCGCGGGTCTGCCGGCCGCCTCCGGCCGTGCGGCAAGATTAGCGCAAAGGCAGGGGAGGTCAACGCCCTTCGCGATACCACATGGCCGAGAAGGCGAGCAGAAGGAGGCCGACGCCGGCGAAGCCCGCAAAGAGCGGCAGCGAGTTGATGCCTTTCAGAACCGTCTCGTCCGTCATGTGCAGCGACAGGCGGTTCTCGTCGATGCTGCGCACCGGCCCGGAGACCGGCAGCAGCGGCGGCAGGGAGACTGCCTCGCCGTTCTCGCCGACGAGCCGGCGGACGGTGCCTTTCGTGGCATCGGCGAGCGGCTTCAGCGTCTGCGTCGTCGAGATCGTCGCCTTGAATTCCGGCGCATCCACCGCGCCGACATGGACGAGGGCGCTCAGATTGTCGTTGGTGATCTCGTAGAGGCCCGTCTCGGCGGTCTGTACCTCGGCGCGGTAGAGGCCGGGCTCTGCCTCGGTGAGCGCCACGCGTTGCGTCTTGCCCGAGGGCAGCTTCAGCGTCGCCTCGCCCGGCGCGTCGCCGATGGTCTGGCGGTTGATCTGCAGCGTGCGGCCGAAGGTGCGGGCGGTCAGCGCCTCTTCCTCCAGCGCCGGCTCCTGCATCAGCCAGTGCGCGGTGCGCCGGTAGAGAGAGACATGCGGGCCGCCGCCCTCGAAACCGCGCGCCCAGAGCCAGCCCTGGTCCGAGAGCAGCATGGCGACGCGGCCCTTGCCTGCGCGGTTGAGCACCAGCAGCGGCTTGCCGTCATTGGCCTCCATGACGACATTGCCCTCGGGTCGCTGCACGTCGACGGTGCGGAACCAGCGACCCCAATGAGGCGGCTCGTCGTTCGCGCCTTCCAGGCCGCGCGTGACCGGATGCTTCTTGCCCTGTGCCGAAAGGCGCGGATAGAAGGGCGCCTCGTTCATCGCGCCGGTCGGCATTGCCGGCAGCACGGCGGACAGCGGCGTGCCGGCGATGGAATCATTGCCGGCATGCTCCGGCCCCGCCGCGATCAGCAGCGCGCCGCCGTTCTCCACATATTGCGCGATGTTGTCGTAGTAGAGGATCGGCAGCACGCCGCGATGCTGGTAGCGGTCGAAGATGATGAGGTCGAACTCGTTGATCTTGTCGACGAAGAGCTCGCGCGTCGGGAAGGCGATCAGCGACAGTTCGTTGATCGGCGTGCCGTCCTGCTTTTCCGGCGGGCGTAGGATGGTGAAGTGCACGAGGTCGATGGCCGTGTCGGACTTCAGGAGATTGCGCCAGGCGCGCTCGCCGGCATGCGGCTCGCCGGAAACCAGCAGCACGCGCAGGTTCTCGCGGATGCCCTCGATGACATGAACCGCGCGGTTGTTGGCGGTGGTGATCTCGCCCTCGACCGGCTCCACCTCGAATTCGAGGATATTGTTGCCGCCGCGCGGCACGGTGAAGCCGAGCGGCTGCTCTGTGCCGGGCTGGGCGATCTCCGAGGCGATCTCGTTGCCGTTGAGGCGGACGGTCACGCGGGCCGGCGTGTCCGGCCCCTTGCCGTCGTCCACCACGCGGAACTTCAGCTCCTGTTCCTCGCCGACGATGCCGAAGCGCGGGGCGCTGACCACCTCGATGCGGCGGTCGAACTCGTCCGGCCGGCCGGTGACGAGGGCGTGGACCGGGGCGTCGAAGCTGGAGAAGGCCGAGGCTTCGGGAATGTCGTGCACCTGCCCGTCGGTGATGAGGATCGCACCGCCGACGCGCGAGCGCGGCACGTCGGCGATGGCGGCGTTGAGGGCGTCGAAGAGGCGGGTGGAAGGGGTGTCGGACGTGCCGTCGTCGCCCGCTTCCACGATGCGCGGCTCGATGCGCGGAAAGCGCGCGAAGCGTTCCTTGAGGCCTTCCAGCGCGGCGTTCGCCTGCGCTGTCCGTTCCTCGTTGTCCTGGCTCTGGCTGCGGTCGACGATGACCGGCACGACCGTCGACAGCGCCTCGCGGTCCTCCTGCAGGAAGACCGGGTTGGCGAGGGCGAGCACCAGCAGGGCAAGCGCCAACGCGCGCACGAAGGCGCCGCGCAGGCCGCGCCAGAAGCCGAGGGCGGCGAGCGCAAGCCCGAGGACGCCGATGAGGGCGATGGCGATCCAGGGCAGGAAGGGGGAAAACTGGAGCGTCATGTCACTGCCCCAGCCGTTCGAGAAGGGCGGGGACGTGCACCTGGTCCGCCTTGTAGTTGCCTGTCAGCATGTACATCATGATGTTGACGCCGGCGCGGAAGGCGTGGTCGCGCTGCACGTCGTCGGGCGGAACGGTCGGCAGCAGCGGCATGCCGTTCGTGTCGATCGCCCAGGCGCCCGCAAAATCGTTGCCGGTGATCATGATCGGCGACACGCCGTCGCCGGTGCGGACGGGACGCGAGGGGTCTTCCTTGCGGTCGAGCGTGGCTTCGATCCACAACGGGCCGCCGGCATAGCGGCCGGGAAAATCGGACAGCAGGTAGAAGGCCTTGGTCAGGACGTGGTCGGCCGGCACGGGCTCCAGCGGCGGGATGTCGAGATTGGCGAGGATCGCCTGCAGCCGCTCGGTGTTCGGGCTCGTCGAATTGCCGTCGAGGGAGACGAACTGGTCGCGCGTGTCGAACAGCACGGTGCCGCCGTTGCGCATATAGGCGTCGATCCGGCTGACGGCGGCGCTGGAGGGCATGTCGGCCGAGGCGCTCACCGGCCAGTAGATGATCGGGTAGAGCGCAAGCTCGTCCCTGGAGATGTCGACGCCGACGGGCTCGCCGGGCTCCAGCGTCGTGCGGTAGGTCAGGAATTCCGTGAGGCCGGCAAGGCCGCGTTCGGAAACGCGGTCCACCTCGCTCTCACCCGTGACGACATAGGCAAGGTGCGTCGTGTCGAGCCGTGAGAGGATCGCCTCGTCGCCCGGCTTGGCGTCGTCCGCGCGGCCTTCGGACGGCAGTCCCGCCAGCGTCCCGGCGGCAAGGGCGAGGGCGAGGGCGGCCGTCGCCCCGCGCTTCGGCAGGCGGCGGGCGGCGGCGGCGAAGGCCCCGCCCATCAGGAGAACGATGGCGCAGTCGGCGAGAAGCAGGAGCGCTGCGAGGGTGAAGAGATGCGGCTTCAGCGAGAAGGTCTGCGCGGCGGCCAGCGGTTCGGGCCGGATGGACGCGCCTTCGGCAATCGCGAGCGGGCGGACCTGGTGGGCCGGCGGGAAGAGGTTGTGGGCGACATAGCCGTTCTCGGTGCCGTAGAGGCCGGGCGGGTTGTCGAAGGTGGCGATCTTCTGTGCGCCGTCGCCGACGGTGAGCGGCTTGGCCTCGCCGCTGGCCGCGGCCAGCGTGCCGCTCGCGGTCATAAGGCGGTAGGGCGGCAGGCCCTTGGCCTGCTGGCCGCCGCCATTGGCCATGCCGCCGCGCGAGAGCTGCACGGTGCGGCGGAGCATCTCCACGAAATCGCCTGACAGGGGCAGGTTGGACCACGAGGTTTCGGCGCTGACATGGAAGAGCACGATGCGCCCTGAGCCGAGCGTTTCGGTCGTCACCAGCGGGGTGCCGTCGGCAAGGCTTGCCCAGGTGCGTTCGGGAAGATCCGGCGTCGGCTCGGCAAGCACCTGTCGCTTGATCAGGATGCCTTCCGGCGCGCGCATGCCGAAGAAGGGGCTGTTCGCAGGATAGGCCGAAAGCGGCTGCGGCTCGGACCATGAGAGTGCGCCGCCAAGAGCGCGTTCGCCCTTGCGCAGCATCACGGGCACCAGCGGGTCGTCCGCCGGGGCGGCGGCCAGGCGCGGCCCGGCGAAGCGGATCAGCATGCCCCCGGCCTCGACCCAGCGCTTCACCTCGTCCTGAACGCCCTCCGGCAGCCGGCCTATGTCGGCCATGATCAGCACGGACAGGTTCTGCTCCAGCAGTTGCGGGATCGCCACCGAAAGGTCGGCGACACCAGGCTCGATCATGTCCGCATAGGGCGAGAGCGCGCTGTTGATGTAGCGCAGCGGCGAGAGCAGCGGCTGGCTGGCATCGAGCACCTCGCCGGAGAGGAAGGCGACGCGGCGGCGGCGGAAGCCGTCGTCCAGCAGATAGGCGCCGCCGGCATTGGCGAGCCCGTCGATGGTGAGACGGGAAAAGTCGTTGCGCAGTTCGAAGGGGGCGGCGATCCTGCCGGTCGCCGTAATCGCGCCGGCCGCGAAATCGGCGGTGCCGGCGGCAATCGGCCGGCCGTGGCTGTCATGCGCCGTCAGCGGCAGGCTGCGCGCCGGGCCGCCGTCGAGGCGGGTGAGGGTGACGGTGAGGGCATCCGCGCCGTTGGTGGCCGAGGTCATGGCCACGGCAGCGGCGCCGTCGCCGGCGATCAGGCGGAATTCCGCCGGGGAGAGCGATTGCAGGGCGGCGGTCGTCTCGTCGTTCTCGCCGCTCGCCATGCCGTCGGTGATGAAGGCGATGGTGCCGGGCGGCGTGCCGTTAAGCGCGGTGCGCAGCGCGGCGATCGCGGCGGCCCTGTCGGCCGGAAGCGGGCGCGGTTCGGCGGCGGCGAGGCGGTTGCGGGCCGTCATGGCATCGACGGGCACGGCGTCATGCTGGCGGTCGGCGGTCAGCACCAGGGAGACCGGCACGTCGCGGCCTTCGGCATCGTCGATCAGCATCGCGGCGGTGTCGACGCGCTGCTTCCAGTCGGTGGCGGCGGCCCAGCTGTTGTCCATCACGAGGACAAGCGGACCGCTGCTCGCCAGCGTGCTGGTGCGCGGATTGAAGACCGGGTCGGCGATGGCGAGGATGACGGCGGCGGCCATCAGCATGCGCAGCAGCGTCAGCCACCAGGGGCTCTGCGCCGGCGTCTCCTCGCGCTTCAGGATCGAGGCGAGGATGGCGAAGGGCGGGAAGACCTCGCTCGACGGCTTCGGCGGCGTCAGGCGCAGCAGCCACCAGATGGCCGGCAACAGGACCAGCGCGGTCAGGACGGCGGGAAAGGCGAAGGCGAATGCGCTCATCGGCCGATGCCCTCCATCCTCAGTGCCGGCAGGCCGGAGAGATAGGCATGCACGGCGATCAGCGCCTCGGAGGCGAGACGGTCGGTGCGGTGGGAAATGAAGCTCCAGCCGAGATGGCGGAGGTTGTCGGCAAGGGTCTCGCGGCGCGCGGCATAGGCGCGGGCATAATCGTCCTTCAGCGTCTCGGCGCGGCCGGCCGTCAGCTTCATGCCGCTTTCGGGATCGGTGAATTCGGTGCGGCCGGCATAAGGGAAGAGCTCTTCCGCCGGGTCGGCGACCTCGACGACATGGCCGCGAAGGCCGCGGCGGGCGAGGGGGCCGAGGCGGTCCATCACGTCCGCGACGGGATCGAGGAAATCGCCGATCAGCACGATATCGCTGTTGCCGCGGATCATGGCGGTGTCCGGCAGGCCGTCAGCCGCGGGGTTGTGCATCAGGGCGGTCGCGAGGCGCTCGGCGGCGTTGCGCGCGGCGATCGGCTCCATGATGCCGGGGCAGCCGATGCGCTCGCCTGAGCGGGCGAGGATTTCGGCGAGCGCCAGCATGAGGACGAGCGCGCGGCTTTCCTTCGAGACTGATCCGAAGGTGGACTTGTACATCATCGAGGGCGAAAGGTCGGCCCAGATCCAGACGGTGTGGGCGGCCTCCCATTCGCGGTCGCGCACATAGGTATGGTCGTCGCGGGCCGAGCGCCGCCAGTCGATGCGCGACAGGCTCTCGCCGTCGACATAGGGGCGGAACTGCCAGAAATTCTCGCCGATGCCGCGCTTGCGGCGGCCGTGCCAGCCGGCGATCACCGTGTTGGCGAGGCGCTGGGCCTCGACCATGCAATCGGAAATGAGGGCAGCCCGGGCCTGTGCCCGGGAAAGAGCCTCCCGGGCCGGTGTTGCTTCGACGATCTGGCCGACGGACGCCATGCTTCTATCCTGTTCAGCCGCCCGCCTGCCGGACGAGACCCGCGATGACATCGCGCACCGACATGCCCTCGGCGCGGGCGCCGAAGGTCAGCGCCATGCGGTGCTGCAGGATCGGTTCGGCAAGCGCCAGCACGTCATCGACGGAGGGCGCGAGGCGGCCCTGGTAAAGCGCGCGTGCGCGGGCGCAGAGCATCATCGCCTGGCCGGCGCGCGGGCCGGGGCCCCAGGCGACATGCCTGTCGGTCGAGGCGACGCCGTTGCCGGGGCGGGCGGAGCGCACCAGCGAGAGGATCGCATCGAGCACCTTCTCGCTGACGGGCATCTGGCGGATGAGGGTCTGGATCTCGATGAGGCGGTCGGCGGAGATCGCGGCCCCCGCCTGCGCCTCGCTGACGCCGGTTGTTTCAAGGAGGATCTGCCGCTCGGCGGCAAGCTCGGGATAGTGGACGTCGACCTGCAGCAGGAAGCGATCGAGCTGGGCCTCGGGCAGCGGATAGGTGCCTTCCTGCTCCAGCGGGTTCTGCGTCGCCAGCACATGGAAGGGCTTCGGCAGGTCGTTGCGCGCGCCGGCCACCGTCACATGGTATTCCTGCATAGCCTGGAGCAGGGCGGACTGGGTGCGCGGCGAGGCGCGGTTGATCTCGTCTGCCATCAGGAGCTGGGTGAAGATCGGGCCGGGCACGAAGCGGAAGGAGCGCTTGCCGTTCTCGTCCTGGTCCATCACCTCCGAGCCGAGGATGTCCGACGGCATGAGGTCGGGCGTGAACTGGATGCGGCTCGCGGAAAGGCCGAGCACGGTGCCGAGCGTGGCGACCAGCTTGGTCTTGGCAAGGCCGGGCACGCCGACCAGCAGCGCATGGCCGCCCGAGAGCACGGCGAGCATCGTCTGCTCCACGACGCTTTCCTGGCCGAAGATGACCTTGGCGACTTCCCGGCGGACGAGGGCGATATCGGAGAGCGCCCGTTCCGCGGCCGCGACCACGGCCTTCTCGTCGAGGCCCGCGTCGGAGGAATTCTGAACGCCCATGGTCGTCTCCAGTGCCGTTTGAAACCCGAACGAATCGTGGCCCTGCCGCGTTCGTCCCTCGCATTGGAAGCTTATTAGCTCAGCCGTGGCTGACAAGCGGCCACGAAATGACTATCTCGTGTGTGTATCCACCTTTTCCTCTCGCGGAGATAGGGTTGAACCGGGACGGAACAATGGCAACGGGCGAAATTGGCGAAAGCACGGACGCTGCGGGACTGGCCGCGCTGATCGCGCGCGCAAGCGCGGAAACGGGCGGGCGCGGCCTGCCGCCCGTCGAGCGCTGGAACCCGCCGTTCTGCGGCGACCTCGACATGGAAATCCGCGCCGACGGCACGTGGTTCTACCTCGGCACGCCCATCGGCCGTGCGCCGCTGGTGCGGCTTTTTTCCACGGTGCTGCGCAAGGACGAGGACGGCAGGACCTATCTGGTGACGCCGGTCGAGAAGGTCGGCATCCGCGTCGTGGACGCGCCGTTCCTGGCCGTCGAGATGAATGCCAGTGGGGAGGGTGCGGCGCAGGTGCTGACCTTCCGCACCAATGTCGGCGACGTGGTGGAGGCGGGGGCGGAGCATCCCCTGCGCTTTGCGGCCGCCGGCGGCAACAGCGAACTGAAGCCCTATCTCCTCGTGCGCGGCCGGCTGGAGGCGCTCGTCTCCCGCGCGGTGATGTACGATCTGGTGGAGCTCGGCGAGACCGTCGAGGTCGATGGCGTGGCGATGTTCGCGGTGCGCTCCGGGGGCGTGGTCTTCCCGGTCATGCCCGCGGCCGAGCTGGATGCCTTGTCCCGATGAGCCTAGCGCCCTACAGCGCCGCGGAGTTCCGCCGCCGGGCCATCGAGCAGACCCTGACGCTCGGCGAGGAGAGCTGGCGCGATCATGGCGACAGCCTGCTCAATCCCGGCGTCATTCCCCATCTGGAAGACATGAAGCTGCGCGATGCGGCCGTGCTGATCCCCGTCGTCGACCACGGCGAGGAGGCGCGCGTCATCTTCACCCAGCGCACGGCGACGATGCGCAAGCATTCCGGCCAGGTCGCCTTTCCGGGCGGGGCGGTGGATGACGACGACGCGGATGTCGAGGCGGCCGCGATGCGCGAGGCGGAGGAGGAGATCAGCCTCGACCGCCGCTTCGTCGAGCCGGTCGGGCGGCTGCCGCAGTACAAGGCGCTTTCCGGCTTCTCGATCACGCCGGTGCTGGCGGTCGTGCGGCCGGGCTTCGAGCTGATCCCGAACCCGGCGGAGGTGGAGACGGTCTTCGACGTGCCGCTTTCCTTCCTCATGGATCCGCGCAACCATGAAAAGGGCAGCGGCATCTGGCTCGGCGGCGAGCGCCATTATTATCGCATGCCCTATGCGGGGCATAATATCTGGGGCATCACCGCCGGCATCGTGCGGGTGATCTATGAAAGGCTTTATGCATGACGTCTGTCTCGGGCGAGGCGTGGTTTTCCGATCCGGCGCTCGTGCGCGTGCTGGCGCTGCTCAACAGCGACGGCGGCGAGGGGCGCGTGGCGGGCGGGGCCGTGCGCAACAGCCTGATGGGGCTGCCGGTGGCCGATGTCGACATCGCCACGACGCTGCGGCCGGAGGCCGTCGTCGAGCGCGCGAAGGCGGCTGGCATCAAGGCGGTGCCAACGGGCATCGAGCACGGCACGGTGACGCTCGTCATCGACGGCACGCCCTTCGAGGTGACGACGCTGCGGCGGGACGTCTCGACCAACGGCCGGCATGCCGAGGTCGCCTTCGGCACGGACTGGCAGGCGGATGCCGAGCGGCGCGACCTCACCATCAACGCGCTATACGCCACGCAGGACGGGACGGTGGTCGACCTCGTGAACGGCCTGCCGGATATCGAGAGTCGCACCGTCCGCTTCATCGGCGATGCGGCGATGCGGATCGCGGAGGATCACCTGCGCATCCTGCGCTTCTTCCGCTTCTTCGCGCTCTACGGCAGCGGCCGGCCGGATGCCGAGGGCCTGAAAGCCTGCGCGCGGGCGAAGGCAAGCCTTGCGAAGCTTTCCGCCGAGCGGGTCTGGTCCGAGACGAAGAAGCTGCTCGGCGCGCCCGATCCCGGCCGCGCGCTGTTGTGGATGCGGCAGGCGGGCGTGCTGACGGAAATCCTGCCCGAGACGGAAAAGTGGGGCATCGACGCGATCCCCGGCCTGATCGAGGCGGAAAAGGCCTTCGGCTGGAGGCCGGACGCGATGCTGCGCCTTGCCGCCATGGTGCCGGCTGACCGGGAGCGGTTGAAGACGCTCGCCGGGCGTCTGCGTCTTTCGAAGGCGGAAGCCGCGACGCTCGATTACTGGGCGGCAGCGCCCGAGATCGCGCCGAAACTTGCCGAGACGGCCTTTGACCGGCTGCTTTACCGGAGCGGGCCGCAGGGGCTGACCATGCGGTTGAAGCTGGCGCTTGCCGCCGCGCGGGCACGCGGGCTCGGCGATGCCGAGGCGCTTGCCTTTTCGGGTCTCTGCCAGCGCCTGCTGGCGCGCGCGGAGAAATGGCGCAAGCCGTCCTTCCCGCTGACGGGCGCGGACGTGCTGGCCGCGGGCGTTCCCGCCGGGCCGACGGTCGGCGCGGCGCTGTCGGCCATCGAGGCGGAGTGGGTGGCCGGGAATTTTCATGAGGACCGGGCCAGGCTGCTTGCGCGGCTGGAAGCGTTTGTGAAGGCTAACTAGCGCCGAAAACCCCTCTGCCTGCCGGCATCACCCCCGCGAGGGGGAGAAAGATAGAGGCTTGCTCATCGTTCTATAATGAATGCCACGGAGCGGCACATTAAGCCCCTCCCCCTTGCGGGGAGGGGTTGGGGAGGGGCCTTTCCTCGCCGCCAGCAACCCGCCAGCGAGGCGCGTTCCTCCATCAGGCGGCGTCGGCCGCCTTTTCATCGACGATGCGTTCCTTGATATGCTCGACCATGCTTTCCCGGATGGTGGCTTCGCCATGGGCCATGCGCATATGCTCCACCGCGCGGCGGACGACTTCGGCGTCGTCATTGGCGCGCGTGTGCCATTCGCATCCGGGGACGAGTGAACCGCATTCAAAAAGTCTCATGACTATCTCCTGTCGTTTCAACGGAACGAGTATAGCAGATGAGGCCGTTCCGGCCAAACCGCGACGGGTCCTCGGCCGTGCCGGCCGTCTTCGGAAACGGCAAAGGCCGCCTCCGGTTCCACGCCGTCAGGCGGCGTCTTCGTCTTTTGCCCAGCAGTCGAAGCAGGCGGACGAGCGGAGCGGCTCGGGCCTCGTCCTGCGCCCGGCGATGGCGTGGACGTTCCCGCGCGACAGCCGCAGCCGCGCCTCCGCGACAAAATAGGCATGGGGCAGGTCCACGCCGCTTTCGGCGCGGATGGTTTCTGCGAAACGATCGAGAAAATCGGCGGATTGCGGGTCGAGGCCCGAATGCACTGCGTCTTGCATCACATTGATCATGACTGCCTCCTCCGTGGAATCATGCTTGATGCATTCTAGCACGCAGGCAAGGCAAACCGTAATCACAAGCCTGCTAGCGGCTCAGGGCCAGCGCACCACCGGCGGCATGGAGGACAGGATGGAATCGACATTGCCGCCGGTCTTCAGGCCGAAGATCGTTCCCCGGTCGTAGAGCAGGTTGAACTCGACATAGCGGCCGCGGCGCACGAGCTGCTCGTCGCGGTCCTCCTCCGTCCAGCCCTTGTTGAAGTTGGAGCGGACGATCTTCGGATAGACCATGGCGAAGGCGCGGCCGACGTCCTGCGTGAAGGCGAAGTCGGCGTTCCAGCCGCCGAGCTCTTCGGGCGAGTGCAGCCAGTCGTAGAAGATGCCGCCGGTGCCGCGCGGCTCGCCCCGATGCTTGAGGAAGAAATACTCGTCGCACCAGTCCTTGAACTTCGCATGGTCGGCGACGGGATGGCGGTTGCAGGCGATCTCCATCGCCTTGTGGAAGAGGGCGGTGTCGGGATCGCTCATCACCCGGCGGCGGTCGAGCACCGGCGTCAGGTCCGCGCCCCCGCCGAACCAGCGGCTGGTGGTCACGACCATGCGGGTGTTCATGTGCACGGCCGGAACGTTGGGGTTCACCGGATGGGCGATCAGCGAGATGCCGGAGGCCCAGAAGCGCGGGTCTTCGCCGGCGCCGGGAATCTGGGTGCGGAATTCCGGCGAGAACTCGCCGAAGACGGTGGAGGTGTGGACGCCGACCTTCTCGAAGACGCGGCCTTCCATCATCGACATGCGCCCGCCGCCGCCTTCGCCGTCCTCGCGCAGCCAGTCCTTGCCGACGAAGCGGCCCGGCGGCAGGTCGGAGAGAGGCCCTTCCAGTTCGTCCTCGAGGGCCTCGAAGCTGGCGCAGATGGCGTTGCGCAACTGCTCGAACCAGGCGCGGGCCATCGCCTTCTTGTCTTCGATGTCCTCGGGCAGGCCTTTCGGCAGGTCTGGTCGTTCCATGGTGTTTCCCGCTGGCGGGCGCACCGCCGAATCGCATTTCGGCCACAGTCGTTAAATTTGCCCTTTTTTGCAACCGCGGGCGCGAAAATGCGCCGGGGCGCGGGACTCGTCAAAGGACGATCGCTGGCCTATCTTTGTTCCATCGAAAGTGCAGCACGTCGTTTTCACGCGGTTCCGGTGCGATGCGTCCCGCGCCCTGGCCGAACCGCCACAGGAGGAAACCTGCATGGCGCGTGTACCCGCACCGCCCCTCGAAGGCCTCAGGCGCCAGATCGAGCGGCGCCGCCGCGAAAAGCCCTTCCGCGGCGAGGGCCATTTCGTGCGCGAGACCTTCTGCCTCGAACGCCAGGCGGCCCGCGAGAAGGCGCGCGAATGGTTCGACCTCTGGCCGAAGGCTGCCTACTGGACCGAGGTGGAAAGCTGGCGGATGCTGGAAGGCGACCGCATCGAGTTCACCATGCGCCGCCTGCCGAGCGCCGATTGAAGCCCCTTTTAGGCCTCATGACGCGACCGTGATCGGCAAGCTCGATTGACGGCGAACCCGCGCGCCCCTATCTTGCGGCCATCGTCATCAACAGAAAGGCGCCGTTGCGGTTCTCAAGCACGGCTCACAGTCCTTGTTCGAACTCGCGATCGCTGTCTTCCTCATTCTCCTGAACGGGGTTTTTGCCCTTTCCGAACTTTCCATCGTTTCCTCGCGCAAGCCACGCCTCAAGACCATGGCGGCCCAGGGCTCGCGCGGTGCCGCGTCGGCGCTGAAGCTTGCGGAAAACCCCGGGAAATTCCTCTCCACCGTCCAGATCGGCATCACGCTCATCGGCATCCTGGCCGGCGCCTTCTCCGGCGCCGCGCTCGGCGGGCGCCTGCGCGACATCCTCGCTGCCGAGGGCGTGCCGGACTGGCTGGCCGACCCGCTCGGCTACGGTATCGTCATCTTCATCATCACCTTCCTGTCGGTTGTGGTCGGCGAGCTGGTGCCCAAGCAGATCGCGCTGCGCAATCCCGAGCGCTTCGCAACGCTGGTGGCGCCGGCCATGTCGCTGATGTCCAGGATCGGCGCGCCGGCCGTCTGGGTGCTCGACGCCTCGACGCGGCTGATCTTCCGCCTGCTCGGCCAGCATGAGATCTCTGAAAGCGTCGTCACGGACGAGGAGATCAAGACCATCGTCGCCGAAGCCGAGGCGGCCGGCGTCATCGAGGGCGGCGAGAAGCTGATGATCGCCGGCGTCATGCGCTTTTCCGACCGCGAGGCACGCGGCCTCATGACGCCGCGCAACGACGTCGACTGGATCGACCTCGGCGACACGGTGGAGGAGATCCACGAGCAGCTCGTCGAGAGCCAGCACTCCCGCCTGCCGGTCGCAGACGGCGGACCGGAAACCATCGTCGGCATCGTCCAGAAGCGCGAGCTGCTTTCTGCTCTCCTGAGCGGCCAGCCGCTCGACATCCGCTCCTTCATCCGCCAGGCGCCGATCGTGCCCGACACGATGGATGCGATGCGCGTGCTCGAAGCGCTGCGCAATTCGGAAGTGCCGCTCCTCCTGATCCACGACGAATACGGCCACTTCGAGGGCGTCATCACGCCGGCCGACGTGCTGGAGGCGATCGCCGGCGTGTTCCGCGCCGACATCGAGGAAGGCGACGACGAATATGCGGTGCAGCGCGAGGACGGCTCCTGGCTGATCGCCGGCTCCATGCCGATCGACGAGATGGCGGACCGCCTCGGCCTGTCGCTGCCGGCCCGGCGCAGCTACCAGACGGCCGCCGGCCTCGTCATCGAATCGCTCCAGAAGCTGCCGAAGACCGGCGAGTACACGGAAACCCAGGGCTGGCGCTTCGAAGTGGTCGACATGGACGGCCGCCGCGTCGACAAGCTGCTCGCGACGCGCCTCGGCTAAAGCCGTTCCAGCTAACGCGCATGGCGGGGTTGCACCCGGAATAGCGGAAAGCAGGGGCGGAGCATTCTCGCGATTTGGAAGACGCGGAAACGCTCTATGCCGGCTCGGGCTCCAGCAATCTCGGGCCCGGGCCTTCGACGGCCAGCGTATCCAGCGGGTTGCGCAAGGGGCATTCCTGCATCGACAGGCAGCCGCAGCCGATGCAGCCGTCGATCTGGTCGCGCAGCCGCGTGAGCCGCGCGATGCGGTCATCGAGTTGCCGGCGCCAGGTCTGCGAGAGTCTTCGCCAGTCCTGCGCGGTCAGCGGCCGGTCGTGCGGCAGCACGGAAAGCGCGTCCGCGATCTCGGCGAGCGGAATGCCGGTGCGCTGGGCCACCTTGATCACCGCGACGCGGCGCAGGATGCTGCGCGGGTAGCGCCGCTGGTTGCCGCGGTTGCGCTGGCTGCGGATCAGCCCCTTCGTCTCGTAGAAATGCAATGTGGAAACCGCCACGCCGCTGCGCTCGGCGACCTCGCCGACGCTGAGTTCGCGGGGCATTGCGCTGTTCGGACATTTTTCCGTCATGGCTGTTGACCTCAAGTTTGGTTGAGGTTCTATACCAGCGGCTCCCTGCTTTTTCAACCCGGAGCGAACCCCGCATGAAAGACAGACTGACCATCGCCCTCATCTATGGCAGCGGCCGCGAAGGGCGCTTTGCCGACACGATCGCGGGATGGCTGGAGCCGGAGCTTGCCGGCTTCGGCCAATATGACATCATCCGCGTCGACCCGGCGGAACTGGCCTTCACGCCCGGCGGCCTCGACGCGGCATCGGCCGGGATCGTCGAAAGTGCAATCTCGCAGGCGGATGCCTTCCTCATCGTGACGCCGGAATACAACCACGCCTATCCGGCGGCGCTGAAGGCGGTCATCGATTGCTGCTTCCGGCCCTGGCACGCCAAGCCCGTCGCCTTCATCTCCTATGGCGGCGTTTCCGGCGGCCTGCGGGCGGTCGAGCAGTTGCGGCTGGTCTTTGCCGAGCTGCACGCCGTCGCGATCCGCGAGACGGTGAGCCTTGCCCATGCCTGGACACAGTTCGACCCCGCCGGGAACCCGTTCCGCCCCGGCCAGCTCAACGGCCAGCTCGCGGTGCTGATGAAGCGCCTGACCTGGTGGGCCGACGCGCTGAAGGTGGCGCGCATCACGACGCGCTACGACGAGGCGGCATGAGACCGGTTTGCCGGCGGCCGGGCGATGCGAGGTCAGGCAAAGCCCGTCTGGCGCAGGGCTTCGCCGCAGATCATCGCGGCCGAGAGCGCGACGTTGATCGAGCGCTGGCCCTCGACCATGGGAATGAGCACCCGGCCGTCCGCCGCCGCGTGCACGCGGTCCGGCACGCCGGCGCTTTCGCGGCCGAAGAGCAGGATGTCGTCCGCCCGATAGGCGACGTCCGTATAGCGCGCGGCCGCCATGGTGGAAGCGAGGACCAGCCGGCGGCCGCTTTGCGAGCGCCATTCCTCGAACCGCTCCCAGTTGACGTGTCGCGTCAGCGTCACGGCGGCGAGGTAATCCATTCCGGCGCGCTTCAGGCTGCGGTCGGATAGGTCGAAGCCCGCCGGCTCGATGATGTCGACCGCAAGGCCGAGGCAGGCGGCGAAACGCAGGATGGTGCCGGTGTTGCCGGCAATGTCCGGCTGGTAGAGGGCGATGCGAAGGTCTGGCATGCCGTGTCGCCTAGTCCAGATGTGGCGGCATGGCAACAGAATTGGCGGGAGATGCGAATTTGCGACGAACCGTCTGGCAAATTGCGCCGTTTCGCGCTAACCAGACCCATCTGCAACGCGAGAAAGGGAGGTTCATGATGGATACCACGCATCGGCTACGCCTCCCGGCTCGATTGACGCCACTTCTCGCCTAGGCGTTTCGCCCCGCAGATTTCCTCCTGCCTTTATTTCAATTCGCCGTCCGACGCCCTTTCGTTGCGCGGCGATCCTGCCGGAACCCCGTTCCCGACCGCGCGCCTCGTGCGCCGTCCGCGCCGGTTCCGTCCTTGATATTACGGAGAAAGCCATGTTCGGCTGGTTCGAAAGACGTTTGAATCCCTATCCTTCCGAGGCGCCCTCGCTTCCGCCGAAGGGCCTCTGGCCCTTCCTCTGGCACTATACGCGCCCCGCCGCGCCGTGGCTGGCGCTGCTCGGCTTCTGCTCCATGGTGCTCGGCATCGCGGAAGTCGTGCTGTTCCAGTTCCTCGGCAACATCGTGGACTGGCTGTCGGCCGGCGATCCCGGCACGCTGCTCGCCCGCGAGGGCGGCACGCTGATATGGATGGCCGTGCTGCTGCTCGTCCTCATCCCGGGCTTCGGCGCGCTGCACACCATGACCATGCACCAGGCGCTCGCGGGCAATTTCCCGATGATCGCCCGCTGGCAGATGCACCGCTACCTGATCCGCCAGGGCATGAGCTTCTTCTCCAACGAGTTCGCCGGCCGCGTCTCGACGAAGGTCATGCAGACGTCGCTTGCCGTGCGCGAGACGGTGATGAAGATCATCGACGTCTTCATCTATGTGGTGAGCTACTTCGTCTCGATGATCGCGGTCATCGCCTCGGCGGACCTGCGTCTCGTGCTGCCGCTGGTCGTGTGGTTCGTCGTCTATGTCGGGATCCTGCGCTATTTCGTGCCGAAGCTGATGGTGGTTTCGCGCGAGCAGGCCGATGCGCGCTCCATGATGACGGGCCGGATCGTCGACAGCTACACCAACATCGCGACGGTCAAGCTGTTCTCGCATGCCGGACGCGAGGAAACCTATGCCCGCGAAGGCATGAACGAGTTCCTCGTGACCGTGCACAAGCAGATGCGGCTCATCACCTCGTTCAACATCGCGATCGACATCAACAACGTCATCGCAATGTTCCTCACGGCGTCCATCGGCATCTATTTCTGGATGGCCGGCGACGTGACGGTGGGGGCCGTCGCCGTGGCGATCGGCCTTGCCATGCGCATCAACGGCATGTCGCAGTGGGTGATGTGGGAAGTGACCGCGCTCTTCGAGAATATCGGCACGGTCTATGACGGCATGGGCATGATGACCAAGCCGCACGACATCGAGGACGGGCCGCAGGCACCGGCGCTGTCGGCCGCCAGGGGCGCCATCAGCTTCGACCATGTGCGTTTCCACTACGGCAAGAACAAGGGCGTGATCGAGGACCTGTCGCTCGACATCGGTGCGGGCGAGAAGGTGGGCCTCGTCGGCCGCTCCGGCGCCGGCAAGACGACGCTGATGAACGTGCTGCTGCGCTTCTACGACCTGGAATCCGGCCGGATCACCATCGACGGCAAGGACATCGCGACGGTCACGCAGGACAGCCTGCGCGGGCAGATCGGCGTGGTGACGCAGGACACCTCGCTGCTCCATCGCTCGATCCGCGAAAACATCGCCTACGGCAAGCCGGAGGCGAGCGACGCGGAGATCATCGAGGCGGCGAAGCGTGCGAATGCCTGGGACTTCATCGAGGCCCTTTCCGACCAGCAGGGCCGTTCCGGCCTTGATGCCCAGGTCGGCGAGCGCGGCGTGAAGCTTTCCGGCGGCCAGCGCCAGCGCATCGCGATCGCCCGCGTCTTCCTGAAGGACGCGCCGATCCTGGTGCTGGACGAGGCGACCTCGGCGCTCGATTCGGAAGTCGAGGCGGCGATCCAGGAAAACCTCTTCGCCCTCATGGAGGGCAAGACGGTGATCGCGATCGCCCACCGCCTCTCGACGCTGACGGAGATGGACCGCCTCGTCGTGCTCGACAAGGGCCATATCCACGAGACGGGCACCCATGCCGAGCTGGTCGCAAAGGGAGGCATCTACGCCGACCTGTGGACCCGCCAGTCCGGCGGCTTCATCGCCGACGACGCGGAGGCGGAAGCGGCGGCGGAATAAGGAAACGAAGGCGCCCCGCCCATGGCGGGGCGTTTTCATAGTTGTTCTTATCTATTGGTATATTCGCTTGGGAATGCTAATCTTGCCGGCAAAGGAGCGTTCCAATGGCGACGATCACCATTTCCCTGCCTGACAGCTTGAAATCCTTTGTCGAAAGCCAGATTGAGGCGAAGGGATACGGCAATGTCAGCGAATATTTCCGCAGTCTCTTGCGCGATGCCCAGGAAAAAGAGAACGAAGCGCGGCTCGAGGTTCTCTTGCTGGAAGGGCTGGCTTCCGGCAACGGAAACGTGCCCGATGCTGCCTTCTGGTCGGACCTGAAGTCCGAAGCGGCTCAGCTTCTTGCTGCACGCCCCCGTAAAAGCGGTGCGCGTTGAAAACCACTGTCCTCCCGTCCGCTCGTGCCGATATTCTCAAGCAGATCGGGTATCTCATCGATCTCGGACTGAATCCGGTGGCCGACCGCTTCCTCGAGGCCGTGCGCATGGCGATCGATCATGTCTCGAACACGCCGCATGCGGGGTCGCCGCGGCCCATGAAGAATCGCCGGCTGCTCGGCTTGAGGACATGGTCCATCGGTGGATTCGATGAAATAAAGCTCTATTATCTCGTAACGGACGACGAACTTGTCGTCTTGCGCGTCCTTCACGGGCGCCGGGACATCGAGGGTATTCTGGAGGCGTAGTCCCTTCTGCCACCTTGCCGATCTTTAATTTGCCCGCCGTCCAAAAGAGCCTATATCGGGGGCATGATCTTCCGTCCGCTTTTCTCCTTTTTCGAGAACTGGATCCAGCCGTTCGCGCGGCGGGACGACCTGCGACCGCCGCAGGGGCTCCTTGCCTTCGTCTGGTTCTATGTCGGGCAGGCGAAGGCGCCGTTTGCGGGCCTCCTGGTGCTGGGCGGCATCACGGCCGGCATCGAGGCGGCGACGTTCTGGTTCGTCGGGCGGCTCGTCGACATGCTGGCGACGGTGAGGCCGGGCGAGGGGTGGGGCGGCCTTCTTGCCGCGCACGGCACGGAACTCCTGATGATGCTCGGGCTCATCGGCATCGTGCGTTTCGTCGTCGCGTTCCTGACGGCGCTCATCGACCAGCAGGTCATCACGCCGGGCTTCTACAACCTGGTGCGCTGGCAGTCCTATGTGCATGTGGCGCGGCAGTCGCTTTCCTTCTTCCAGAACGATTTTTCCGGCCGCATCGTCACCAAGGTCTGGTCGGCGGGGCAGGCGACGGGCGACGTCATCACCTCCTTCATGGAGAGCATCTGGTTCGTGACGATCTATACCGTCTCGACGCTGGTGCTGCTCGGCCAGCTCGACTGGCGGCTGGCGGCGGTCCTTCTCGTCTGGCTGTCAGTCTTCGCCGTGCTGGCGCGCCATTTCGTGCCGCGCATCCGCGAGCATTCGCGCCGGTCGGCCGAAGCCGCCTCGATGATCAGCGGGCGCATGGTCGATGCCTATTCCAACATCCAGACGCTGAAGCTCTTCGGCCGCGACGAGGCGAACGACCGCTACATGCGCGGCGGCTTCGACATCTTCCAGGGCACGATCCTCGCCTTCACGCGGCTGCTGACCTCGCTTCGCGCCTCTCTCGCCTTCCTCTCCGGGCTGATGATCGCGGGCATGGCGGTGCTGTGCATCCACCTGTGGCTCGGCGGCGTCATCAGCTCGGGCGCCGTCGCCTTCACCATGGCGCTGGTGCTCAGGCTCAACTTCCTGCTCAACCGCCTGATGACGCAGCTCAACAGCATCATGCGCAACATCGGCACGATCCAGAATTCCGCCGACCTCATCTCCCAGCCGATCGGCCTCGTCGACCGGCCCGGCGCGCCGGCCCTGAAGGTGACGCGCCCCGATGTCCGCTTCGAGAACGTCCGCTTCCACTATGGCCGCACGTCCGGCGTCATTGACAACCTGTCGCTGGCGATCCGGCCGGGCGAGAGGGTCGGCATCGTCGGGCGGTCCGGCGCGGGCAAGTCGACGCTCGTCAACCTGCTGCTGCGCTTCTACGACCTCGAAGGCGGGCGCATCCTCGTCGGGGGCGAGGACATCGCCGCCGTCACGCAGGAGAGCCTGCGCGCCAATATCGGCATGGTCAGCCAGGACACGGCGCTGCTGCACCGCTCGATCCGCGACAACATCCTGTTCGGCGATCCGGACGCCAGCGAAGCCCGGATGATCGAGGCGGCCAGGAAGGCCGAGGCGCACGACTTCATCCTCGCGCTGGAAGACCAGCGCGGGCGCAGGGGCTACGATGCCCATGTCGGCGAGCGCGGCGTCAAGCTCTCGGGCGGCCAGCGCCAGCGCATCGCCATTGCCCGCGTCATGCTGAAGGACGCGCCGATCCTCGTGCTCGACGAGGCGACGTCGGCGCTCGATTCCGAGGTCGAGGCGGCGATCCAGTCGAACCTCGACGGGCTGATGCGCGGCAAGACCGTGCTCGCCATCGCCCATCGCCTGTCCACCATCGCCGCGCTCGACCGGCTGATCGTCATGGATCGCGGCCATATCGTGGAGGAGGGCACGCATGGCGAGCTCGTCGCCAGGGGCGGGCTCTATGCGGATCTCTGGTCGCGCCAGTCCGGCGGTTTCCTCGGACACGAAGAGGCGGCGCAATAGCGCTGCCAAGCGTCGTTTTTCGTTCGCTTTTTCAGGCCGCAAGCGCCGGACGCCCGGGGCGATGCCTGCGCCTTGTCAAGATGCCCGGTTTTTCCCGCGACAATGTGCCCACCTCCCCTTGCCAAGGCTGGACATAATTTGCGATCAAGCATAGAACGCGCCGGATTGACGGGGAATCTATGGCCGTATTGTGTCCGGATATTGCCGGTTTTCAAAGGGGCGTTGCGGTTTCCGCAGACATTGCGTGAGAGGATGGTTTAGCCGTGAGCGAACACGAGACAACAAGCGAATCTCTGGGCGAGCCCACTCGCCGCGATTTTCTTTACCTGACCACCGGGATGGCTGGCGTTGTGGGCGGCGTGGCGGTCGCCTGGCCGTTCATCGACCAGATGCGCCCGGATGCATCGACGCTGGCACTCGGCGCCATCGACGTCGACGTCTCCAGCCTGACGCCCGGCATGTCCCTGACCGTCAAGTGGCGCGGCAAGCCCGTCTTCATCCGCAACCGCACGGACCAGGAAGTCGAGGAGGCCAAGGCCGTCGCGCTCGCCGACCTCAAGGACCCGGTTGCCCGCAATGCCAATATCGCGGCCGACGCGCAGGCGACCGACCTCGACCGCTCGGCCGGGGAGAGCCGGGAGAACTGGATCATCATGGTGGGCGTATGTACCCATCTCGGCTGTATTCCGCTCGGCCAGGCCGGCGATTTCGGCGGCTGGTTCTGTCCCTGCCACGGTTCGCACTATGACACTGCCGGTCGTATCCGCAAGGGTCCGGCCCCGCAGAACCTCGCCGTGCCGACCTTCTCGTTCATTTCCGACACAGTCATCAAGATCGGTTGAGGGGACTACTGATAATGAGTGCTGAACATTCAACCTACCAGCCGACGACTGGCATCGAGAAATGGGTCGATTCGCGCCTGCCTCTGCCGCGCATGATCCATGACAGCTTCGTTTCCTACCCGGTTCCGCGCAACCTGAACTATGCCTACACCTTCGGCGCCATGCTGTCGGTGATGCTGGTGGTGCAGATCCTCACCGGCATCGTGCTCGCCATGCACTATGCGGCCGAAACCACCGTCGCGTTCAACTCGGTCGAGAAGATCATGCGCGACGTGAACCACGGCTGGCTGCTGCGCTACATGCACGCCAACGGCGCGTCCTTCTTCTTCATCGCGGTCTATCTCCACATCGCCCGCGGCCTCTACTACGGCTCCTACAAGGCGCCGCGCGAAATCCTATGGATCCTCGGCGTCGTCATCTACCTGCTCATGATGGCCACCGGCTTCATGGGCTACGTCCTGCCCTGGGGCCAGATGTCCTTCTGGGGCGCGACCGTCATCACCGGCTTCTTCTCGGCCTTCCCGTGGGTCGGCGAGTGGATCCAGCAGTTCCTGCTCGGCGGCTTCGCGGTCGACAACCCGACGCTGAACCGCTTCTTCTCGCTGCACTACCTGCTGCCCTTCATGATCGCCGGCGTCGTCATCCTGCACGTCTGGGCGCTGCACGTCACGGGCCAGACGAACCCGACCGGCGTCGAGGTGAAGTCCAAGACCGACACGGTCGCCTTCACGCCCTATGCGACGCTGAAGGACGCCCTCGGCGTCTCGGTCTTCCTGATCATCTTCGCCTGGTTCATCTTCTACATGCCGAACTATCTCGGCCACCCGGACAACTACATTCCGGCAGACCCGCTGAAGACCCCGGCCCACATCGTTCCGGAATGGTACTACCTGCCGTTCTACGCGATGCTGCGCGCCATCACCTTCAACATCGGCCCGATCGACTCGAAGCTCGGCGGCGTCCTCGTGATGTTCGGCGCGATCATCGTGCTGTTCTTCCTGCCGTGGCTCGATACGTCCAAGGTCCGCTCCGCCGTCTACCGTCCGTGGTACAAGCTGTTCTTCTGGATCTTCGTCGCGAATGCCATCATGCTCGGCTGGCTCGGTGCACAGCCCGCCGAAGGCATCTACGTCGTCCTCTCGCAGCTCGGCACGCTCTACTACTTCGGCTTCTTCATCGTCCTCATGCCGCTCCTCGGCCTGATCGAAACCCCGAAGCGCATTCCGAATTCGATCACGGAAGCGGTTCTGGAAAAGAAGAACGCCAAGCTGGCCAAGGCCTGAGACGAGCGACGAAAGGAACCATGACAATGAAAAAGCTTGTTGCAGGCATTCTGTCGCTCGCCCTCGTCGCCGGCCTCGGCGTCTCCCTTGCCACGGCGCAGGAAGACCATGCCGCCGCCGGGGCTGCGGAAGCGGAACATGCCACGCCACACTACCCGATCCACCATCCCAAGCAGGAGAGCTGGACCTTCGCCGGCCCGTTCGGCAAGTACGACAAGGGCCAGCTCCAGCGCGGCCTTAAGGTCTACACCGAAGTCTGCTCGGCCTGTCACTCGATGAGCCTGGTGTCCTTCCGCACGCTGGAAGGCCTTGGCTACTCCGAGGCGCAGGTAAAGGCCTTCGCGGCGAACTACGAAGTGCAGGACGGCCCGAACGCGGACGGTGACATGTTCACCCGCAAGGCCGTCCCGTCCGACCACTTCCCGTCGCCCTATGCCAACCACGAGGCGGCCGCCGCCTCGAACAACGGCGCGGCTCCGCCGGACATGTCGCTGCTCGCCAAGGCGCGCGGCATCACCCGGGGCTTCCCGCAGTTCGTCTTCGACATCTTCACCCAGTACCAGGAAGGTGGCCCGGACTACATCTACTCGCTGCTGACGGGCTACGACGAAGAGGTGCCGGCGAATATCGAACTTGCGGAAGGCACGCACTACAACCCGTATTTCGCGGGCGCCGCCGCGCTTGCGATGGCAAAGCCGATCTCCGACGACCAGGTCACCTATGACGACGGCGCGCCGCAGACGGTCGACCAGTATGCCCGCGACGTCTCCGCCTTCCTGATGTGGGCCGCCGAGCCGCATCTGGAAGAGCGCAAGCGCACCGGCTTCATGGTCATGGTCTTCCTGGTTATCTTCACTGGCCTGATCTACCTGACGAAGAAGTCGGTCTACGCGAACAAGGAACACTGAGCGGTCTTTCCGCCCGGGTGAAAAGGCGGCCTTCGGGCCGCCTTTTTTGTTGTGGGGCCGTGCCTCACCTGCAATAACCGGGCGAAGCCCCCCGCAGTCGGAAATCCCCATGTCCACACTCGAAAACGAACTCGTCGCCGCGATCCGCAATATCCCGGACTATCCCAAGCCCGGCGTCATGTTCCGCGACATCACCACGCTGCTCGGCAATCCGCGTGCCTTCCGCCGGGCGGTGGACGAGCTGGTGCATCCCTATGCGGGCATCGGCATCGCCAAGGTCGCCGGCATCGAGGCGCGCGGCTTCATCCTGGGCGGTGCCATGGCGCACCAGCTCTCGACCGGCTTCGTGCCGATCCGCAAGAAGGGCAAGCTGCCGCACGAGACCGTGCGCATCGCCTACAGCCTGGAATACGGCGTGGACGAGATGGAGATGCACAAGGACGCTATCAGGCCGGGCGAGAAGGTGATCCTCGTCGACGACCTGATCGCGACGGGCGGCACGGCGGAAGCCGCCGTCAAGCTGCTGCGCCAGATAGGCGCCGACATCGTCGCCGCCTGCTTCGTTATCGACCTGCCGGAGCTCGGCGGGCGCAGGAAGCTGGAAGCGCTCGGCGTGGAAGTGCGCACGCTGGTCGCCTTCGACGGGCATTGAGCGTGTCGGTCTGAATCTCTCGATTGATTTTTGGGGCCCCTCATCCGGCCTGCCGGCCGCCTTCTCCCCACGAGCGGGGAGAAGCCTAAGGTGAGGGGCAACCGGCGGCACGCCGGAAAAGACCGGCACGCCGCCCTCAGACGAACTCCAGCACCGTGCTCTCGAAGCGGATGACCGGATCGCCGTTCTGGTTACGGCCGGCGCACAGGAACGTGTTGATCAGGCGATCCGGCCGGGAGGCGAGCTGGCGCGAGCCGAGCAACGTCACCGAATAGGTGATCGTGTCGTCCGCAAAGACGGGCTTGAGCCAGGAGAGCCCGGTGAAGCCTGGCGAGGGGCCGAGTTTCGGGGGCGCGATGCCCTCGGCGGCAAGGCGCCGGCATTCCCCGGCCCAGAACGGCACGAAGCATTTCATCCAGCCGGCGCTCGAATGCCAGCCTGATGCGCAGAGGCCGCCGAAGAGCGTGTGCCTTGCCAGTTCCGCGTCGAGATGGAAGGGCTGCGGGTCGAAGTCCCGCGCAAAGCGGACAATGTCCTCCGCCGTGAAGGTGAGGCTGCCGATCTCGACGGCCTTGCCCACGGGGTAGAGCTCAGCCATGCGCATGGGTGGCTTCCTTCCCGGCGAGACGCATCATGTTGATATATTCGCAGATCGCGACGGTCTCGCCGCGCTGGTTCGTCACCTCGGCGCGAAAGCGTACGATGCCGATCTGCGGCCGCGAGCGCGAGACCCGGGCATCCAGCACCGTGCAGTGCCCGCCGAGCGTATCGCCGGCCAGCACCGGGCGCTTCCATTCCATGCTGTCGACGCCGGGCGAACCTTCGGAGGTCGAGCCGTCGATATAGGCCTCGTAGAGCATGCGCATCATGACGGCGCTGGTGTGCCAGCCGGAGGCGGCGAGTCCGCCGAGGATGCTGGCGCGGCCGGCTTCCTCGTCGAGATGCATCGGCTGGGGATCGAATTCGCCTGCGAAGGCGATGATCGCGTCTGCCGTCAGCGTCCGCTTCGTGAATTCGAAGCGGCGGCCCGGCGTGAAGTCCTCGAATGTGTAATTGGCCAAGTCCGGTCGTCCTGTTGCGGGCGAACAATGGCGAGCGCGGCGTTGTTTTGCAAGGGCTTGCCAGCCGCCGGCGCATCGGTAATGTGCGCGCAGACCGCGCAAGGAGACGACGACACATGCAGAACTTGAAATCTGTGCTGGACGGCGCGGCCGGCGAGGGGATCATCAGCACCGGGCAGGCCGGCGCGCTGCTGCCCTATATGGAGGCACGCGGCGTTTTCCTGCGGGAGCCGGTAGCGGCTGGCGCGCTCGACATCGCCGGCCCGGCGGAAGATCGGCCCATCGCGCCGGTCGAGGATACGGAGGCGCCGCGCTTCGTCCGCGGCTTCCACGACGTGCTGATCACCATCGGCGTCGCCATCGTCATGGCTGGTGTCTCGGGCATAGGCTCGGTCTTCGCCGCGCTGCCGGTCATCGTCATCCTGGCGGAAATCCTGGTGAAGCGGCAGCGGCTCGCCCTGCCGGCGGTGCTGCTCACCGTCCTTTATGTCCATTTCATCTTCCTGACGGCGGTGATCGTCCAGGACCAGTATCTCGACACGCAGGCGGATCCGTACCTGCGCTTCCTGCTGGTCGTGCTGCCCTTCGCCGTCCTGCTGCCGCCGTTCTACTGGCGCTACCGCATTCCGCTGTCGCTGAGCCTGTGGTTCCTGTCGCTCGCGGCCGCAGCGCTCGGGGTCGTCTTCCTGGCGCTGACGCGCCTTGCCGGCGGCGCCGATTTCATCGCGGACCATCCCATGATCTCCGCGGCCATCTTCCTTGCCGCCGCGCTCGCGCTCTATGCGGTGGCGATGTCCTACGACCTGTCGGACCGCTTCCGCGTCTCGCGCCGCTCCGACATCGCCTTCTGGCTGCATCTCGTCACGGCGCCTGCGCTGCTCTATTCGACGCTCGCCTTCGTGTTCCTCGGGGACCTTGCCAACAACACGCTGTTCAGCGGCAGCAAGGGGCTGCCGGAGGCGCTGGCCGTGCTTGCCGTCGTCGTGGTGCTGATGGTGATCGGGCTCATCATCGATCGCCGGGCCTTCGTCACGTCAGGCCTCCTGTCGCTGGGGCTCGCGACCGCGAGCCTGCTCAGGCAGATGGAGGCGTCGCCGGAGATCTTCGTCTTCCTGACGCTGCTGATCGTCGGCCTCGTCGTGCTGACCATCGGCATTGGCTGGCCGCATTTCCGGCGCTGGGCCGTGGCGCCGCTGCCGATCCCGCTGAAAGAAAAACTGCCGCCCCTGCGGTGAGGGACGGCAGCCGTGGTCTCAAAGGGGCCGAAGCGCCTTACGTGTTGAAGCGGAAGTGGATGACGTCGCCGTCCTGGACGACATATTCCTTGCCTTCGTCGCGGCCCTTGCCGGCTTCCTTGGCGCCGACTTCGCCCTTGTAGGCGATGTAGTCGTCATAGGCGATGGTGAAGGCGCGGATGAAGCCGCGTTCGAAATCGGTGTGGATGACGCCGGCCGCCTGCGGGGCCTTGGTGCCGCGCACGATGGTCCAGGCGCGCGTTTCCTTGGGGCCGACCGTGAAATAGGTGATGAGGTCGAGCAGGTGGTAGCCGGCGCGGATGAGGCGGTCGAGGCCGGCCTCCTCAAGGCCGAGGGCCGAGAGGAATTCGGTCGCTTCCTCCTCGGGAAGCTGGGCGACCTCGGATTCGATCGCGGCCGAGATGATGACGCATTCGGCGCCCTGTTCCTTCGCCATCGCGGCGACGGCCTCGGTATGGGCATTGCCGGTGGCGGCGTCCGCCTCGGCGACGTTGCAGACATAGAGGACAGGGTGCGACGTCAGGAGGTTGAGGCCCTTGAGGACGTCCACCTCTTCCGGCGCCAGCGTCTTCAGCAGGAGACGGGCCGGCTTGCCCTCGTTGAGGAGCTTGAGCACGGCTTCCATGACCGGAAGCTGCGCGACGGACTCCTTGTCCTTGCCGGTGGCGCGCTTGCGGGTCTGCTCGACGCGGCGCTCCAGGCTCTCGAGGTCGGCGAGCATCAGCTCGGTCTCGATGGTCTCGGCATCGGCGACGGGGTCGATGCGGCCCTCGACATGGGTGATGTCGGTGTCCTCGAAGCAGCGCAGCACGTGCACGACCGCATCGACTTCACGGATATTGGCGAGGAACTTGTTGCCGAGGCCTTCGCCCTTCGAGGCACCGCGCACGAGGCCGGCAATGTCGACGAAGGAGATGCGCGTCGGGATGATCTCCTTCGAGCCCGCGACGGCGGCGAGCGCCTTCATGCGCGGATCGGGAACCGCCACCTCGCCGGTATTCGGCTCGATGGTGCAGAAGGGATAGTTCGCCGCCTGGGCGGCCGCCGTCTTGGTCAGCGCGTTGAAGAGGGTCGACTTGCCGACATTCGGCAGACCGACGATACCGCATTTGAAGCCCATGGAAGATGGTCCGTTCGTCTTGGAAAATGGTTGCCCCCGCTATGGGGGAAGGACGGGGCAGGGTCAAGGGCCTCGCGCCCGCCGGGCCTTGAAGTCACCCGGCCTGCGGTGCACAATGGGCGCACATCGCTCGAAGCCAATGTAACGAGGAGCTTCCCATGAGCAATGGTGACACGGTCCTCAAGCCGAAAACGATCACGAAGCCGAAGCTGGCCCGGCCGCGGCTCTACAAGGTCATCCTCGTCAACGACGACTATACGCCGCGCGACTTCGTCGTCCTGGTGCTGAAGGCGATCTTCCGCATGCCGGAGACGACGAGCTACCGCGTCATGATGACGGCGCACAAGATGGGCACGTCCGTGGTGGTCGTCTGCGCGCGCGACATCGCCGAGACGAAGGCGAAGGAGGCGACGGACCTTGCCAAGGAGGCGGGATTTCCGCTGCTGTTCCAGACGGAGCCGGAAGAGTAGGGGAAATGCATACCTGACGCCCTCCCACAAGGCGGGACTAACGTGCCGCTCTGCCAGCATTCAAATTTTGAATGCTGGGCAAGCCTCCTGCTTTCTCCCTCTTTGTGAGGCAGATGCCGGCAGGCAGAGGGGACTTGTTGCCGCCCCCCGTCCCTAGTCGCCCTTGTTGCCGAGCAACTTCTTCAACATCTCCGCCATCGGGCCGCTGGTGGGCAGGATCTTCGGCTGGGCGTGGTTGCGGGCCTGGCGGATATGGGACTGGCCGCCGGGCTTCTTTGCCGGCGCGTCGTCTTCCGGTTTGCCGTCGGTGGCGAGCGCCAGCTTGTTCATGAGCTGGGAATCCTCGCCGCGCACCAGCATGTCGGCGTGGATGGCGAGTTCGTCGAGCAGAGGGTCGAGCCAGGTATGGTCTGCCTTGGCGAAATCGCCGAGGACGTGGTTCGTGACGAGTTCCTTGACGCCGGGATGGCCGATGCCGAGGCGCAGGCGCCGGTAGTCCTTGCCGCAATGGGCGTCGAGCGACTTGATGCCGTTGTGCCCGCCATGGCCGCCGCCGACCTTGATGCGCGCCTTGCCGGGGGCAAGGTCCAGCTCGTCGTAGATCGCCACGATGTCCTTCGGCGCCAGCTTGTAGAAGCGCATCGCCTCGCCGACGGATTCGCCGGAAAGGTTCATGAAGGTCTGCGGCTTGACGAGCAGCACCTTCTCGCCGGCAAGCTCGCCCTCGGAAATCTCCGCCTTGAACTTCTTCGACCAGGGCGAGAACGGGTTCTTGCGGTGGATGGCGTCCAGCGCCATGAAACCGATATTGTGGCGGTTGCCCGCATATTTTGCGCCCGGATTGCCGAGCCCGGCGATGATCAGCATGGAATGGTCCGCCAAAAGAACGTGATCGGTCTTCACCACCGCGAAAGCGTCCGGAAGTCAACCGCCCGGGGTCAATTCTTCCCGCCGTTTTCCGCTGTCCGGGTGTTCGGCGGCAGGCCGTAGGCGGTGAAGATGCGGTCCTGCCCGCCGCTCAGGATCAATTTGTCCAGCTCGGCCTGCAGGCGGGCGACGAGATGGGGCGGCGTGTCCTTCTGGCAGGCGATGCCGTAGATCTGGCCGGCCATGCGCAAGGCCTTCTCGACGGGCCTTCCTTCCTTCACCAGGTTCTCGTAGGTCTTGTACGAGGTCGGCATGAGGTCGATGCGGCCGGAAAGCAGCTTGCGCAAGGAAAGGTCGATGTCGGCGGCCAGGTCGATATTGGTGAAGCCGAGTGCTTCCAGCGCCTCGACGCCGAAGTCGCCGCGCTGCGAGCCGACCTTCATGCCGAGCGCCTCGTCCATCGTCGCCGGCCCCTTGCTGCCGTCCTTGCGCTTTACGAGCACCATCTCGTCCTTCAGGAGAGGATTGACCCAGACGAACTGGCCGGCGCGCTCGCGATTGTAGCCCGTCGTGAAGACGCAGTGCATCGGCTGGCTGCGCGCCGTGGCGAAGGCGCGCGCCCAGGGCATCATTTCGAGCGTGTAGTCGATGCCGGCGGCCTTTGCGATCGCCTCGACCTGGTCCACGCCGATGCCGGTGATCCTGCCGTTCCTGGTGTAGTTGAACGGTGCGTATTCCTCGGTGATGAAGCGGAGCGTTTCGGCGTGCGCGGTCGAAAGGGAAGCGAACGACAGGCAAAGCGTCAAAAGCATGGTCTTCATCGTTCCGTTCCCCTTCGGCCGTTCAGGATGCCGCGGCCCGGCGCTCGGGCACCTCGAATTCACCGAGCTTTTCAAGAAGCGCCTCGAGCGGCAGCGGCCGGCTCAGGAGGTAGCCCTGGCCGAACTCCACATCCATCGCCTGGAGGATGTCCCATTGCTCCGCCGTCTCGATGCCTTCCGCCACCACGGCGCAGCCCATCTGGTGCGAGATGGTGCGGATGCCCTCGACCAGCATGCGGCTCTTGCGGCGTACGTCCGGCTGCTCGGAGGAGAGCGACCGGGTGAAGGACTGGTCGACCTTCACGATGTCGACCGGGAAGCGGTTGAGGTAGCTCAGCGAGGAATAGCCCGTGCCGAAATCGTCGAGAGCGATGCGGCAGCCAAGGTCGGACAGCGCGTCCAGCACCTCGCGCACGACAGGATTGTCGAGCATCAGCACGGCCTCGGTGATTTCGATGACGATGCGTGACGGCGTGATGCCGTGATCGAGCAGCAGCGCGGCAAGGCGGGCCGGCAGGGCGGGCTCGAACTGGAGCGGCGAGAAGTTGACCGCCAGATAGCTGTCTTCCAGCCCTTCGAGCTTCGAGATGATCGCAAGGCTTGCGAGGGATTTCGACAGGATGGCGTCGCCGATCCGGCCGATGGAGCCGTTCTCCTCGGCGATGCCGACAATCTCGGCCGGCGGCAGGATGCCGCGGTCGGGATGCTGGAGGCGCATCAGCGCCTCGAAGCCGGCGAGGCGGCCATCGGCGAGGCCGACGATCGGCTGGAGATGGGCCGTGAACCAGTCGTCGCGCAAGCCCTGGTCGATGAACTGCTCGATTTCCAGTCGCCTGCGGGCGATGTCGACCATGTTGTTGTCGAAGATCTGCACGCCGTTCTTGCCGCTGCGCTTGCGCGCATACATGGCCATGTCCGACTTCTGCAGCAGGCAGGCGGCTGTGGAGGCGTGGTCCGGATAGACCGCGACGCCGATGCTGGCGCTGACATTGAGCTCCGTGCCGCCGATGGCAAGCGGTGCGCGCAGGCTCGCCACCAGCCGGTCGCTGACATCGAGGGCGAGCTGGTGGGCGTCCGGCGCCGACAGGAGGATGGCGAACTCGTCGCCGCCGAGGCGGGCGATGACGTCGCCCGCGCGCAACTGGCGGCGCAGGCGCATCGCCACCTGGCAGAGCACGTCGTCGCCGGACGCATGGCCGAGATTGTCGTTGATCCACTTGAAGCGGTCGAGGTCGACGAAGAGGCAGGCAAGCGGCCGGCCGAGCTGGTCGGCCTCGCCGATGAGTTCGTCGAGCACCGCCTCGAAGCCCTGCCGGTTGAGGAGGCCGGTCAGGTGGTCGGTGATGGCCTGGCGGTGGTTGCGGTTTTCCGCTTCCTTGAGGTCGGTGACATCGGTCATGACGGAGAGGGTCAGCGCCTGCTGCCCGCTGCTCGCCGCGACGCCGGTTTCCAGGATCAGGACGTCGATCACGCTCGCGTCGGCGCAGCGGAAACGCACCGTGACCTCGCAGATGCCGTCGTCCGGTCCGTCGCCATGCCGCGTGCGGTAGACCTCGCGCCATTCCGCATCGACGAAATCGGTGAATTCCCGGCCGATCACCTGTTCGCGCCGATAGCCGGTGGCGGTGAGCCAGTAGTCGCTGACGGCGGTGATGCGGTTGCGACCGTCTATGGAAAAGAGCATGGCCGGGGTGAGATTGTAGATGTCGGTGGCGCGGGCATGGGCAAGCTTCAGCTCCGCCTCCTCGCGCTCCAGCCGGCTCTGCATCTCGTTGAAGTTCTTGGCGAGCGCGCCCATCTCGTCGTTGGCGGTCCAGTCGACGTGGTGGCGGGAGCCGAGGCGGCGCGTCGCCTCGATCGCCGCCGTCAGCCGCATCAGCGGCCGGATGATCGTGATGCGGTTGCCGATGAGGGCGGCGGTGAAGAGCGTCGCCACCGCGAAGAAGAAGATCGCGAAGATCGTCATCTCGTCCTTCGAGAAGCGTGCGAAGATGCCGTCCTTGCGAAGCCATATCTCCGCCGTGCCGACCTTCTTGATGCCGTCGGACGCCCTGTGCAGGACATCGGCCTTCACGATGGACCGGGCTTCGCCCGGATCGGGCGCCATGGTGGGCCTGCCGATGTCGATGGTGTCGGACGTGTCGCGCACGCGCACATAGCCGATATCGGGATCGGCCTGGAGATCGCCGACGATCTGCTCGATGCTCTCCCGGTCGAAATCCCACAGCGGCTTGCCGAGCGCCTGGACGTTGGTCCTCAGCAGGACCTCCGTGTTCTGCAGGCGCTCGCGTGCCACGCGGTCGGACGACAGGATGAGGAAGAGGACGAACAGCGGGGCGACGAAGACGAGCAGGGCGCCGATGACGATGGCGATGAAGCGGCTTTCCACCGAGTGCATTTTCATGCCGGTCGCCCCCCTGCCACGATACGAAGCCAGTCCATGGTGCCCCTCTACGGCTTTCGCTGTTTCCCCAGGGTCCAGATTTTCATCAAAGTCTTAAATGTTGCTAAAATGGCGATACGCAAAAATGTTGGTGAATCAAAGCTTCCCCCAAGGGTAATACAGGCGTGCGGACAAAGAAAAACCCCGCGCCCTGAGGGCGCGGGGTTCTCGAACCATCCCCTCGTGGGGAATTATTCTGCGGAGTCTTCCGTCGTTTCTTCTTCCTTCACGCCGGCAGCCGGGACAGCGATCGTGGCGATCGTGAAGTCGCGGTCGGCGATGACCGGGCTCGTGCCCTTCGGCAGCTTGACGTTGGAGATGTGGATGCCGTCGCCGACCTTCAGGCCAGCGAGGTCCGCCGTGATGAATTCCGGAATGTTGCCGGCAAGGGCGTGCAGCTCGACAGCGTGGCGAACGACGTTCAGGACGCCGCCGGCCTTGATGCCCGGGGACTTCTCTTCGTTGACGAAGTGAACCGGCACTTCGACGACGACGTGGGAGTCGCCCGAAACGCGCAGGAAGTCGACATGCATCGTGAAGTCGCGGACCGGATCGAGCTGGAAGTCCTTCGGCAGGACCTTGATCTTCTCGCCGTTGACGTCGATCGTCGCGACCGTCGTCTTGAAGCCGCCGGCGTGGATGCGCTGCGTCACGTCCTTGGTCGAGATGGCGATGGCGACGGGGGCCTGCTTGTCGCCGTAGATAACTGCAGGAATAAGGCCGTTGCGGCGAAGTTCACGGGAGGACCCCTTACCAACCCGTTCGCGCGTTTCGGCCTTGAGCTCGTAGGTGTCTTGGCTCATGGCTTTACCTTTCGTGTGTTACTGGAGAGTTTTCCCCGGCCGGAATGCCTCCGGCCGCGCAAAACTTGAGGATTTCGTGAAAGCCTCATCCGCGTTGCCTCCAAGGGTGTCTACGCGGACGCGGGCTCGATAGCCGAGAATGCCCGGAAATGCAAGGCCCGGCCCGATCCACGCCCCGGATTGACATCGCGGCGCGGCGATTGGATGTTCGGCCCGAATCGGTTCGGCACAGGAGACCACCATGAGACGACAGATCCTGATGGCTTCGGCCGCACTTGCACTCGTATCTGCAAGTCCCGTCCTTGCCCAGGAAGTTTCGCCTTCCGAGGCCGAAAGCATCCAGCAGCGCCTCACGCGCTACCTGCCGCAGGACATGATCGATGCGGGGCTCATCACCGTCAAGGCGGCGACGTCCTTCTACGAGCTGCGCTTCGACCCGAAGGTCCTGCTCGACAAGGCCAGGAGCGGCGTCGTCAAGCTGGAGGGCCTGAAGCCGATGACGGCCTCTCTGCGGCCTTCGGCGGATGGCACCTACCGCATCGAGTCGAACGACAGTTTCGACATCAAGGGCGACATCGACCTTCCCGAGGGCCGCAACTCGTTCTCCTATGTCATCGATTCGATGAAGCTCGATGGCATCTACGACCCGGAGATCCTCTACTTCACCTCCGCGGACTGGACCGCCCGGAAGCTTTCCTTTTCCAGCACGTCGCCCAAGGACAGCGTGACGGCGAGCTTCGGCGACATGGCGATGCACGTCTCCGCCGAGAAAAAGGATGCGAACACGCTCGACATTTCCTCGACCGGGGTGATGAACGCCTTCGCCGAGACGATCACCAGCGCGCAGTCGGGCCGGGTGGAGATCGGCGCGGACAAGCTCGACATCGACGTCAGCATGGCGGGCGCGCGCTACAAGGTGATGCAGGACCTCGTCTTCCTCGTGCTCGACAACATGCACAAGCAGCGGCTGGAAGCGCCGGAGGCGGCGCGCCTCAAGGACCTGCTGCGCACGGCACTGCCGGTCTTCGACGACCTCAAGGAAACGATCAGGGCGTCCAACGTCACGGTCGGGACGGACGAGGGCACCTTCGGCGCGCAAGCCGTGAACTACAATGTCGGGATGAACGGCATCGCCCGATCGACCCGTTTGGGCTTCGGCTTCGGCATCGAGAAGCCGGTGCCGCCGGCCGGCCTGCTGCCGCCGGCCTATGCGGGCCTCCTGCCGGAGCAGGCGACCTTCAACCTGGCGGTCGCGGACCTCGATCTTGCCGGCGCCGTCACCTATCTCGTCGACCATGCGGATTTCACCAAGCCGAAGCCGCTGACCGACGAGGAAAGCAAGGAGATCGGCCGCATCGTTCTTCCCGGCGGCGCCATGACCCTCGAATTCGAGGACGTCTCGGCCGTCTCGCCGGTCTACGACGTGCACCTCACCGGCAAGATGACGGTCTATCCCGATGACAAGGACCGCCACAGCGCCGATGTGACGATCACCATGCGCGACTTCGACAAGACCGTCACCTATCTCCAGAAGAACGCCGCCGCGGTGCCGGAATTCGGCCAGGCGTCCTTCGGGCTCCTGATGATGAAGGGCCTGGCGCGCGATGCCGGCAACGGCGCGCAGGCCTGGGACCTCACGGTCGGCGAGGACGGCAAGGTGCTGATCAACGGCCGTCCGCTGCCGTTCCAGCAGTAGGATTATTTGCGAAAGCTCGCCACGAAGCGGGAGAGCGCCAGCATCAGGCCGCCCGCGATCAGCCCCCAGAAGGCACCGGAAATGCCGGCGAAGGAAACGCCCGAGGCGGTGACGAGGAAGGTCACCGCCGCCGCTTCCCGCCCCTCCGTCTCGCGGAAGGCGTTGAGCGCGGAGGCGGCGAAGGCGCTGATCAGCGCAAGGCCGGCGACCGCCTGGATGAGGATCGGCGGGGCGAGGGCGACGAAGGCGGTGACCGCGCCCGCGGCAAGGCCGAAGATCACGTAGAAGATGCCGGCATTGATGGCCGCCCAGTAGCGCCTCGCCGGGTCGGGGTGGGCGTCCGGGCCGGCGCACATGGCGGCGGTGATGGCGGCGAGGTTGACCGCATGGCCGCCGAAGGGGGCCGAAAGCAGCGAGAAGAAGCCGGTGACGGCGAAGAGCGGGCCGGGATTGGGTGCGTAGTCGTTGACCTTCAGCACGGCGATGCCGGGAATGTTCTGCGAGGCCATGGTGACGATGAAGAGCGGCAAAGCGATGCCGACGAGCCCGGCGACGGTGAAGGCCGGCGTCACGAGCTCCGGTTTCGGCAGCAGCGCATCGGCAAGGCCGGCGAAGGCGCCGTCGGGGATCTCGATGCCGAAGGCGAGCACCGCGACGAAAGCGGCGAGCGCGGCGGGCACGGCATAGAGCCGGTTGATGCTGCCGACGACGACCCAGGCGAGCGCGATCGGCAGGCCGAGCAGCGGATTGAAGGCGATGGCCTTGACCGGCGCGAAGCAGAGGCCGATCAGCACGCCGGCCAGCATGGCATTGGCGAGCGTTCCGGGAATGGCGGCGACCATGCGGCCGAGCGGCTTCCACAGGCCCGCAATGACGATCAGCACCGCGCAGACGAGGAACCCGCCGACCGCCGTGGAGAACCCGCCCTCGACCGCGCCGGAACTTGCCAGCAGCGCCGCGCCCGGCGTCGACCAGGCGATCGAGACGGGCAGGCGCGTCGCGACGCTGAGCACGATGGCGCAAAGCCCCATCGACACCGACAGCGCCATCAGCCCCGAGGCGGCCTGCGCCTCCGTGGCGCCGACGCCGATGAGGCCGTGCAGCACGACGGCGAAGGAACTGGCGAAACCGACGAAGGCGGTGAGCAGGCCCATGAACATGGCTTGGGCGGAAAAATCACGAAGCATGGCAGGATCGATAATAAAAAAGGACGTGCACTGGTAACAGGCGGCGCGGGGCTTGGGAACAGGGTTGTGGGGGGCGATCGACAAGCACGGCATGTCCCCTCCGCCCCGGTTGCGGGAGAAGGCGGTGGCAGGACGGGTGGGCGGCGGCTCGCTTCATCCTTTGAACCTTCGTCCGGCTGGACCAGCCGGTGGAAACAGGGCTATAGTCTTCGAGCGTTGTATTCTGTTGCGACGATCGGTCGGATGCCTTCGGGAGGAGAGCGGATGCCTGTGCGTTTCGATCACGCGGATCATGTGCAGACCGTGGTAGCCCATGCCTCGGCCGCGGCGAGTTCGCCGGTTGCGGCCTCGTGGCGCCGGTGCCTGACCCTTCACGGCCTCCTGCCGGAGGAGGCCCGCACGCCCTGGCGCCTGAGCGAGCCGGAGTTCCGGCAGGCGCGCGTGCGTTCCAGCACGCTGATCGAGGAGGCGCGCGGCGAACTCGACCGGCTCTTCGCGACGGTCGGCAAGGCCGGCTGCTGCCTGCTGCTCACCGACGAGAACGGCATTGCGCTCGAACGGCGCGGGGCGGCGGGCGACGACCGGGATTTCCGCGGCGTCGGCCTGTGGTCCGGCACGGTCTGGAGCGAGGCGAGCGTCGGCACCAACGGCATCGGCACGGCGCTGGCCGACGAGCGGCCGGTGCTGATCTTGCGCGACCAGCATTTCCTGTCGCGCAATACCGGCCTTTCCTGCACGACGGCGCCGATCCGCGACCATACCGGCCGCATCGCCGCCGCCATCGACATTTCCACCTGCCGCGACGATGCGAACGACATGACCATGTCGATCCTCTCGCAGGCGGTGCGGGATGCCGCCGCGCGCATCGAGGCGGGGCTCTTCCGCCGTGCTTTCTCCGCCGCCCGCATCCTGCTGGTGCCCGTCGAGGGCCGCATGGCGCCGGCGCTGCTCGCCGTCGACCGCGACGACCTCGTGCTCGGCGCCACCCGCGCCGCCCGCCAGGTGCTCGGCCTCGACGACCGGCGCATCGCCACGGGCATTGCGGCATCCGATCTCCTGCACGAGGACCGGGCGGAGGAGGGGCGGGACCTCGACGACGCGGAGCGCGCCGCGCTTCGCCGCGTGCTGACGCGCGCCGGCGGCAATGTCAGCCAGGCGGCGGACCTGCTCGGCATCAGCCGCGCGACGCTGTACCGCAAGATGAAGAAGCTCTCGATCAATTGATGCTGCGACGCAGCACAGGCGGCGTGCCGCGCCTGTCTCAAATCTGAAACAGTCGGGCATGCCATCGCCCGCGGCCCTCTACCGCGTACCGGCGAAGCGCCGCACCATCCTCCCGACGGCCCATCCGGGCCTCTCATGGGAGGAATTGACATGCTGCATCAGAAGATCGTCGAAAACCCGTACAAGGCGAAGTACGGCAACTTCATCGGCGGCGAATGGAAGGAGCCGGTCGCAGGCCGCTACTTCGACAACATCACGCCGATCACCGGCGGCAAGCTGTGCGAAGTCGCCCGGTCCGACGCCGCGGACATCGAGCTCGCACTCGACGCCGCCCATGCCGCCAAGGACAAGTGGGGCCGCGCCTCGACCACCGAGCGCTCCAACATCCTGATGAAGATCGCCCAGCGCATGGAGGACAATCTCGATCTCCTCGCGCGCGCCGAGACCTGGGACAACGGCAAGCCGCTGCGCGAGACGCTCGCCGCCGACATCCCGCTGGCCATCGACCACTTCCGTTACTTCGCCGCCTGCGTGCGGTCGCAGGAAGGCACGATCGGCGAGGTCGACCACGAGACCATCGCCTATCACTTCCACGAGCCGCTCGGTGTCGTCGGCCAGATCATCCCCTGGAACTTCCCGATCCTGATGGCCGCCTGGAAGCTGGCGCCCGCGCTTGCCGCCGGCAACTGCGTGGTGCTGAAACCCGCCGAGCAGACGCCCTCGTCGATCCTCGTCTGGGCCGAGCTCGTCGGCGACCTGCTGCCGCCGGGCGTGCTGAACATCGTCAACGGCTTCGGCCTGGAAGCCGGCAAGCCGCTCGCCTCCAACCCGCGCATCGCCAAGATCGCCTTCACCGGCGAGACGACGACCGGCCGCCTCATCATGCAATATGCCAGCCAGAACCTCATTCCGGTCACGCTGGAGCTCGGCGGCAAGTCGCCGAACATCTTCTTCGAAGACGTCATGCGCGAGGACGACGACTATCTCGACAAGGCGCTCGAGGGCTTCGCGATGTTCGCGCTGAACCAGGGCGAGGTCTGCACATGCCCGAGCCGCGCGCTGGTACACGAGAAGATCTACGACCGCTTCATGGAAAAGGCCATCAAGCGCGTCGAGAAGATCGTGCAGGGCAACCCGCTCGACACGGCGACGATGATCGGCGCGCAGGCGTCTTCCGAGCAGCTTGAAAAGATCCTCTCCTATATCGACATCGGCCGGCAGGAAGGCGCGGAAGTGCTGACAGGCGGCGGGCGCAACGATCTGGGCGGGGATCTTTCCGGCGGCTACTATGTAAAGCCGACCGTCTTCCGCGGCCATAACAAGATGCGTGTCTTCCAGGAGGAAATCTTCGGGCCGGTGGTCTCGGTCACGACCTTCAAGGACGACGCGGAGGCGCTCGCCATCGCCAACGATACGCTCTACGGCCTCGGCTCAGGCGTCTGGAGCCGCGATGCGAACCGCTGCTACCACTTCGGCCGCGACATCCAGGCCGGCCGCGTCTGGACGAATTGCTACCATGCCTATCCGGCCCATGCGGCCTTCGGCGGCTACAAGCAGTCCGGCATCGGCCGCGAGACGCACAAGATGATGCTCGACCACTACCAGCAGACCAAGAACATGCTGGTCAGCTACTCTCCCAAGGCGCTCGGCTTCTTCTGAGCAACCGCCTGCAAGGCTCCCTCTCCCCGCCCGTCGGGGGGAGGGACAACGCGTGAAAGGAGAGCTCGCATGTCCGAGACGAAAGGCGAGCCGCGCGTCGTGGCGACCGAAGCCGCGCTCGCGCTCATCCGCGAGATCCAGAAGGATTATCCGGAAATCCTGTTCCACCAGTCCGGCGGCTGCTGCGACGGCTCCTCGCCGATGTGCTACCCGGCGGACGACTATATCGTCGGCGACCGGGACGTGAAGCTCGGCGAGATCGGCGGTGTGCCGGTCTATATCAGCGAAAGCCAGTTCGACGTGTGGAAGCACACGCAGCTCATCATCGACGTGGTGCCCGGAAGGGGCGGCATGTTTTCGCTCGACAACGGGCGCGAGAAACGCTTCCTCACCCGTTCGCGCCTCTTCGGCGGCGGCGAGGCCTGCCCGCTGCCGGAGCGCTGAGCAGGCAAAAGCCCCGCTGCCGGAACAGCGGGGCCTCGTTTTTACGTGGTTGGATAATCAGTAGGCCGAGCATTCGCCCGGGCTGACGACGCGATAGCCCTCGGCGTCGGCCGAGCATGCATTGCCGAACGTCTTGCGGTCACGGCCGCGCTGGGCGCAGACCGGCCGGTATTCCATGGTGCAGGCGCGCTGGTTGTCGCGGTCGCGGCCGTTGCCCCAGTCGTTGCCGCCCGGGCGGCGGCCCTGGCATTCGCCGCGGCCGATGACGTCGTAGCCGCTGCGGCGGGCTTCGCAGGCATTGGCGAAGGTCTGGCGATCACGGCCGTTCGCGCCGCAGACCGGCGCGTATTCCCGCGTGCAGGCGCGGCCTTCGTCCGGGCGCGGGCCGGGCAGGCCGCCATGGCGGCACTCGCCGCGACCGACGATGCGGTAGCCGCTCGAGCGCGCCTCGCAGGTGTTGGCGAAGGTCTGGAGGTCGTTGCCGCGTGCGCCGCAGACGGGATTGTATTCCATGGTGCAGGCCTGCGGGCGCGGACGATAGCCGCCACCGCCGCTTTCCTCGACCGTGCAGGCGGCAACAAGCGTGCCGGCGGCGAGAAGAATGGCTATGCGTCCGGCCAGGCGACGGAAGAAAGGCGACATCATGGAGTCCTCCAAGTGAATCTCGTCGAACCGTAACGCAAAAGTGACGCGACCGGTATCGGGGGGAAACAAAAAAACATGGGATGGTTGCCAAACGAAAAAGCCCGCGCAACCAGAGGTGCGCGGGCTTTGTGAAGGGGTCGTCGCGCGATCAGTCGAAGAGGCTGGAGACAGACTCTTCGGCGGCCGTGCGGTTGATCGCCTCGCCGAGCAGGTTGGCGGTCGAGATCACGCGGATATTGTGCGCGGACTGCACGGCCGTGGTCGGCTGGATCGTGTCGGTGATGACAAGTTCCTTGAGCTTGGAGGAGGTGACGCGCGCCACCGCGCCGCCGGACAGCACGCCGTGCGTGATATAGGCGGTGACGCTGGTGGCGCCGTTCTTGAGCAGCGCCTCGGCCGCGTTGCAGAGCGTGCCGCCCGAATCGACGATGTCGTCGATCAAAAGGCAGTCCTTGCCCGCGACGTCGCCGATGACGTTCATGACCTCGGATTCGCCCGGGCGGTCGCGGCGCTTGTCGACGATGGCCAGCAGACAGTCGAGGCGCTTGGCGAGCGCGCGGGCGCGCACCACGCCGCCGACGTCGGGCGAGACGACCATGACGTTCTTGAGGTCGTAGTTTTCCTTCACGTCGCGGGCGAGGATCGGTATGGCGTAGAGGTTGTCGGTCGGGATGTCGAAGAAGCCCTGGATCTGGCCGGCGTGAAGGTCGAGCGTCAGCACGCGGTCGGCGCCGGCCTCGGTGATCAGGTTGGCGACCAGCTTGGCGGAGATCGGCGTGCGGGGGCCGGGCTTTCGGTCCTGGCGGGCATAGCCGAAATAGGGGATCACGGCCGTGATGCGGCGCGCCGAGGAGCGGCGCATCGCATCGATCATGATGAGCATTTCCATCAGGTGGTCGTTGGTCGGGAACGACGTCGACTGCACGACGAAAACGTCCTCGCCGCGCACATTCTCCTGGATTTCAACGAAGATTTCCTGGTCTGCGAAGCGTCGAACCGTGGCACGGCCGAGCGGAACATTCAGATAATTGCAGATCGCTTCGGCCAGAAGCCGGTTCGAATTGCCCGCGAAAACCTTCATCTATGGTCCGCCTGTGCTTATGCTGATGGGGGGCGTTTAAGGGGCCGAACCCTCGAATGCAAGGGCCTTGCCACATTGGAAAAGCGATTCTTCGCATTTCGCTGTGATTTACCGTTTCAAAGGGTCGAACCCGACGTGGAGCCGCGCCAGTCGAGGTACTGGCGGATCGTCTTCTCGGCTATGCCCTCCATCGTGCCCGCGGGCACGGCGGCCCAGGGATCGGCCGCGGTGCCGGACACGGTTTCCTGGCCCTGGATGCGGTGCAGCCGCGCGCCGCTGCCGTCGAGCACGTCCCAGACATAGACGACGGTGGTCTTGCCGCTGTCGTTCACGGCGGAGAAATAACCCTTCAGGATATGCCGTGCGGAATTGTCCGAGGCGGAGCGGATCGTCAGCCCGCTCGAACGGGCCTCGGCGCCGAGCCGCTTGGACAGCGGCGTGACGGCCCCGACGGGCGCGCCGATGATCGGCAGGAAGCGGATCGTCTCGGCGCCCTGCGCCGTCGCGCTCGGCAGGGCGGCGACGTCCTGCGTTCCGCCGGAGGTCTCGGCGGCGAGCGACTTGCGGGCGAAATCCTCCTCCACCGGGGCAGGACGGCGGCCGCCCTGGTTGCGGGCGAGCGCGTCGGCCTGGCCTTGCAGGGTGCCGGCCGTGTCCTCACCCGTCGAGCCGCCGGCGCCGGCCGGCGCGGTGAAGGCGGTCTGCTGCGTGGCGGTCGCGACCGGCATGGTGGAGGCGGGCCTTGTCTCGGCGCTCATCTGGTCGAGGTCGCTCTGCGTCACCGGCGGCGACTCGAAGTTGCTGCCGACATCGGCGCGCGGAATGAGCGCGTCGGTGCTGTTGCAGCCGGCAAGGGTGGCAATGAGACCGATCAGTGCCAGCCGCTTCGTCAGCTCGTGCATCGTCATCGTCCGTGTCCTCAGGAGGTTTTGGCCTCCTCTGTCCCGCTACGATTTATGCGGTTCCGGCCCATGCGCTGTCAACCGCAGGATCTTGCGGGTATCCTCCCGTCAGGCCTCGATGAAGTCGAGGCCGTAGCGCGACAGCGCCTTCGGCGTGTCGGTCGTGGTGAGATAGGTCTGGCCGAGCGTCATGGCGGTGCCGCTGTCGGAATCCAGAATGATCGTGTGCACGAAGAGCGACATGTTCGGCTCGATCTCCTGCGGGTTGCCCATCAGGAACATCTGCGGATCCATCCAGGAGGGGGCGAAGCGCGCGCCGACGGAATAGCCGCAGGAGTTCAGCCGGTTGCGGGCAAGGCCGCGCTCGTCGACGATGCGGGCGAAGGTCTCGAAGACGGTGCCGAAGGTATTGCCGGGCCGCAGCACCATTTCCATCGCCTGCATGGCTTCGCGGCAGGCGCTGTAGAGCTCGCGGTGGCGGTTGCTCGGCTCGCCGATCACGGCGGTGCGCATCATCGGCGCATGGTAGCGCGCGCTGACGCCGGCCCATTGCAGGCTGAGCTGGTCCGACGCGTCGAGCCGGCGGCGGCCGGACTTGGAGCGGCAGAGCAGGGCATCGGCGCCCGAGCCGATGACGAATTCGTTGGCGGCGTAGTCGCCGCCGCCGGCCAGCACGGCATTTTGCAGCGCCGCCAGGATCGCCGCCTCGTCGCCGCCCGGCACGATCAGCGGCAGGGCGGCATCCAGCGCCTCGTCGGAAAGGGCGGCCGCGCGCTCGACATAGGCGATCTCCGCCGGGCTCTTGATCAGGCGCAGGCGGCTGACGAGCGCCGAGGCGTCGACGATCTCGCCGAAACTCTGGAGCTGGTTGTCGAGGAGGCGGGCGTTGCGGCCGGTCAGGCCGTGCGTGTCGTATTCCACGCCGATGCGGCAGCCGAGAAGGTCGAGATCGGACAGCAGGTTCTTCAGGTCCATGGTCGGGTCCGCGTTCACGCGGTCGATCCAGACCTCGATCTTCTCGATATTGGAGGTGTGGCGCGCCTGGCGCAGGTCCGCCGAGCGCGTCATCAGCACCATGCTGCCGTCCGCCTTCACGACGAGCGTCTGGAAGAAGCAATAGCCGAACGTGTCGTAGCCCGTCAGCCAGTACATGCTCTCCTGTGCGAAGAGCAGCATCGCGTCGAGCTTCTCCTCGCGCATGCGGGCGGTCAGGCGCTGGAGGCGATTGGCGTATTCCTCGCTGTCGAAGTGAAGTGCCATGGCGGTGTCTCCTTCGCTTGCGGGGTTTCAGCCCCGTATCATGATCGCGGAAATCTGGCGGCCGTAGTCGGGCTCCTGCCGGTGGGTCGTGCGCCGGTAGGAGAAGAAGCGTTCCTCGTCCGGATAGGTGCACAGATCGAGGTTCTCGGCCGTCACGCCAGCATCGCTGAGGCGCTGCGTCGTCAGGCCCGGCAGGTCGAACATCGCATGGCCGGGCTTTGCGGACGGCGTGAAGTAGCGCTCGTAGGATCCGTCCACGCCCAGGAAGCGCTCGACGAATTCCGGGCCGACCTCGTAGTTCCGGCGGCTGATCGAGGGGCCGAGGCTGGCGAGGATGTTCCTTCGCTTCGCTCCGAGCCTCTCCATGGCTGCGATGGTGTTTTCCAAGACGCCGTAGAGCGCGCCCTTCCAGCCGGCATGCGCGGCGCCGGCGACGCGCGCCTCGGGGTCGCAGAACAGGATCGGGCCGCAATCGGCGGCGAGGACGCCGAGCACGACGCCCGGCGTGCCGGTCACGAGGGCGTCCGCTTCGGGGCGGGCGCCGTCGTAACGTTCATCGACCACGACCACATCGGGCGAATGGACCTGGTGCACGGTCGCCAGCCGGTCCGGCTCCACGGAGAACCAATGCGCGACACGGGTGCGATTCTCGTGGACATCCGCGCGCTCGTCCTTCGAGCCGAGGCCGACATTGAGGCCGCGATAGATGCCCTTCGAGACGCCGCCGGCGCGCGTGAAGAATCCATGGCGGGCCGCTTTTCCGGCGCGTTCCGCCAGCAGCGGGCTTTCGATGGGAGAGGGGCGCGCCTGGTCTGTCATGGTCTCTCGGCTGGCTTCGGGATGGGCCGCGCGGCAAGGATCTCGCCTGGGCACGCATGGGCAAATCGAGCCGAATGTTGTCCGGCCTTGCGGGATGTGTCAATCGGGCTGGCGGAAGGGAAAAAGTGCCAGCGGCGCGCTGCCGACCGCCAAGACCTTGAAAAGGTCGCCCATTTTTCCCGCGCCGGAACCGGCGAGCCGGTCGACGTCGGCCAGGATCGATTGCTGCGTCGTCTCGTCGCGGTTGCGGCCGAGGGCGGAGGCGCGTTCGCCGATGCCGAGGCCGACGAGGAAGTCGCCCTGGTGCAGCATGCCGTGCACATGGAGGCCCGCGGCGACGGCGGCGCCGGCCAGACGCTCGAAATCGACATGGCTCGTCAGGTCGGCCTCGCCGGGATGGGCGAGCGGCGGGTCGAAATCGTGCTTCAGGACGGCCTGCAGCGTATCGCCGAAACCGGTGACGACGTGGCCGTAGTCGATGATGGTCGCCGTGCCGCCGAAACGGGCGATGCGCTCGCCGATCGTCGCCATGACGGCCTCGCGGGCCGGGGCGATCTCGAAGATCGTGCCGTTTTCGACCGACTTGTGATGGCCCGGCAAGAGCGCCGGATCGATGCCCGCGACGCCCGCGGCGAAGGTCAGCTCGTCGTTCGCGTCGAGGCCGACCAGGCGCTCGCGGAAGCCGGAGGCCGTCTTGATGAACTGGCGGATCGGGATGGCGTCGAAGAGTTCGTTGGCGGCGAGCAGCACGAAGCCCTCGGGAAGTTCCTCGAAACTGTCGTGCCAGCTTGCGCGGGCGGCGTGCATGCCCAGCGTCTCCTGCTGGACGGCGCGCAGCTTCGGGCTCGTCTCGACGAGGTGGACCGTCGCGCTTTCGTAAAGCTGCGGGGCGATGCGGGAGATGACGCGCAGCATGTCGGCCATCATCGTGCCGCGGCCGGGGCCGATCTCGGCGATGCGCACATTTTCGGGCGCGCCATGCTTCTGCCAGGCATGGACGAGGAAGACGCCGAGCATCTCGCCGAAGAGCTGGCTGACCTCCGGCGCGGTGATGAAATCGCCGGCCTCGCCGAAGGGATCGCGCGTGCGGTAATAGCCGTAGACGGGGTCGGCCAGGCACAGGGCGAAGTAATCGGTGACGCTGATGGGGCCGTTGGTGCGGATCAGCGTCTTTATCTTGCGGGCGAGGGGTGTCGGCATGGGCGTCCTGTCCGCTCAGGCCTTGGCGGGTTCGGCCGGGCGGGCGCGGAAGATCGCCCACAGGCCGACGAGAAGCATGGGCAGCGACAGCAGCATGCCCATGGTGACCCAGCCGCCGAAGAGATAGCCGAGCTGCGGGTCCGGTTCGCGGAAGAACTCCACCGTAATGCGCGAGAGCGCGTAGCCGCAGACGAAGAGGCCGGTGACGAGGCCGGGGCGCTTGAGCGCACCGAAGCGGTAGATGGCGAGCGCAAGGATTGCGAGCAGCACGATGCCTTCGAGGCCGGCCTCGTAGAGCTGGCTCGGATGGCGGGCGAAGGGGCCGGCTTCCGGAAAGATAACGGCCCAGGGCGCATCGGAAAGGCGCCCCCACAGCTCGCCATTGACGAAATTGGCGATGCGGCCGAAGAAGAGGCCGATCGGCACCACGGCGGCGACGATGTCGAACAGGCTCCAGATCGGGATGCCGTTTCGCCGGGCGAATAGGATCATGGCGAGCGTCGTGCCGGCAAAGCCGCCGTGGAACGACATGCCGCCGTTCCAGACCTTCAGGGCGCGCAGCGGGTCGGCGGCGACGTTCGGAAAATCGTAGAAGAGGATGTAGCCGAGGCGGCCGCCGAGGATGATGCCGACGGCGGCCCAGACGAGGAAGTCGTCGAGCTGGGCGCGCGCCAGCGGCGCCTCGCCGGCCCATAGCCGCGGCGTCTCGATCAGGCTGCGGGCGTAGAGCCAGCCGAGCATGATGCCGACGACATAGGCGATGCCGTACCAGTGCACGTCGACCGGTCCGATCGAGAAGGCGACCGGGTCGATCTCGGGATAGGGCATGAGGGCGAAAAGCTGCGCGATGTTCGTCAAGGCTCGGGTCTTCCTAGTTTGCGCGGAAGATGGCGACGCCTTGCGGCAGGGTCAAGGCGGGAAATCGCGATCGGCGGCCGCGCGGCGGCCTGACGCGCCGCGATCCACCGGAATCCGCTTGCAAGCGGCCGCGCGAGACCCTACCTCAGTTGCATGACGCGGGCGGTAACGGCCCGCAAGGACCAGCGACACCCCAGGAGGGCAGGCCATGACCACCGGTGCCAACCGCATTCTCGACGACTTCGCCAAACTGATGACCGATGCCGCCGGGGCGGCGCAGGGCGTGCGCAAGGAAGCCGAGACCGTGTTCCGCGCGCAGGCCGAGCGCTTCATCAACGGCATGGACCTCGTCAAGCGCGAGGAATTCGAGGCGGTGCGCGAAATGGCCATCAAGGCCCGCGATGAAAACGACGCGCTCCTCAAGCGGATCGAGGCCCTCGAAGCCCGCCTTGCCGCCGGTAGCTGAACCGTTTCGGAACAGGTTTCGACCCTAAAGCCTCGGTTGGCGTGATTCACATCGCGCCAACCGTTTTTTTTAATAAATTTTTCACCCCTGTGGACACTTGCGAAAAGCTCTTTGCGCAGAGTCCCTTAAGCCTTCGACCTGAATCTTTTTGACAACCTCTGTCCACAACCGGGCGGAGAAAATGGGAAGGCGGGGGCTGGCGTCGTGACTCTGCCGTTATACACTGATTTTAAATGATGATTCGAGACAGGCAACGCAAGGTTCGGGCAGGGTAAGTCGTCCAGATTGCGTGTAGTGCCGAGCAATCATTCAGTGTTGTATCCGGAGTATGGTTTGCCGCGTCGCGTGTGTGAGCGTGACGACGCATGCCTTCCGGCCTTGAAGGTGATGCATGAGCCTTATGGAATTGGATATCGGGCGCCAGTCCAACCCGGTCGACATGATCGAGTTCGTCGCAGCCAACAATGACTGGACGTTCGAGCGGTCCGGCGAGGACGAGATCGCGATGACCGTCGAAGGCAAGTGGACGGACTACCACGTCTCCTTCTCCTGGATGGAAGAATTCGAGGCGCTGCATCTGGCCTGCGCCTTCGACATCAAGGTTCCCGAAAGCCGCGTCAACGAGGTGCACTGCCTGCTCTCGCATGTGAACGGCCAGGTGCTCATGGGGCATTTCGACCTGTGGCGCCGCGAGGACGTCGTGATCTTCCGCCAGTCGCTGCTTTTGGCCGGCGGGGCCGAGCCCACCAACCGGCAGGTCGAGGTGCTGCTTTCCAGCGCGCTCGAAGCCTGCGAGGCCTATTTCCAGGCCTTCCAGTTCGTCGTCTGGTCCGGCATGGACGCCCAGTCCGCCGTCGACGCCGTGCTGTTCGAGACGGTCGGGGAGGCGTGAGCATGCCGGTCGCCGCCACGGGTCCCATCGTTCTCATCGGTGCCGGCAACATGGGCGGCGCGATGCTCGCCGGCTGGCTGAAGAGCGGCATTTCCGGCTCTTCGGTCATCGTCATCGATCCCGGCCCGCAGCCGGCCATGGCCAAGCTGATCGCCGACAACGGCGCGCGCCACGAGACGTCCGCGCCCGAGGGCGTGAAGGCGGCGGTTCTCTTCGTCGCCGTCAAGCCGCAGGTGATGGACCAGGTCCTGCCGCCGCTGAAGGGGCTTGTCGGGCCGGAGACCGTCGTGGTGTCCGTCGCCGCCGGCAAGACGATCGCCAATCTCGAAAGCCATCTCGGCGAAGCCGCCACCGTGCGCGCCATGCCGAACACGCCGGCGATGATCGGCCGCGGCGTCACCGGCGCCTTCGCCAATGCGCGCGTCACCGAAGCGCAGCGCGATCTCGTCCATTCCCTTCTCAAGGTCAGCGGCCCGGTCGAATGGGTCGCCACCGAAGGCGACATCGACGCCGTCACCGCCGTCTCGGGCAGCGGGCCGGCCTATGTCTTCTATCTCGTCGAGTGCATGGCAGAGGCGGGCCGCAAAGCCGGCCTGCCGGCGGACCTCGCCATGCGGCTTGCACGGGAAACTGTCGCGGGGGCTGGTGAACTGCTTCACCAGTCCCCCGACGACGCCAGCCGCCTGCGCCAGAACGTGACCTCGCCCGGCGGCACCACCGCCGCCGCGCTCGCCGTGCTGATGGCCGAGGACGGCATGCAGCCGCTCTTCGACAAGGCGATCGCGAGCGCCCGCAAGCGCGCCGAGGAGCTGGCGGGCTGAGCCTGCAAGGACTTTCCATGACCGAGACCATCACCTACGCCGATTTCGAACGGGTCGACATCCGTGTCGGCACCATCGTGGAGGCGCTTGCCTTCCCGGAGGCGCGCAAGCCGGCCTACAAGCTGCAGATCGACTTCGGCCCCGGGATCGGCGTGAAGAAGTCGTCGGCGCAGATCACCGTGCACTATACTCTCGAAGAGCTCGTCGGCCGGCAGGTGCTCGCCGTCGTCAACTTCCCGCCGCGCCAGATCGGTCCGGTGCGCTCGGAAGTGCTGACGCTCGGCTTCGAGGACGAAAACGGCGCGATCGTGCTGGCCGGCGTCGACCATCCGGTGCCGAACGGCAAGAAGATGTGCTGATCACGCGGGAACGCGGACCGTCGCCCTCAGCCCACCCATCGGACTATCCGACAGCGTGACGTCGCCGCCATGGCTGCGGGCGATGTCGCGCGCGATGGCAAGGCCGAGGCCGGTGCCGGACGCATCGAGATTGCGTGCCTCGTCGAGGCGGAAGAAGGGCTTGAAGACGTCGTCGCGCGAGCGCTCGGGAATGCCCGGCCCGTCGTCGTCCACGGTGATCGTCAGCCATTTGGCATTGCGCCGGGCTTCCACGCGCACATTTTTCGCATAGCGGAAGGCGTTCGAGACCAGGTTGCCGACGAGGCGGCTGAAGGCGTTCGGCCGGGCCAGAACCTCGTCGTCGCCGTCGATGTCGCTGGTGAAGCCGCGGTCATGCAGCTCGGCCTCCATGGCGAACCGCTCGAAGAGGTCGGAAAGCCGCAGTTCCCCGACGTCTTCCTCCGCATCCCCCCGCGCGAAGGAGAGATAGCCTTCCAGCATGCTCTGCATGTCCGCGACGTCCTTGTGGAGCGCCTGGAGGTCCGGGTTGTCGCCGGCAAGCGCGAGCTGCAGCTTGAAGCGGGTGAGGATGGTGCGCAGGTCGTGGCTGACGCCGGTCAGCATGGCGGTGCGCTGTTCCATCTGCCGCTCGATGCGCTCGCGCATGAGGATGAAGGCAAGGCCGGCGCGACGGACCTCGTCGGCGCCGCGCGGGGCGAAGTTCTCGGGCATCTTCTGGCCCTTGCCGAAGCTCTCGGCCGCCTGTGCCAGCGCAAGGATCGGGCGGATCTGGCCGCGCAGGAACAGGATGGAGATGCCGATCAGCACGAGCGACGTGCCGACCATCCACAGCAGGAAGATATGGGTATTCGAGGCGTAGGCCTGGTTGCGGCGGGCGTAGACGCGCAGCACCTTCTTGTCGAGCAGGATGCGGACCTCCACGACGCCGCTGTCGCCGACCGTGTCGATCCAGAAGGGGCGGCGGATCTGGCGGACGATCTCGTCGCTGAGGATCTCGTCGAGGATGTTGAAGAAGGGCTTGCGGCGCGGCGGCGGCAGCTCCGTGCCGGCCTCGACCGAGACGATGAGGTCCAGCCGCTCGCGGGCGATGCGGATGACCTGGGCGTAGGTCTGGTCTTCCGGGTAGGTCTCGATGAGGTCGATGATGGCGGCGATGTCGCGGGTGACGGCCTGGGACAGGCGCTGGGTGACGAGCTGCCAGTGGCGCTCCATGAAGACGAAGGCGACCACCGCCTGGAGCAGCACCATCGGGATGATGATGATGAGCAGCGACCGGGCATAAAGGCCCGTCGGCATGCGGCGGCGGAGCCAGCGGGCAAAACGCCTCCAGCCGGCGAGCGGTGCGCGTTCGAGGTCCCGCCGCAGCGTCTCCAGGGTATTCATCGGATCGCGCCTTCCGCCGGCCGCCGCACGGTCAGCCCTGTTCCACGCTCAGGCGGTAGCCGATGCCGCGCACCGTCTGCAGCCAGACGGGATTGGACGGATCGTCCTCGATCTTGCGGCGCAGGCGGTTGATCTGCACGTCGATCGTGCGCTCGCCGACCTCGGTCTCCTCGCCGATCAGCTCGTGGCGCGGGATGGTCTCGCCGGCGCGCAGAGAAAAGAGGAGCATGATCTCCTGCTCGCGGTCGGTAAGGCGGATCGGGTCGCTGCCGCGCTTCAGTTCCTTGCGCACGATGGAGAAAGTGTAGGGGCCGAACATGACCTGCTCGATCTTCGGCGTGGCGGGCGCGGCGTTGCGCTTGAGGATGTTGTTGATGCGCAGGACGAGTTCGCGCGGCTCGAAGGGCTTGGAGAGATAGTCGTCCGCGCCGGCCTCCAGGCCCTCGATGCGCGCATTGGATTCGGCGAGCGCCGTCAGCATCAGGATCGGCACGGGGCGGATCTCGCGCAGGCTCTTCGTCAGCGAGAGGCCGCTTTCGCCCGGCATCATCACGTCCATGACGATGAGGTCGAAATCGAGGCCGCGCAGCTTGCGCCTCGCCTCGTCGGCGTCTCCCGCGACGGTGACGCGAAAGCCCTCGGCCATCAGGTAGCGGTTCAGGAGATCGCGGATGCGGGTGTCGTCGTCGACGACGAGAAGATGGGATGCATCGTCGGAGGGTGTACCGGCCGCGGTCATCGTCTTCACCTCCAGGTCAGTTTCTCAATCGTTCCGGGCGTTCTGCATGCCGGTGAGGAAGCGGATCACCACTCTTCGGTCCCCCGCGTTCATCTCCTCGAATGCACGGGCGATGCGGCGGGATTGCGGCTCGGCGAGCGCAAGGGCGAGCTCGCGTCCCGCCCGTGTCGGATAGAGCTTGCGCTGGCGGCGGTCCTCGGGGCCTGCCACCTGCTGGATATAGCCGGAATCGATGAGCTGCTTCAAGACGCGGGCGAGGCTCTGCTTGGTGATCTTCAGCGTGTCGAGCAGGTCGGCGACGGTCATGCCGGGCTCGCGGTTGACGAAGTGGACGACGCGGTGGTGGGCGCGGCCGAAGCCGCTCTTTTCCAGAATGGCGTCCGGATCGGAAATGAAGTCGCGATAGGCGAAGAACAGGCCCTCGATGATCTCGAAGTCGATGCGGCCGTCACCCGTCATGGCGTCCTCGTGCAGCGCGGTCTCGCCGATTTTCTCCGGCATCTGTCGGGCCACGTTGTCATTTCCTTTCATGCCTTGCCGTCTCCGCGTAATTTATAGCAAAATATGTCAGCTTTGTTGACATATTTTTCCGTCCTTGTTACGGTCACCGCGCAAATACGGTCCCCGGGCGCCGAAGATGCCGGGTGTTTTTCCCATGCCCCTTCCGGATTGCCATCCTGACCGGGTATTCCTGTCCGTCTCTGGTTAGACCGTAACAGGCGAAACAATCAACTTGAAAGAATGGCGCGAAAGCGCCGGAGGATGACACCATGGCAGTTCCCTTCGACCAACTGGACGGTCAAATCTGGTTCAACGGCGAATTCGTCGACTGGAAGGATGCGAAGATCCATGTCCTGACGCACGGCCTGCACTATGCAAGCGCGGTGTTCGAGGGCGAGCGCGCCTATGGCGGGCGCATCTTCAAGCTGACGGAGCACAACCGGCGTCTGCACAATTCGGCCGAGATCCTCGGCTTCAAGATTCCCTACAGCGTGGAAGAACTGGATGCGGCGAGCGTGGAGCTTCTCAAGCGCCAGGGCTTCTCGGAAGCCTATGTGCGCCCGATCGCCTGGCGCGGCTCGGAGATGATGGGCGTTTCGGCGCAGAACAACCGCATCAACGTCGCCATCGCCATCTGGCAATGGGGCAGCTACTTCAACCCGGCCGAGAAGCTGAAGGGCATCCGCCTCGACATCGCCGAATACCGCCGCCCCGATCCGAGGACCGCGCCGTCGAAGTCCAAGGCTGCCGGCCTCTACATGATCTGCACGATTTCCAAGCACGCCGCCGAGGCCAAGGGCTATGCGGATGCGATGATGCTGGACTATCGCGGCCAGGTGGCCGAGGCGACCGGCGCCAACATCTTCTTCGTCAAGGACGGCGTCATCCACACGCCGGTTCCGGACTGCTTCCTCGACGGCATCACGCGCCGCACGGTCATCGAACTCGCCAAGCGTCGCGGCTTCGAGATCGTCGAGCGGGCGATCATGCCGGAAGAGCTGTCCGGCTTCTCCGAATGCTTCCTCACGGGCTCCGCCGCAGAAGTGACGCCGGTCTCCGAAATCGGTCCTTACCGCTTCACGCCGGGCGCGATCTGCGAAACGCTGATGAACGACTACATGAAGGAAGTCTATCCGGCAGCCGCGGCCGCCGCCGAGTAAGCGCGGCCCTGCGCTTGCCCGAAAGACGGGCGGCCCTTTCGGGCCGCCTTTTTTCTTGCGCTCAGGCCGGCTTCTTGCCGAGCACCGCGCCGACGATGGCCGTCAGCACGCCGCCGCCGACAAGGCCGCCGATGCCGTTGGCGACGAGCCCGGAGAGGCCGGCTTCACCGCCGACCATCTGCAGGAGAAGGCCGCCGCCGACGCCCCCGATTGCGCCGACGATGGTCCGCACGACCACGCTCACGGCCGCCTGTTTCAGGGCGGCGCCCGCGACATTGCCGCCGACGGCGCCGGCGATGAGCTGTGTGACGATGGGCATCAATGCTTCCATGACTTCCCCTCCGAATGGTCCGCCGGACAGGAAATGCCGCGGCCGGACGCGTTGTCTTGCTGCCAGAGTGCGGTCTGGAGCCCGCGACTCCGTTGCCGAAAGATTCGGCACCCGCAGCGTGCTGGCAATTTTGAAGTCTGTCAATTTTCCCGTGCAGTCCTTGCACCGGAGTTTCGCCGGACGAAAAGAGGCGGCCGCATCGCGACCGCCTCCTCCTTCCCCGCATGGCTTGGTTGCCGCGGTTGTTATTCTGCTGCGATGACGCCCCGGCGGATCTGGTCTTCCTCGATGCTCTCGAAGAGCGCGCGGAAATTGCCTTCGCCGAAGCCTTCGTCGCCCTTGCGCTGGATGAACTCGAAGAAGATCGGGCCGATTACGGTCCTGGAGAAGATCTGCAGCAGGATCTTCGTCATGCCGCCATCGACGACACCTTCGCCGTCGATCAGGATGCCGTGCTTCTTCATGCGCTCGACCGGCTCCTCATGGCCGACGACGCGCACATAGGAGCGGTCATAGTAGTTGTCCGGCGGGCCGGGCATGAATTTCAGGCCGTTGTCGGCCAGCCTGTCGGTCGCGTCGTAGATCGCATCCGTGCCGACGGCGATGTGCTGGATGCCTTCGCCCTTGTATTTCTTCAGGTACTCGACGATCTGGCTCGTCTCGTCCTTGGATTCGTTCAGGGGGATGCGGATCTTGCCGCAGGGCGAGGTGATGGCGCGCGAGACGAGGCCGGTGATGCGGCCGTCGATGTCGAAGAAGTGGATCTGCCTGAAGCCGAAGAGCTCGCGGTAGAAATCCCACCACTTGTCCATGTTGCCGCGATAGACGTTGTGGGTCAGGTGGTCGAGATAGTAGAAGCCGACGCCTTCCGGCATCGGATCGCGCGCGCCGGTCCATTCGAATTCGGCGTCATAGGCCGAGCCCCTGGCGCCGTATGTCTCGACGAAATAGAGCAGCGAGCCGCCGATGCCGACGATGGCGGGCACGTCGAGCGCCTTGTCGTCGCCTTCATAGGGCGTCGCGCCCCTGGCGACGGCGTGCTCGAAGGCGTGCTTCGCATCGACCACGCGCCAGGCCATGGAGGCGGCGCAGGGGCCGTGCAGCCCGGTGAACGTCATGGCATGGGAGCCGGGCTCGGCATTGACGAGGTAGTTGACGTCGCCCTGGCGCCAGACGGAGATCGCCTTGGTGCGGTGCGTGGCGACCTTGCTGTAGCCCATCCGGGCGAAGAGCGCCTCCAGCTTTTCCGGCTCGGGATGGGCGAACTCGACGAACTCGAAGCCGTCGGTGCCGGCCGGGTTTTCCGCGCTGATCTCGGCCGGCGGTGCGTCATGCGGGAAAGGGCCCATCGTTCGTCCTCCTCGACTTGATGTGAGGCAAGTATGGCGCGGTTTTCATGCAATGTGCGTGCATAGTGCTTGATCTTTGGCAAATCGATGCGATGTTCGTGCGTGAAATTACCAGATGGAGGGAAAACCGTGCATATCGACGCCTTCGACCGCAGGCTGCTCGCGCATTTGCAGGAGGATGCGCGCCTGACGAACAACGAGCTTTCGGAGCGCATCAACCTTTCGCCCTCGCAATGTTCGCGCCGGCGCATACGGCTGGAGGAGGAGGGGATCATCCGGGCCTACCGGGCCGAGCTTGACCGGGAGAAGCTCGATCTCGGCATCGTGATCGTGGTGACGGTGACGCTTTCCACGCACAATCGCGACAATGCGGTGCGCTTCGCGCGGCTGATCTCCAACCTGCCGGAAGTGCTGGAGGCCTATTCGCTGACGGGGGAGATGGACTACATCATCAAGGTCGTCGTGCCGAACCTGAAGGCGCTTTCGGCCTTCGTCAACGACGTGCTGCTGCCGCACGAATCCGTCTCGCACGTCAAGACGGCCATCGTGCTCGACACGCTGAAGGAAACCACGGCCCTGCCGCTTTGAGGCTGTTGCCGGAGGGCAACAGCGCGCGCTCCTCTTCCTTTTCGTTGGAACTGGCCGGATTCCCGCGCCGTTATAGGGGCAATCGACAACGGAACATGACGGCTACCACAGCGGCCGATACCATCAGGAACAGGACATGCAAGCCAACGCCTCCAAGCCGCAGAACCCGGTCGCCGCCCGCCTCCGCCCGGTCGTCTATCTCTATGCCGCCTTCAACGTCGCGGTCGCGGTGCTTCTCTTCTCCACCGTCTCACCGACGCTCGCCACCGACGCCGCGCAGGAGATCGCGAGCCTTCGCTAGTTGGCGCTTGGTCTTCCCGCGTGCTTGCGGCTATAGGGGAGCGACGTGAGCAAACGAGCGAGGATACCATGGGCATGCTTCAGGCGGGCATCATTCCCGTCACCCCCTTCCAGCAAAACTGCACCATCCTCTTCGACACGGAAACGAAGGAGGGCGTGGTCGTCGATCCCGGCGGCGATGTCGATGTGATCCTCCAGACGGTGAAGGACAACGGCATCGGCCTGAAGGCAATCTGGCTGACGCACGGCCATATCGACCATGCCGGCGGCGCGAAGGAACTGAAGGAGGCGCTCGGTATCGACATCATCGGCCCGCACAAGGACGATCTCTCCCTGCTGCAGCGCCTTGAGGCGCAGGCCTCGATGTTCGGCGTGCCGATGAAAGTGAGCAATGTCGTGCCGGACCGCTGGCTGGAGGATGGCGACACCGTGTCCTTCGGCGATCATGAATTCGAGGTCTACCACACGCCCGGCCATGCGCCGGGGCATGTGATCTACTTCAACCGCGGCCAGGGCTTCGCCCATCTCGGCGACGTGCTCTTCCAGGGCTCGATCGGGCGCACCGACCTGCCGGGCGGCAACCACCAGCAGCTTCTGGAATCGATCCGCGACAAGGTGTTTCCGCTGGGCGACGAGGTGGGTTTCCTCTGCGGCCACGGGCTGGGCGGCAAGATCGGCGAGGAGCGCCGGACCAATCCGTTCCTGCGCGGGCTCTGAACGCCGTCGCGCGTCCTTGCAGGTTTCCTGCGAAAACGAAAAGGCGGGCGCCGCGCGGCGCCCGCCTTTTTCTGTCTGCACCGCCGAACTCAGCCGGCCGTGCAGAAATGCTCGCGGCCGTCGTAGCCGACGAAGGTGCCGCTGTTCGGGTCGAACGAGCGGTAGCGCTGCGAGCAGTAGCGATACCAGGACTGCGTCCAGGGCTCGTAGCTCGGGGCCGGGCGGTAGATCACGCGGCGCTCGGGTTCCGGATAGTAATCCGGCTCGACATAGACGCGGCGTTCCTCGTAGCGCGGCTGGGAGGCGATCGCGCCGCCGATGATCATGCCGGTGGCAAGGCCGATCGCACCGCCGACGAGGGCGTCGTTGTTGCGATGATGATGACGGGGATAGGGGCGGGGACCCCAATAGCCGTCGCGGTCGCGCGCCTGGGCGATGCCAGCGGTCGCGGTGAGCGTCGTGGCGGCGACAGCGGCGGAAAGCACGAGAGCTTTGATGACTTTGTTCATGACGTCGTTCCTTTGAACGCCGGCTTCTGCCGGTCGATGACGTCAGCAAACTAGAAGACTGCGGCTGAACGGAGGCTGAACGAAAAAACCCGGCATTGCTGCCGGGCTCCAACTTGAAAATCCTGAAAGTGCCGGATCAGCCGGCGATCTGCAGGTTGACCGCCTTCGGGCCTTTGCCGCGGCGATCGGGTTCCGTGTCGAAGCTTACCTTCTGGTTTTCGGAAAGGCCGTTCAGGCCGGAAGCCTGCACAGCGGAAATATGTACGAAGATATCCGCACCACCGTTGTCGGGCTTGATGAAGCCAAAGCCCTTCTCGGTGTTGAAGAATTTTACGATGCCAGTTTCGGCCATGCGTCAGGTCCTTTGCTCTCTGCCCGTATATTTGGCGGCGGGCAGCATATCAGTTTTGCCCCGAGGGGCGTTAGGCAGGCAGTTCTCGAGGTTGAGGAAAGGGTCCTGTTTTCACCGCAGCCAGCCAACCACAAGGTCACGAGGACCATCCAGATGTTGGCTGCCCGGAATTGTTTCGCGTCTCCGGCGCGCTTTTATTCAAGGTCTTCCCGTGTTCGCAAATTGCCCGAACGGAGCAAGAGTGATGTGTTTGCGTGAAATTGGCAAGCAAAAGTTTTGATGCGCGTTGGAGGCGCCTCACTTTGGTCAAATTCCGGGCGATTGCCGAAAAAAGCCCCAGCTTCTACGGGCTCCCGGGCGTTCCTGTACAACCTATATTGCAGAGCCGAAGAAGAACGCGGTGCAACGTCCGTTTCATGCTTCCACGGGCGTGACCGCGCGCCGCGGGCGCAGGAGTTCGGGCACGAGTTCCACCGCCAGCATGGCGAGGAAGATGATGGCGCAGCCCGCATAGCCGGGGGGACTGATCGTCTCGCCGAGCAGCAGCACGCCGAAAAGCGCGGCGAACAGCGCTTCGCTCGACAGGAAGATGGCGGCCTGCGGCGCGGTCGTGTAGCGCTGGGCGACGTTCTGGAAGATGAAGGCGACGCCGCTCGAAAAGAGGCCGGCATAGAGGATTTCCGGCAGCGCGCCGCTGATTGCGGCAAGGCTGACGGGCTCGAACAGCAGGCCGGCGCCGCAGCCGACGACGGCGCAGACGAAGAATTGCACGAGCGAGAGAGCCAGCGGCCGGCCGGAGCGGCCGGAGAAGACGCCGACGCAGATCATCTGGACGGACCAGAGCACGGCGCAGAAGATCGTCAGCATGTCGCCGAGCGTCAGCGCGGCGAGCGTGCCGCCGGACAGGAGGAAAATGCCGAAGGAGGCCGTGAAGGCGGCGGGCCAGACGATCCAGTGCGGCCGGCGGCGCAGCACCAGCACGGTCAGGATCGGCGTGAAGACGACGTAGAGGCCGGTGAGGAAGCCGGAATTGGTGACGGTCGTGGTGAGGAGGCCGACCTGCTGGAAGGCGGCGGCGGCGAAGAGCGCGATGCCGGTCAGCACGAAGCCGGCAAGATCGCTCCGCCGCAACGGGCTCGTCGCGCGCGCCTTCTCCCACAGCGCGAAGGGGAGGGCGACGAGCGTGGCGACGGCAAAGCGCAGGCCGATGAACCAGACGGGGCCGAGCGATTTCATCGCCGTGGACTGGGCGATGAAGCCCGCGCCCCAGATGGCGCCGGCCAGCAACAGGAGAAGGTTCGCCTGAACGCGCGTCATGTCTCAAGCCCTGATGGGAGGAAAGCGGCGCGGATGCGCCTTGCGCCCTGCTAGCAGGTGCGCGATGGCAAGGCAAGGGAGGAGGTCAGTTCGTCGTCGTGGACCGGGAGACGCGCAGGAGGGCGCCATCCGCGCCGTCCGTCAGAAGAAGCAGGGCGCCGTCCGGCGCCACGACCACGTCGCGGATACGGCCGAACTCTCCGCCGAACAGGCGTTCCTCGGAAAGGATGCCGCCGCCTTCGTCGCGTTCCAGGCGGGCGACGAGCCGGTATTTCAGCGCGGCGACGATCAGGTTGCCGTCCCATTCGGGGAACATGGCGCCGCGGTAGACGGCGATGGCGCCCGGCGCGATGGACGGATCCCAGTAATAAAGCGGCGCCTCGTAGCCGGCGGCGGACGAGCCGAGGTCGAACTCCGCGCCGGAATAGTGCCGCCCGTAGGAGACGAGCGGCCAGCCGTAGTTGCGGCCGGGTTGCGGGTTGTTGATCTCGTCGCCGCCGCGCGCGCCGTGCTCGGCCGAAAGCAGCGTGCCGTCCTTCGGGTCGATGGTCAGCCCCTGCGGGTTGCGGTGGCCCTTCGACCAGATTTCCGCAAGGCCCTCGGATGTGCCGAGGAAGGGGTTGGCGGCATGGGGGCTGCCGTCCGGGTTGATATGCAGGATGGCGCCGGCATGGTCGCGCGGATCCTGCGCGCGCTCGCCCTCGCCGCGGTCGCCGATGCCGAAGAACAGGCTGCCGTCCTTTGCGATTGCGATGCGCGAGCCGAAATGCTCGCCGCGCGTGGACAGGCGGTTCATCAGGAAGATGCGGGCGGTCTCCTCGAGCGTTGTGCCGTCGTCCGACAGCCGTGCCCGGGCGACGGCCGTGCCGGCGCCGCCGTCGCCGCGGGCGCTATAGGTAAGATAGAGGCGGCGGCTGGTGGCGAAGTCGGGTGCGAGCGCGATGTCGAGCAGGCCGCCCTGGCCGTTCGTCGCCACTTCCGGCACGCCGGTGATCGGCGCGGAGATCCGGCCGTTGCGCACGAGGCGGAGCGTGCCGCCCTTTTCGGAAACCAGGTAGCCGCCATCGGGCAGCACTTCGACGGACCATGGCTGTTTCAGGCCGGTCACCAGCGTCTCGACGGCCAGGGGGGCCTTCTTGCTGGGGAACTCGCGGGTCTGTGCGGCCGAGGGGGCGGGAGACAGCGCGAAGGCCAGGAGGATCGCTATCGCCGCGCCTTTCACAAGGCCCTTCAAATCGCTTTTTTCCCGCCGCATCGTCGTCTCCCCTTTGCCCGTTAACTGGACCACCGGCGACCGGCTTTCAAGGGGCGTTCCGGGGACGATGCGGGGGACGGTGTCACTTTTGCGTGGGGGCGAGCTGCGAGGCCGCGGCCGGGATGCCGGAGGTCTTGATCGTGTCGATGGCGACGGCCGGCGGCGAGATCAGGCTGACGACCATGACCACGCAGGCGGCGAGCGCCGTCATGGCGATCAGGAACATGGCGCGCGATTCGCGGGCCTTCGGCGTGCCGGCGGTCTTGTCTTCGTCCAGAAACATCGTCATCCCCTGTCTTGGCTTTTTTCCTCTTGCGGGACTGAAAAGGCCTGCCGAAATCGGCGCCACAAGGACCGAATTGCGGCAAGGGCCGACATTTATTGCGGCAAAAATATGGCATGGTAAAAAAGACGGATTTTCAACATGTTCGGTCGACGGAATGGCCGTTTTTCACCGTCTAGACGCCCCGCCTGCCGAAGTGGCGCACAGGGCGCGAAGCGCGTGCCTCGGCCGGCGCGTTAACGCCCGCCGCGGGGCTTTCCGGCGGCGCCTGCAACGGCTCGGCGCCGCGTTCGGGGTAGGTGCTGTTGAAGCTGGTCGGGGCCAGTTCCGGACGGGCAAGCAGGTAGCCCTGCATCAGCGGGCCACCCATCTCGCGGCAGCGGGCGATCATGCCGGGATCCTCGATGCCGGCGACGACGGTGCGGATGCCCTTCTGCGCGAACTGGCCGAGCACCACCCGCAGGAGCGCAAGGCCCGCGGAGTTTTCCGCAAAGCCGTGCAGCCAGGCCGTATCGAAGGTCACGTATTGCGGCTTCAGGCGCTCGAGGCGTTCGAGGTCGCGGTCTTCGCCGGTATACTCGTCTATGGCGATGGAAAATCCGCTTTCACGAAGCCGTCCGGCGAATTGCGCGAGGACGTCGGGATCGTCGAGCGGGTGTTCGCGCAACTCGCAGACGACAGCCTCGGGCGCCATGCCGGCTTCGTGCGTGCAGAGCCGCAGGCGCTCGACCTCCTGGCGCATCGCCTGGGGGGTGTCGTAGAGACCTTTCTGGAAATTCACGAGCAGCGCGATGTCCTGCCGGCCGAGCGCGCCGGTGTTGAGGATGTGGAGGCTCCGGCAAAGGCCGTCGACCGCGGCGCGCTCGTCTTCCGGCACGGTGTGGAAGAAGTCCGTCGGGGCGGCGGGGTCACCGTCGACGCTTGCGCGGATCAGCCCCTTGAAGGCGGCGATCTGCAGCCGGCCGTCCTCGCGCTCGCGAAAGATCGGCTGGAGCGCCGATTGCAGCAGGAAGGCGCCGTAGACGGCGCTGAACGCTCCATCCGGCTGGCGGACGAGATTGGAGAAGATGCTTCTTTCGCTCATGCAGCGCACCACTCGCCGGAACGATGTCGACGTCGAAGAGAGGATAGAGCCGATCCGTTAACGCCGGCTTAAGTCTTCGCGTAAAAATTTCTGTTATTTCTTTGTTCTTCAACCTTTGGGTGTGATGGTTGCACGAGAGGAGCGCGATGCATTCGCGTTGCTGATGGCGCCCATGAAATTTTGCGCCGAGGCCCGCATTTCCCGCTTTTTTTCCCCTGCGCGCTTGCAAGACCGGCCCACATTCGACATAGACCTAACCGCTATGGAGCCCGGCGCTCCGGGTCCATGGCGCCAAGCCGTCTTTGAACCCGATGAGGACATCTCCATCATGGCCTTTCTTGCCGACGCCCTTTCCCGTGTGAAGCCTTCCGCCACCATCGCCGTTTCCCAGAAAGCGCGCGAGCTGAAAGCCAAGGGCCGCGACGTCATCGGGCTCGGTGCGGGCGAGCCGGACTTCGACACGCCAGACAACATCAAGCAGGCCGCCATCGAGGCGATCAACCGCGGCGAGACGAAGTACACGCCGGTTTCCGGCATTCCGGAACTGCGCGAGGCCATCGTCAGGAAGTTCAAGCGCGAGAACAATCTCGACTACACCGCCGCGCAGACGATCGTCGGCACGGGCGGAAAGCAGATTCTTTTCAACGCCTTCATGGCGACGATGAATCCGGGCGATGAAGTCGTTATCCCGACGCCTTACTGGGTGTCCTACCCGGAAATGGTCTCGCTGTGCGGCGGCACGCCGGTCTTTGTCGCCACGACGCAGGAAAACAAGTTCAAGCTCAAGGCGGAGGACCTTGAAAAGGCGATCACGCCGAAGACCAAGTGGTTCATCTTCAACTCGCCGTCCAACCCCTCGGGCGCGGCCTACAGCCACGACGAGCTGAAGGCGCTGACGGACGTGCTGATGCGCCATCCGCATGTCTGGGTGCTGACCGACGACATGTACGAGCACCTGACCTATGGCGACTTCAAGTTCGCGACCCCGGTCGAGGTCGAGCCCGGCCTCTACGACCGCACGCTGACGATGAACGGCGTTTCCAAGGCCTATGCGATGACCGGCTGGCGTATCGGCTATGCGGCCGGCCCGCTCGCCCTCATCAAGGCCATGGACATGATCCAGGGCCAGCAGACGTCGGGCGCCTGCTCGATCGCCCAGTGGGCGGCCGTCGAGGCGCTGAACGGCACGCAGGCCTTCATCCCGGAAAACAAGAAGATCTTCGAGGGCCGCCGCGACCTCGTCGTCTCCATGCTCAACCAGGCGACCGGCATCGAGTGCCCGTCGCCGGAAGGCGCCTTCTACGTCTATCCGTCCTGCAAGGGCCTGATCGGCAAGACCGCGCCGTCGGGCAAGGTCATAGAGACGGACGAGGACTTCGTTTCGGAACTGCTGGAAGCCGAAGGCGTCGCCGTCGTGCACGGCTCGGCCTTCGGCCTCGGCCCGAACTTCCGCATCTCCTATGCGACCTCGGAAGCGCAACTGGAAGAAGCCTGCAAGCGCATCCAGCGCTTCTGCGCGGCCTGCAAGTAAGCCATTTCGCTTCGTGAACGGGAAACCCGCCGGAGACGGCGGGTCAGGCCGCTGACACACGATGCGGAAACCTCTCTTTCGTCATGCTCGGGCCTGTCCCGGGCATCTGCAACGTCTCCATCTTTCGATACGTTGGCAGATCCTCGGCACAGGGCCGAGGATGACGGCAGTGGATGGAGCAAGGCTTGCCGACCAGCTGAGCCCGCCGGAGACGGCGGGTTTTTTGTTTCCACTGGTGAAATTTTCGCCTTCGTTGCCGATATAATGAAGCGATACGGAAACACCGGAGCAGCCTCATGAAAGCCACGTCCCTCTCACTCGTCGCCCTTCTCGCGCTCACCGCCGCGACCTCCGCGTTTGCCGCCGACAATTATGGCGAACGGCGCGAGGAAGCGCCGGGCGGCAAGATCGTGGTCAGCGAGCGGCCGGCCATGATGTCGGTCTGGGATTATTTCTTCAACAATCCCGAGAAGTACCGCTCCATGCGCAACGGTCCCGGCGAGTACCATGTCGGCGGCATGCGCCGCTAAAGGCCGATCAAGGTCAGCATGATGAAGGTCGCGAAGAGGATGAAATGCGTCATCCCCTCGATGGCGTTCGTCTCGCCGTCGTTGAGGTTGATGGCGGCGGCGATCAGCGTGATGGCGACCATCACGGTCTGCGTCGGCGACATGGCCATGACGAAGGGCTGGCCGGTGTAGAGGGCGATGGCCTCCATGACGGGCACCGTGAGGATGACCGTCGAGAGCGAGGCGCCCATGGCGATGTTGACGACGGACTGCATGCGGTTGGCGAGCGCGGCGCGCAAGGCCGTCAGGATTTCCGGCGCAGCGGAGATCGCGGCGACGACCACGGCCATCAACGCCGGCGGCGCGCCGGAGCCTTTCAGCCCGGCGCCGAGCAGCACCGACATCACTTCGGCAAGCGCGCCGATCAGCACCACGCCGATAACGATGACGAGGATCGAGAGCGTCGCCGGCTCGTTCTCGTCCGGCGCCTTGCTCGCCATGCCCTCCTTCCGTTCCGCGCGCGGATAGGCGTAGCTGAAGAAATAGCTGTGCGCGCCGACCTGCATGCGCAGGAACAGCGCATAGAGGGCGATCATCGCGCCGATGGTGAAGGCGGAATAGAGATGCCAGCTTTCGCGCGGCACGAATTCCGGCACCACCATGGAAATGCCCATGGCCGTCAGGATCATCACGCCGTAGGTCTTGCCGGAATCGTCGTTGTAGGGCTGCTCGCCGTGGCGGATGCCGCCGAGGAGCGCCGCAAGGCCGAGGATGCCGTTGATGTCGAGCATCACTGCGGCATAGATCGTGTCGCGCACCAGCGTCGGCGATGTCTCGCCCTGCATCATGATGGCGAGGATCACCACCTCCACCAGTACGGCCGACAGGGTGAGGATCATCGTGCCGTAGGGATCGCCGACCTTGGAGGCGAGGATTTCCGCATGATGGGCGATGCGGGTGGAAACGAGGACGATGGCGACGACGAGGGCGAAGGCCGCCGCCAGCACCGGCAGGCGACCCATCGCCAGCAGGCTGTGCTCGCTCGCATAGGCGACGATGGCGGCGGCGAGGCCGACGAACAGGAAGCGTTCCTTCAGCAGGCTGGACAGCATGGGCGAGCGGCTCCGGGGTAGATTCACCTCCGGTAGATGTAGCCGAGCCGCGCAAAAAGAAAACGCCCGCGGTGGAGGAAACCGCAGGCGCCGTCTTCATATTGCGAAAGGCTCTTCGGAGCGCTGCCCGTTCAGGCGACGTTTTCGAGGGCCGGGTAGTCGGTATAGCCCCTGGCGCCGCCGCCGTATAAGGTGTCCTTGTCCAGCGGATTCAGCACCGTGTCGTTCTTCAGCCGCTCCACGAGATCGGGGTTGGCGATGAAGAGCTTGCCGAAGGCGACGAGGTCGGCCTTGCCTTCTTCCACGGCGTCGATGGCAAGCTCGCGGTTATAGCCGTTGTTGACCATCCAGGCCGCCTTGCCGCCGGCTGCCTTGTATGCCGCGCGCAGCGCCGCATAGTCGAACGGGGCGTCGCCCTGCTGGTGATCACGGGCTCCGCCCGTCGCGCCCTCGATGATGTGGATGTAGGAAAGGTCGTAACGGGCGAGGCCCTCCACGACATAGGTGAAGAGGGGCTGCGGGTTCGGATCGAAGGCATCGTTGGCCGGCGTGACCGGCGAGATGCGGATTGCCGTGCGCCCGGCGCCGATTTCCGAGGTGATCGCATCGACGACCTCGAAGAGCAGACGCGCGCGGTTCTCGATGGAGCCGCCGTATTCGTCCGTGCGCTGGTTGCTGCCCGAGCGCAGGAACTGGTCGATCAGGTAGCCGTTGGCCGCATGGATCTCGACGCCGTCGAAACCGGCGTCCACCGCGGCGCGGGCGGCGCGGCGATAGTCTTCCACGATGCCGGGAAGCTCCTGCTTTTCCAGGGCACGGGGCTCGGATGTCTCGGCGAAGCTGCCGGTGCCGTCGGCATTGATGAGATAGGTCTTGGACTTGGCCCGGATGGCGGAGGGGGCGACCGGCTTGCCGCCGCCCGGCTGCAGCGTATCGTGCGAAATCCGGCCGACATGCCACATCTGCACGACGATCCTGCCGCCGGCCTTGTGCACGGAATCGGTGACCTGCTTCCAGCCGGCGAGCGCTTCCGGCGTGTAGAGGCCCGGCACGTCGGCATAGCCCTGGCCCTGCTGGGTGATGGCCGTGGCCTCGGTGATCAGCAGGCCGGCGCTGGCGCGCTGCTCGTAATAGGCGGCGTTCAGGGTGTTCGGCACGGCGCCCGGGGAGCGGTTGCGCGTCAGAGGCGCCATGACGATGCGGTTCTTGAGCTGGATATCGCCGATCTTGATGGGGTCGAAGAGCGAGGGCATGGAAGAGTCCTTCTTCTGGCTAGGAAAGGAGGGCGCTCAGAGGGCGCCATTGATGTGGTGGAGGAAGGCCGCGATCTTGTCTTCGTCGCGTTTGAAGAACACCCACTGGCCGACCTTGCGCGTCGTCACGAGGCCGGCGCGCTGGAGGGTGGCAAGATGGGCGGAGACGGTGGATTGCGAGAGGTCGCAGCGCTTTTCGATCTGGCCGGCGCACACGCCGAAATCCAGGGGATGTTCCTGGCCGGCGAAATGCTGCCGCGGCTCCTTCAGCCAGGCGAGAATCTCCAGCCGCTTCGGATGGGCGAGGGCCTTGAGGATTTCGTCGGTGTCGGGCGGGGTCATTGTCTATCGTGATCCGGCGATGGATATATCGGTCTTCATCGATATTGGGTTCGTCATTTGTCGATGCAAGAGGTGCAGGCAAAAAAAAGGGCCACGAGCGAAGCCCGGGCCCTGCAAGGTTGAAGGTTCAAAACCTCCAGAGGGGAACAGCCAACGCGCGGCACTGGGAGGAGAAGACCGCAAGTGCGTCGGCTGTTCTAGATATGGGGGAGGGGGCGCTGTTCTTCAAGAGAAGCGCGTGCCAAGTTTTGCAGGAATGTTGAAAATTCCATCTTGGTTAACGGAAGGCAAAAAAAGAGGGCCGCAAGATCAACTTGGGCCCTTTGTAGTTTTGAAGGTAATAAAACCTCCAGAGGGGAACAGCTGCTGCGGTGGCACTGGGAGGAAAAAGCCACCAAAATGCATCAGCTGGGCGCGATATGGTGGTTTTTTGGGCATACATCAATCATTTAATGTGCATGCCAGCCATGCACGAGGCGCAGGCCTTGGAAATCGGCCCTGTTCAGAAGTTCCAGTTGCGCGCCTTGGCGACGATGAAATCCCTGAAAACCTTGAGCTTGGCCGAGTTCTTCATCTCGCTCGGGTAGCAGAAATAGGTATCGAAGGAGGGGATGTCGGCGCTGACGGGGAGCTGGATCAGTCCCGGGTCGCGGCCGACAATATAATCCGGCAGCATCGCGATGCCGATGCCGAGCAGGCAGGCGCGCTTGATCGAGGTCTGGCTGTTGATCTGCAGGACGGAGGGACGGGGATTGTCGGAATCGCGGCCGGCGACCTCCAGCCAGTTGACGTCCAGGAGGTAGCTCGGCGCGGGCTCGCCGAAGGTGATGATCTTGTGATTGTCGAGATCGTCGATCGACTGCGGCTCGCCGTAGCGGTTGATGTAGGAGGGGGCGGCGTAGATGTGCATGTGCACGGTGAAGAGCCGGCGCTGGATGAGGTCCGACTGCTGCGGTTCGCGCAGGCGGATGGCGCAGTCCGCATGGCGCATGTTCACGTCCAGCTCCTCGTTGTCGAGGATGAGCTGCACCTGCATGTCCGGGTAAAGCGCGAGGAATTCCTGCACCTTGTCCGTCAGCCAGCCCTGGCCGAGGCCGACCGTGGTGGTGATGCGCAGCTTGCCGCTCGGCTTCTCGGTGTTTTCCGTGAGCTGGACGCGCACGCTTTCGAGCTTCATCAGCACGTCGTGCGCGGCGCGGTAGAGGATTTCGCCCTGCTCGGTAAGGATCAGGCCGCGGGCATGGCGGTGGAAGAGCTTGATGCCGACATCCTGTTCCAGCGCGCTCACCTGGCGGCTGATGGCCGATTGAGAAAGGTGCAGCTTGTCTGCGGCGTGCGTGAACGAGCCGGCCTCGGCCGCGGCGTGAAAAATCCGCAGCTTGTCCCAATCGAGCGGCATTCTATCCCCCATATGTCTGTGAGGCGGGGAGCGTCACGCTTCCCGCCCGGTCGCTGATTTCCACTGTTCCCACTCGGCAGGTCGGACCCGAATCCGCCTCCCTTCGTTGGCGGCTTCTACTCGGCCGCAATTGCGACAGGCATATGACCTGCAAGGTATTTTTCGGTTTCGAGGGCCGCCATGCAGCCCATGCCGGCGGCCGTTACGGCCTGACGGTAGATGTCGTCCGTGACGTCGCCTGCGGCAAAGACGCCCGGCACGTCCGTCGCGGTGGAATCGGGTGCCGTCCAGAGGTAGCCGTTCGGCTTGTGGCGCAGCTTGCCCTTGAAGAGCTCCACTGCCGGCGCATGGCCGATCGCGACGAAGACGCCGTCCGTTTCCATGTCGCGCGTCTCGCCGGTCTTCACGTTGCGCAGCTTCACGCCGTTGACGGAGGCCGGCATCGGCGGCTTTGCCCCGGCGCCGAGATATTCGACGACCTCGTGGTCCCAGACGACCCTGACGTTCTCCTTGGCGAACAGGCGCTCCTGGAGGATCCGTTCGGCGCGGAACGAATCGCGGCGGTGCACGACCGTCACGGACTTGGCGAGGTTCGAAAGATAGAGCGCTTCCTCGACGGCCGAATTGCCGCCGCCGACAACGATGACATCCTTGCCCCGGTAGAAGAAGCCGTCGCAGGTGGCGCAGGCCGAAACGCCGAAGCCCATGAACTTATGCTCGGTGTCGATGCCGAGCCACTTGGCCTTTGCACCGGTGGCGATGATCAGCGCGTCGGCGGTCCATGCGGTACCGCTGTCGGTGGAGATGCGGAAGGGGCGCACGTCGAGGTCGACGTTCGTGACGAGGTCGTTGACGATCTCGGCGCCGACATGCTCTGCCTGCTTGAGCATCTGCTCCATCATCCACGGGCCCTGCACCGGGTCGGCATAGCCCGGGTAGTTCTCCACGTCGGTGGTGATCATGAGCTGGCCGCCCTGTTCCATGCCGGCGATCAGCACGGGCTCCAGCATCGCGCGGGCGGTGTAGATGGCGGCGGTGTAGCCGGCGGGGCCGGAGCCGATGATCAGCACCTTGACGTGCCTGCTGTTACTGGACTGGCCGGACATGGTCGTTCCTTCCGGGGCCTTGCCCCAATCGGCCCGCCCGCGCGGGTCGCGCGCAGGGCACGGGCCGGCGTGTCTTCGTTCGATGCCCATTTATGAGGGGAGCGCGGACAGTTTCAAGTGCGTGCGGCGCTTTGCCAACAGACTAGCGAAGCCGCGTGACATATTTGTGCCGCTTGCGGTAACAATGTTGCGCTGATGCGGCGATTCGGGTCACTTCCGGTCGCCATCCCGAAAGGTTCCGAAAAGCCCCATGTTCCGTGCAGAACTAGACGCCATCGACATCCGCATCCTGAAGGAGCTCCAGGCCGATGGCCGGATGACCAATGTGGAGCTGGCCGCGCGCGCCGGCATTTCCGCCCCGCCGTGCCTTCGCCGCGTGCGAAAGCTGGAGGAGGCCGGCATCATCGAGGGCTACACGGCAATGCTGAACGCGCCCGCCCTCGGCTACGACCTCGTCGCCTTCTGCATGGTCGGCCTCAAGCACCAGTCCGAAGCCAACCTCAAGGCGTTCGCCGCCGCGACCGGCGAGTGGCCGATGGTCCGCCAGGCCTGGATGGTCTCCGGCGACAGCGATTTCCTCCTCCACTGCATCGCCGAAAACCTCACCCGCTTCCAGGATTTCGTCATCGAGGAACTGACCGCAAACCCGCAGGTGGATACCGTGCGGACGATGCTGACGATCCGGCAGGTGAAGAAGGTGGGGCTGGTGGAGATCTAGAAATCGTCCGCAATCTGCCGTATGGACTTATTTATCGGCGATACTTCTTTGTGCGTTGGAGTAAATGGGCCAAGTGTGGGACCAGTTTTTCGCACTTTGATGTTCATGATCGTCGCAAGTCGGATTTGTGGTGCTCGGTAGGCGAAGCATAATATGGAGATATAGTTGGGCAAGAAAGCAATTATCGAAACGATTCTTCGGCCCTTGGGTTTGGGCGTCTACCGCCTGCGAACTAGTTCATACGAAAAGAATTTTCTTGATGCCGCACTAGCTTACAAGCGGCTGCTGGTTCGGGATATCTTGAAAAAGACGGGATACCGGGTTGCCAGAGGTCCTTTCGAAGGACTGTGGTTACCGGAAGAGGGCGCTTGGAGCGATTATGACGTTCTGGCTAAAATCGTGGGGTCATATGAGGCCGAGATTTTTTTTGCCCTTGAGGAGGAAGTGGCGCGCAAGCCTAGCATTATCGTTAATATCGGCGCTTCGGAGGGGTATTATGCGATCGGTATGAAGCGCCGGCTTCCCGAAGCGCGGGTATATACCTACGATATCGATGTCAAGTCATTCAAGTCGCTCGACCATTGCGCGCGTTTGAACGAAGTGGAGATTACTAGGCTCGATAGGTTCGATTACGCAAATCCGCTGGCGGGCATCGCAGACGTTGCTCCGGTCAAGCCGCTTTTCATACTCGACTGCGAAGGTTTTGAGCAATACGTGGTGGAAATGCCGCGCGGCGTTTCGGCCGTTTCCAGCTTTATCATAGAGTTGCACGATCTGTTCGTGCCAAACGTGAGCAATATCCTGATCGATTATTTCGCGGATACGCATACGATGAAGATCGTCGATCAGACTGCGCGCGACGTGAAGATGTATCCGGAACTGGCTGGCGTCCATGGCCCGATTGCTCCGCTGTTGCTGGACGAGTTTCGCGGCGGGGAAATGCAATGGCTGTATGCGGTACCGAAATGAGCTCCCAACACGCATTCTATTATGTCGTCGATGAACGGCTTGAGCCAGTCGCATTCGCTCTGGCATGTCATCTTGTGCGCACTTGGCGACTGGATGTGCACATCTTTGTTGAGGGCGGCGCAACCTCCGCGAAGCGACGGGCCGCTGTGCCTGGCGTATACTATCATGAAAACGAACTGTCCTGCTTGCTGCCCGACGGCGTGCCGTCGAGCGAGAAATGGCCAAGGATCGTTTATCTGCGGATATTTGCGCCCCGCTTTTTGAAGCAATACGAGCGGGTTATCTATCTGGACGCGGATCTGCTTCCCATCCGACGAGACGATAGAATATGGTCGCTGCCACTTCCGCACGGGTTGGCTGCGACGCACGACTTTGAAGTCACGCATGATTCTCCGCTTCCGGAGATGAGCAGAACTGAGTGGCTGGCCTCCATCGGCGTTCATGCGCCCCAATATTTAAATTCCGGTGTGCTGGTTATCGACGTGGCCGCTTGGCTGGAACTCGATTTCGCAGCATTGTTGCAAGATTATGTTGCCGCCCATGCGAATGGCATGAGGATGTTCGATCAGGATTTTCTGAATGCCGTTTTCCAGGAGCGCTGGAGCGGCCTCAGTCCGTCATGGAATTTTCAGGCCTGTCTTTTCAGCGTCGGTATAGACGATGCGTTTCCTCCGATTTTTTTACATTTCAGCAAGCCGGACAAGCCATGGATGGGGCGTTTCCGCGAGGGGGTCGATGATCTGGACAACTGGGGATACCAATATCTCTCGAAAGCCGCCCGTCGCGCCGGGGTCGATATGAATGGGCTCCTGTCGCCCAAGAAAATCAATGTCCTGTCACGCCTGAAGTATGACTTCAGGCGGCATATTTCCGGACTTGGCTATCGGCCGTCCAAGGAGAGGAAGCTTCGTGGCGAGGTTGCGCTTAGGCGGGAAAATCTGATCGCCTATCTCGCCGATGTGAAAGCCAGAGGTGGTTTTGCCGATCGCCGCGAATATGAGATTCCGTCTTCGTTCCGAGAGGCGGTCTTCGATGGCAAGACGCTGCGCTTACCTGCTGGTGGGCAGTTCAACGATCTACTGATGATGGTTGAACTGGTGGAAGATATGGCCTGAACCCGATTTTCGTCAGCTTCTTCCGGGTGAAAGGGGACAAAAGCCGCCCGACGATAATGTCGCGTAGCTGAGAAAGCGGTCGGGACAGTTCCCTTCCGACTTTCTGAGCCAGTGCCCTGCGCCGGCTCTTTAGGTCCCACCCCCGCTCGATGTTCGTGGGTATTCCTAGGTGATTTTGCGCGATGAACTGATCTTGCACACAGAAGGCCGGCATGGCTTGATAAAGAGTAAGGTCATGGAACAGGCCGGAGGCAGGGTCGAAGAATATCTGATCGATTGCGCGGTCCAGAGCGCCAAGATTCAGCAATGTACGGGCGCAGCCCGGCGAAAGTATATAACCTGCCATGCCGAAGTGCTGGCCATGAAGCCGGGTTACAGAATATCCGTTTCCTATATCCCTGTGGCTTCTGCCGATCAAGGTTTTCCAGAAAACGGTTTCCACTTTCACGACGTCGGCATCGTCGGGAATCCAGTCATTCGTGCTGAAGAATCCCGCACATCCTTCGGCGAAGTGCAGGTCGTCTTCAAGCACTAGGCCGAAGTCGCTTTCCAGGCCGGCAATTTTTGCCCAGGCGATGCGATGACTGAGATAGCAGCCCACTTCGCTCGGAGAGAGAAAAGGGCTGCCGTCGGCTTGGCTCTGCGACCAGCGGGCCTGTTCCTGCGTTGATAGACATTTGCCGTCTACCGCGTCGATTCGCTCGAATGGAAGCTGCATGTCCGAAAGCAGGGTGGACATCCGCGAGAGGCGTTCCGGATTTCTTTCGAGGTTGATAAGGAGGATCTTCAAGTTTGTACTCTTGCCCTATTCGAAACACGACCCTTGTTCTATGGGTCAAGCCAGAACGTGTTTGAAAGCTAAGGAACCGAAAGTCAAATGTCCTATCTGTCCATTTCGGCCTTCATCATCTGCCAGAACGAGGAACATTACCTCGGTCACTGTATCGAAAGTCTTGAGGGCTTTGCGGAAATCGTCATCGTGGACTCCGGGTCCACCGACGGTACGCTCGCGCTCATCCAGTCCTACATCGACAAAGGGTGGCCGTTGCGACTGTTTCGGGAAACATGGCGCGGTTATGCGGGGCAGAAGCAATTTGCGCTTGAACAATGCACGCAGGACTGGTGCCTCAACATAGATTCCGACGAGCGGCTGGATAAAGCGTTGCGGAGACTTTTGCCGGAGTTGCTTGACGCGCCGGATGAGGTCGTGGGATGGCGCGTTGCACGCCGGCCTTACCTCGTGGGATATGGATACACGTCCGAAAATGTTCGGGAGCGGAAGAACCTCCGGCTCATTCGTCGTGGCCGGGGCGCCTATGACCTGCGTCAGCAGGTTCATGAAGGGATCGCGGCGAACGGCGAGGTGAAGAGCGTGACGACGGGCAGTCTGCTGCATTTTCGCCCGTTGATCATTGATGAGCAAATTCTTAAGGAAAACAAGTATTCGACGCTGAAGGCGGATCAACAGATCGCGGAAGGCCGCCGACCCAGCTTGTCGAAACTGATCTTTTCGCCGATCATCTATTTTCTGCGGCTGTATTTCAGGAATGGCCTGTGGCGGTGCGGCGTGCCCGGCTTCATCGAAGCGATGACGGGGTTTATATATGCTTTCCTGACGCAGGCGAAAATCGCGCAGCGCGCAGCGCTTCGTGCGCGTCCGAACCACGACGACTACGTGGGCCGCTGATCTTAGGCCTCAAGCGTCCGCCGGTACACCGCAGCAACGTGCCGCGCCTCGTTTTCAATGGTGAAGCGGGATGCAATATGCCGGCGCCCTTGCGAGCCGACGGCGTTGCGCCGGGCAGTGTCATTCATTAGGCTTGCCGCGGCTTGCGCTATGGAACTGAGGCTGTCGGCGGGGATGAGAAGGCCGGTTTCCCCTTCTCCCGTCACGATCAACTCGCTGAACGCCCCCACATCCGTCGCCACAACCGGTACGCCCGTCGCCATTGCCTCCAGCGGCGTCAGGCCGAAGCCTTCCCAGCGCTGGGGGGCGACGAAGAGGTCGAGGGGGCGGTACCATTCGTGGATGTTGGTGTGCTCGCCGACGAAAAGAATTCGTTTGTCCAGGCCCGCGGCGCGCACCTTTTCCTTCAATTCTGTTTCGAACTCCACATGCTGGGCCGTAGCGCGGCCCGCTATGATGGCTGACCAGTCCGGGCGTTCCGGCAAGAGGGCGATCATTGCGTCGACGAAGAGGTCCGTTCCCTTCTGATGGCGGATGCGGCCGAAGCAGCCGACGTATTTCTGGGCGGGGTCGAGACCGAGCGCAGCTTTGGCGGCGGCCTTGTCGGCAGGCGGCGAGAAGCGCTCGGTGTCGATGCCGTGCATGATGACGGTGCAGGGCACCTCGAGATAGGAGGCGGTCTTCGCGCTCGTGGCAATGACCGCGTCCATGCGTGAGATCAGGAACTTCGTCCAGCCCGTATGGCGGCGCTGCGAGGCGGAAGTGAAGACCAGCTTCAGCTTCATGCGCAGCAGGTCGCGCATCACGAGTCCGGCCAGCATTTCGACGTTGCGCCGCGCATGCCAGATCCGGGCCTTGCGGCCGGGCGGCGGGGTCCACAGGGACAGGAGATCGCGCCAGCGCAGCTTGGGCAGCGTATCCGGGAGGCCTGGGCCGAGCGTTGCCACCTTCTGGCCCAGCTTGTTCTGGACGGGAACAAGCTGGATGATCGTCGAGGTCACGCCGGACAGGCGGCGCTTGAAATTGGGCGCGATGACCTCGACGTCGCGAATATCCGGTCTGTTCGGCATGGACCGACCATCAACCCCAGCTTACCGCCAGAATCTCGTAGGCCTTGGAGCCGCCGGGGGCGTTGACTTCGATCGAGTCGCCGACTTCCTTGCCGATGAGGGCGCGGGCGATGGGGGAGGAGATCGAGATGCGGCCCTGCTTCACGTCGGCCTCCTGGTCGCCGACGATCTGGTAGACCTTCTCTTCCTCGGTGTCCTCGTCGACGAGCTTCACGCGGGCGCCGAACTTGATCTTGGAGCCGGACATCTTGGTGAGGTCGATGACCTCGGCGCGGGCGACGAAGTCTTCCAGCTCGGTGATGCGGCCTTCGTTGTGGCTCTGGGCTTCCTTGGCGGCGTGGTACTCGGCGTTTTCCGACAGGTCGCCATGGGCGCGTGCCTCGGCGATCGCCTCGATGATTCGCGGACGTTCCTCCTGCTGGCGCCAGCGCAGTTCTTCCTGCAGCTTGACGAAACCGTCCTGGGTCATCGGTACCTTTTCAACCATTTTATCCCGTCCTTCAGACCGCGTCGCCCAGGCTCCCGCCTGCACGAACGCAAAAGAAAACGGTCTCCGGAGAAAAATCCCCGGAACCGTCGGAAGCGTTTGAATGGCTCTTATAGCAGATTGCGCGCCGCCAAGGCCAGTTTTTTCGCCGCATGCCAGCCGTGCCCCACAGACGCCGGAACAATCCTCCGGTGCTGCCGTTAGCGCTCTATCGCGGGAGGCGGGCATGACTTTGCAAAATGCGGCTCATCTGGAAGGCAGGATCAACGCGCACCGGCGTCTGCTGGTCGAACTTCTTTCGGTGGTGGCCGCCATTCCCGAGGCGCGCGAGGCGCTTATCGCCATGGCGCGCGACAACGAAACGGTCATCGACCACGAGGAGGATCCGGGCGTCGAGCCCGATGCCGCCTTTGCGGCCCAGCAGATCGCGGATGACGAGATTCGCGCGATCGTGAAGGCCGCGATGGCTCGCCTCGAAACCAGGATGTGAGGAACGACGATGGGTTTGATCGAGAAGATTTCCGGTTATTTCAAGCAGTTGGCCGGTGAGGTGTCCGGCAGCCAGGCCATGCATGACGAAGGGCGCCGGGAGGCGTCGGGCGCGGCCTATCAGGAAAAGGACGAGCAGGTGGTTCCCGTCGAGCCGCGCGCCATGCCGGGTTCCGACAGTGTCGTATCGGCCGAGACAGGCCGCGAGACGATCATCCGCGCCGATGCCGTGCCACAATTTGCGGTATCCGAGGCCGGGCGCGGCAATGACGGCGTTTCCAGCGCCAAGCCGCGCGTCATCACCGGCAGCGACGACGCCACGGCGCACCGCACGCCGCCCGGCATGGCAACGCCCGCCCGCGACTGGTCCGCCGGCTTCGATGAAAACGCGCCGCGGCAGGATGCCGAGGCGCCCGTTGCCGACTATTCCGATGTCGAGCAGTTGAAGCTCTTCCGCCTCGTTCCCGTTGCCGCGGCAACGGACACGAACTGGGACCTTGCGCCGAACCAGGGCGAGGTGGTGGTGCGGGCAAGGTCCAGCGGTGATGCGCGGGTCGTGGCGGCAGAGGCCGAGCTCGACTATCTCGAAATCGATGCGCTTCCGGGTGACGGCAATTCCACGACCTCGTCCAGCGCCTTCCGCAACGAGAAGCTTTATACGGTCGTCGATGAGACCGGTCCGGCCTATCCGGTGGAAGGGTCGCGCGAAGTGGTCGCCGGGAATGTCCGTGTCGACAACATCCGTCCGACCGAGCTTTGAGGAGGCTGCGATGAGCCAGAGCCAATCCGCCCGCACGGCGGCAAAACAGCGCGAGATCCAGAAAGAGGTGGCGAAGGCCGACAGCAAGGGCGGAGGGGACGAGCCCGAGGCGATGCAGGCCGGTGCGCGGCTTTATCCGGTTCCGCCCTTTCCCAAGCAGCATCAGCCGAAGCCCGGCCATGAAGCCGCGCTCGATCCGCCGCCGATGTACGACGCGCCCTTCTACAAGGGATCGGAGAAGCTGAAAGGCAAGGTGGCGCTCGTCACGGGGGGCGATTCCGGTATCGGCCGGGCGGTCGCCGTGCTCTTCGCCCGCGAGGGAGCGGATGTCGCGATCGCCCATCTTGCGGAAGGAAGGGACGCGCGGGACACCATCGCGGCCGTCGAGGCGGAGGGGCGGCGCTGCATCGCCTTTGCCGGCGACGTCAAGGACAAGGCCTTCTGCGCGGATACGGTGAAATGCGTCGTGCAGGACCTCGGCCGGCTCGATATCCTGGTGAACAACGCCGCGTTCCAGGTTCACAGCAAGGATATCCTCGATCTTTCCGAGGCGCATTTCGACGAGACGCTGAAGACCAATCTCTACGGCTATTTCTTCATGGCGCAGGCGGCGGTGCCGCATATGGCGCCGGGTTCGGCGATCGTCAATACGGGGTCGGTCACGGGCCTGGAGGGATCGAAGAACCTGCTCGACTATTCGATGACGAAGGGCGGCATCCATGCCTTCACGCGCTCGCTCGCCGGCCAGCTCGTGCCGCGGGGCATCCGCGTCAATGCCGTGGCGCCGGGGCCGGTCTGGACGCCGCTCAACCCCTCCGACAAAGAGGCCGAAGACGTTGCGGAATTCGGTGCGCAGACGCCGATGAAGCGGCCCGCCCAGCCGGAAGAGCTGGCGCCGGCCTATGTCTTCCTCGCCTCGCCGCAGTGCTCCAGCTACATCACGGGGGAAGTGCTCCCGATCATCGGCGGCTATTGAGCCGCCGATGATCCATCCGCCATTGACTCTGCTTTATAGAACATATAGTGAACAAATATGAAGAAATCGCTGCAACAACGCTTGGCCATCCTCTCGGATGCCGCCAAATACGATGCCTCCTGCGCGTCCAGCGGCACGGTCAAGCGCGACTCCGTGAAATCAGGCGGACTCGGCTCGACGGAAGGGGCGGGCATCTGCCATGCCTATGCGCCTGATGGCCGGTGCATCTCGCTGCTCAAGATCCTGCTCACCAATTTCTGCATCTTCGATTGCGCCTATTGCATCAACCGTTCGTCCAGTAACGTGGAGCGCGCCCGCTTCACGCCGGAGGAGGTGATCTGGCTGACGCTGGAATTCTACCGGCGCAACTATATCGAGGGCCTGTTCCTGTCGTCCGGCATCATCCGCTCGCCCGATCACACGATGGGCGAGATGGTGCGCGTGGCGCGGGAACTCAGGACCGAGCATGGTTTTCGCGGCTATATCCACCTGAAATCCATTCCCGACGCCGCGCCCGAGCTGATCGAGGAGGCGGGGCTTTACGCGGACCGCCTGTCGCTCAACATCGAGCTGCCGACGGATGCGGGCATCGGGCGGCTCGCGCCGGAAAAACGGCCGGAGGGCATCCGCCGCGCGATGGGCGAGCTTCGCCGCAAGATCGAGGCGGCGGCGGAACCCACCCTGCAGTCGAAACGGCGCAAGCGCTTCGTGCCTGGCGGCCAGAGCACGCAGATGATCGTGGGCGCCGACGGGGCGGACGATGCGACCATCCTGAAGACGAGCGCCCGGCTCTATGGCAGCTACGGCTTGAAACGCGTCTATTATTCCGCCTTCAGCCCCATCCCCGATGCGTCCCGCGCGTTGCCGCTGATCAAGCCGCCGCTGGTGCGCGAGCACCGGCTCTACCAGGCGGACTGGCTCTACCGCTTCTACGGCTTCGGCATCGACGAGATCACGGCCTCGACCGGCGGCATGCTCGATCTCGACATGGATCCGAAGCTTGCCTGGGCGCTCGCCAACCGCCAAGCCTTTCCGGTCGACGTCAACCGGGCGGAGCGCGAGCGGCTGCTGCGGGTTCCCGGCCTCGGCACGAAGTCGGTGGACGCCATCCTGTCCAGCCGCCGGTTCCGCCGCCTGCGGCTGGAGGACCTCGCCCGGCTCGGCGTCTCGCTGCGCAAGGTGCGGGCGTTCATCGAGGCGGAGGGCTGGGTGCCGCGCCGCCTTGCCGACCGGGACGACCTGAAAGCCGTTTTCGCCCCCAGGCCGGAACAGCTTTCGCTGCTCTGATGCACAGGGTTTGCCTTGTCGGGCGCGGCGATCTTTCCGAATGGCGGGACGCGGCCCGCGCGCTCGCCGCCGCCGGCCTTTCGCCGCAGCAGGTGGATTGGCGGATCGGCGGGGCGGAAGACGAGTTGTTCGAAGCCGCGCCGGACCTGCCGAAGCCCGATCCGGCGGCCGCGCCGCTGACCGTCCCCGCGGGTTTCCTTTCCCTGGCCGAGGCGGTCGCCTGCCATACGGAGCCCGGCCGCTTTCATCTCCTGTACCGGCTGCTCTGGCGCCTGCAATCGGACAGGCGCCTGCTGGAGCTTACGGCGGACAAGGATGTCGCCTGGGCGCGGCTTCTGGCGAAGAATGTGCATCGCGACAGCCACAAGATGACGGCCTTCGTGCGCTTCAAGGAGATCGCCGGGCAGGCGGAGGGACGGCGCCGCTTCTTTGCCTGGTTCGAGCCGTCGCATTTCGTCGTCGCCCGGACTGCGCCGTTCTTCCGCCGGCGCTTCGCCGACATGGACTGGATCATCGCCACGCCGCGGGGAACGGCGAGCTGGGATGGCGAAAGCCTGATCTTCGACACGCGCCCCGGCGAGAATCCCGGCCATGGCGACCCGACGGACGAACTCTGGCGCACCTATTATGCCAGCATCTTCAATCCGGCCCGGCTGAAGCTGAAGGCCATGCAGGCGGAAATGCCGAAGAAATACTGGCGCCACCTGCCGGAGGCGGATCTGATCCCCGACCTCATCGCCAATGCCGAGGCGAATGTGCGGGCCATGGCCGAGCGCGCCGCCAGCGATCCGCCGCCCTTCCATCATCGCCTGCAGGAGGCGGCCCGCACCTTGCCGCCGCATATGCCGGCAGACGCCGGCACGGTCGAGGCCTTGCGCGAGGCGGCGCGGGGCTGCACGCGCTGTCCGCTGCATTGCGCCGCGACACAGACCGTTTTCGGGGAGGGGCCGCAGGAGGCGCGGATCATGATGGTGGGCGAGCAGCCGGGCGACCAGGAGGACCTTGCCGGCCGTCCCTTCGTCGGCCCGGCGGGCCGGGTCTTCGACGCGGTATTGAAGGAGGCGGGCATTGCCCGCGAGACGCTTTACCTCACGAATGCGGTGAAGCACTTCAAATATGTGCCGCGCGGCAAGCGCCGTATTCACGAAAGGCCGAACCGGGGCGAGATCGAGCATTGCCGCTGGTGGCTGGCGAAGGAGATGGAAATGGTGAAGCCGAGCCTCGTCGTCGCGCTCGGGGCCACCGCGCTCTATGCGCTGAGCGGGCAGCAGGGACCGCTGAGCCGGCTGCGCGGCAAGCCGATCGCCATGCAGAACAATATCGTGCTCTACCCGACCGTCCACCCGTCCTTCCTGCTGCGCCTGCCCGACGAGGCGGAACGCCGCCGCCAGCACGGCCTCTTCGTCGAGGACATGAAGACCATAGGGCATCTGTCGGAGAGACTTGCCGCCCAATGAAAAGCCGGGCGTGTTGCCCGGCCCAGCTTGCTGACAAACCTCGCCCCACCCACCGCCCTCATCCTCGGCCTTGAGCCGAGGACCCGCCGACGCAACGAAAGATCGAGGCGTTCGCAGATGCTCGGGACAGGCCCGAGCATGACGGAAGAGAGGGGTTTACCCTTTGTCGGCAGTTGAGCCGGGCAACGCGCCCGGCTTGGCTTGCTGGTAAACCTCACCCCACCCACCGCCGTCATCCTCGGCCCTGAGCCGAGGATCTGCCGACGCATCGAAAGATCGGGACGTTGCAGATGCTCGGGACAGGCCCGGGCATGACGGAAGAGAGGGTTTTACCCTTTGCCGGCAGTTTGAGCCGGGCAACGCGCCCGGCTTTCCGCATACTGAAAGATCGGCCTCAGAAATACGACTGAAGCGGACGCACTTCCAACTGGCCCTGCTTGAGCGCCTTGATCGCCTGGGCGGCGGCTTTGGCGCCGGCCATGGTGGTGTAGTAGGGCACCTTCTGCATCAGGGCGGCGCGGCGGAGCGACTTCGAATCCGAGATCGCCTTGTTGCCGTCCGTCGTGTTGATGACGAGGCTGACCTGGCGGTTGCGGATGGCGTCCTCCACATGCGGGCGGCCTTCCTGCACCTTGTTGACCTTGATCGCTTCAATGCCCTTTTCGGCGAGGAAGCGGGCGGTGCCGGAGGTCGCCATGACCTTGAAGCCGATGTCGGTCAAGAGGCGCACGGCCGCCAGCACGCGCTCCTTGTCCTCGTCACGCACGGAGACGAAGACCGTGCCTTCGCGCGGCAGGTCGACGCCGGCGCCGAGCTGCGACTTGGCGAAGGCCAGCGCGAAGTCCGTGTCGAGGCCGATGACCTCGCCAGTCGAGCGCATTTCCGGGCCGAGCAGCGTATCGACGCCCGGGAAGCGGGCGAAGGGGAACACGGCTTCCTTGACGGCGATGTGCTTGAGGTTGCGCGGGTCCGGCTTCGCGCCATAGGCGGCAATCGCCACGTCGAGACTTTCGCCGGCCATGACGCGGGCGGCGATCTTGGCGATCGGGGCGCCGATGGTCTTGGCGACGAAGGGCACGGTGCGCGAGGCGCGCGGGTTGACTTCCAGCACGTAGATCGTGCCGTCCTTGATGGCGTATTGCACATTCATCAGGCCGCCGACGTTCAGCGCCTTGGCGAGGGCCTTCGTCTGGCGCTCCAGCTCGTCGACGATTTCGCTGGAGAGCGTGTGGACCGGCAGCGAGCAGGCCGAGTCGCCCGAATGGATGCCGGCTTCCTCGATATGCTCCATGATGCCCGAGACGAAGACGTCCTTGCCGTCGCAGAGCGCGTCGACGTCGACTTCCGTCGCATTGGTCAGGTAGCTGTCGAAGAGCAGCGGGTTCTTGCCGAGCAGGGTGTTGATCTGGCCGGTCTTGTCGTTCGGGTAGCGCTGCTTGATGTCCTCCGGCACGAGTTCCGGCACCGTATCGAGCAGGTAGGTCTGGAGCTGGCCTTCCGAATGGATGATCTGCATGGCGCGGCCGCCAAGCACGTAGGACGGGCGCACGACCAGCGGGAAGCCGATCTCGGCCGCGACGAGGCGGGCCTGCTCGACCGAATAGGCAATGCCGTTGTTCGGCTGGGCGAGGTCGAGCTTCTGCAGGAGCTTCTGGAAGCGGTCGCGGTCCTCGGCAAGGTCGATCATATCAGGCGCGGTGCCGAGGATCGGGATGCCGTTCTTTTCCAAGGCTTCGGCGAGCTTCAGCGGGGTCTGGCCGCCGAACTGCACGATGACGCCGACGACTTCGCCGTTGGTCTGCTCGGCCTTGAGGATCTCGATCACGTCTTCGGCCGTCAGCGGCTCGAAATAGAGACGGTCGGAGGTGTCGTAGTCGGTCGAGACGGTTTCCGGGTTGCAGTTGACCATGATGGCTTCATAGCCGGCATCCTTCAGCGCGAAGGCGGCATGGCAGCAGCAATAGTCGAATTCGATGCCCTGGCCGATACGGTTCGGGCCGCCGCCGAGGATGACGACTTTCTTGCGATCCGAAATGCCGGCTTCCGAGCGCGTGGCGCCGGCAAACGGCGTCTCGTAGGTCGAGTACATGTAGGCGGTCGGCGAGGCGAATTCGGCGGCGCAGGTATCGATGCGCTTGAAGACCGGGCGGACATTAAGGCCGTTGCGCAGTTCCGCCACTTCCTTCGGGCGTTTGCCGGAGAGGGTGGCGAGGCGCGCGTCGGAGAAGCCCATGGCCTTCAGCATGCGCAGGTTCTCGGCGTCATCAGGAAGGCCGTGCTCGCGGATGCGGGCCTCCATGTCGACGATGGCCTTGAACTGCTCGATGAACCACGGGTCGATCTTGGAACCCTCGTGGACTTCCTCGGGCGTCAGCCCCATGCGCAGCGCCTGGGCGACCATGCGCAGGCGGTCCGGCGTCGGGGTGGAAATGGCGGCGCGGATGGCATTGTTGTCGTTGCCGTCGCCAAGGCCCGGGATCTCGATCTCGTCGAGGCCGGTCAGGCCCGTTTCGAGGCCGCGCAGGGCCTTCTGGAGCGATTCGGCGAAGGTGCGGCCGATGGCCATGACCTCGCCGACCGACTTCATGGCGGTGGTCAGCGTCGGTTCGGCGCCGGGGAACTTCTCGAAGGCGAAGCGCGGGATCTTCGTCACGACATAGTCGATGGACGGCTCGAAGGAGGCCGGGGTCGCGCCGCCGGTGATGTCGTTCTCCAGTTCGTCGAGCGTGTAGCCGATGGCGAGCTTGGCCGCGATCTTGGCGATGGGGAAACCGGTGGCCTTCGATGCCAGTGCGGAAGAGCGCGAGACGCGCGGGTTCATCTCGATGACGACGAGGCGGCCGTTTTCCGGGTTGACGGCGAACTGCACGTTGGAGCCGCCCGTCTCGACGCCGATCTCGCGCAGCACCGCGATGGAGGCGTTGCGCATGATCTGGTATTCCTTGTCCGTCAGGGTCAAGGCCGGGGCGACGGTGATCGAGTCACCCGTATGCACGCCCATCGGGTCGATGTTCTCGATGGAGCAGATGATGATGCAGTTGTCCGCCTTGTCGCGGACGACTTCCATCTCGTATTCCTTCCAGCCGAGGACGGATTCCTCGATGAGCACTTCCGTGGTCGGGGAGGCGTCGAGGCCGGAATTGACGATCTCGAAGAATTCCGAGCGGTTGTAGGCGATGCCGCCGCCGGTGCCGCCGAGGGTGAAGGACGGGCGGATGATGGCGGGAAGGCCGATCGTGTCGAGCGCCTGCGCGCCGATCGCCATGGCGTGGCTCATGTAGCGCTGCTTGCGGTCGGTCTCGCCGAGGTTCCACTGGTTCTCCAGCTCGTCCAGCGCCTTGTCGAGCGCATCGCCCGAAAGCTCGGCCTTCAGCTTGGCGCGCTCGGCCTCGTGGAGCTTGCGGTCCTTGTCCTTGATCTCGGTGGCGTTGGCCAGCATCGACTTCGGCGTTTCGAGGCCG